>RECW01000269.1 GCA_007693835.1 Paracoccaceae bacterium | reverse complement strand
GCGAAAATGGTGAGCGCGCAGGGGCTCGAACCCTGGACCTACTGATTAAAAGTCACGAAAATCAGTGAAACGCCACCTAACGAGCGATAACGCGACACCACGAAAATCTTGCGGTAGATCATTGCTTTGCGCCGCATGTTCCCTCATGTTCCTAACGTCGGGTAACGCGGGATAACCGCCCTCCGTTACCCGGCGCAGCGGCGAGGGGTAACGGCGATGGCGACGAAGACGAAGGCGAAGACGCTCACGGCGCGGGGTATCGAGGCGCTGGAAAGCGACCCGGTGGCGCGGCGCGAGATACCGGACGGCGGCGCGGCGGGGCTCTATCTCGTGATCCAGCCGAGCGGGGCGAAGTCCTGGGCCTTCCGGTATCGGCTCGGGGGCAAGCCGAAGAAAGTCGTGCTCGGCGCCTATCCCGAAATGAGCCTCGCCGGCGCGCGCAGGAAGGCCGAGGCCGCAGCCGCCGCGGTGGAGCGGGGCGACGATCCCGCGGCCGAGAAGCGGGCCGAGAAGGCGCGCCAGAAGGCCGAGGCCATGGACCCCGACCGCGACTTGGTGAAGGCCATCGTCGCCGACTTCCTGAAACGCCACGTCAGCAAGAACCGCACGGCCGACGATACGGCGCGCATCTTCCGCAAGGACGTCCTGCCGAAATGGGGCGAGCGGCGGCTTGACGAGATCACGCGCCGGGACGTGATCGACCTGCTTGACGGCATCGTGGATCGCGGATCGCCGGTGATGGCGAACCGCGTGCTCGCCGCCGTCCGAAAGCTCTGCAACTGGGCCGTGAGCCGCGACATTCTCGCCGCCTCGCCCTGCGCCGGCGTGAAGCGACCCGGCGTCGAGACGAGCCGCGAGCGCGTCCTGTCGGATGATGAACTGCGCCTGTTCTGGCGCGCGACGGGCGAACTCGGCTGGCCGTTCGGGCCGCTGTTCCGGTTCCTGCTGCTGACGGCGCAGCGGCGCGAGGAAGCCGGCGACCTGCGCCGCGTCGAGATCACGGAGACGCTTTGGACGATCCCGGCGACGCGGGCCAAGAACGGCAAGGAGCATCCTGTCGCCCTGTCCGCGCCGGCGCTGCTGACGCTCGCGGCCTGTCCGCGGATCGCCTGCGGGACCGGCTACGTCTTCACCACGACCGGCGACCGGCCGGCGAGCGGCTACAGCAAGGCGAAAGCGCGCCTCGACGCGATCATGCTGCGCCTCGCCCGCGAAGACGCCGAGGCCGCGGGCGACGATCCCGACGCCGTGGTGATCGAGCCTTGGCGGCTTCACGACCTGCGCCGCACGGCGGCGAGCGGCATGGCGCGCTGCGGCGTCAACCTTCCGGTGATCGAGCGCGTCTTGAACCATGTGAGCGGATCGTTCGCCGGCGTCGCCGGCGTCTACAACCGATGGTCCTACGCCGACGAGACGCGCCGCGCCCTCGACCTGTGGGCCGCGCATGTGCTGGCCGTGATCGACCCCGAGCGCGGCGACAACGTGGTGAACCTCGCCGAGCGGGCGAAGGCCGCCGTGACGGCGTGACCGACGAACCGACTGGCCGGCGCCAGCGCATCGTCGCCGCGCTCGCCGACCCGACGATTGACGGCGCAATGCGGGCCGAACTCATGCGCGCCCGTGAACTGTACGACGCGCTCGCAGCCCATCTGTCACCTGAGGCCGCCGAGCGGCACTTCGTGCTTGTCGAGATCTACTGCACTGACCCGCGCGGCTGCATCCGCTTCGATGAGCCTAGCGACCTTGCAGCTTGGCAGGCGCAGCTAGACGGCGCTTCACGGCTGTTGGCGACCCCCAGCGCCCTCGCCCGGCTTTCTGTCGCCGATCGCGAAGCTACACACCGTCTCGCCTTCGTGATGCAGTGGCGGA
Source organism: Paracoccaceae bacterium (assembly GCA_007693835.1). Lineage (GTDB taxonomy): Bacteria > Pseudomonadota > Alphaproteobacteria > Rhodobacterales > Rhodobacteraceae > Rubrimonas. Next base: position 2,302 of record RECW01000269.1, on the reverse strand, counting down.
TTGCGACATACAGGCCGGGCCGCACCAAGGGGCGGGGCAGAGCATGGCACGCTGTGACCGTGGTCGCGGTGTGCCGCGCCCTGTGGCTGCGCTGGAAAGGCAGGGAAGCACCGCGCCAACTTGGCAGCGGCGATCAACATGCTTTCCTCGACTTTCTTGGCGACCTGTTCGCCGTTCTCGACGTCCGAACCCCGGACGGCAAAGCCGCCTCGCCGCGCGGGCAACTGGCATCGTGGCGGCAGGTTGCCGATACCCCAGAGCTAGACTTTGATTTTGGCGATTAGCTCTGGTGTGACCGCCGCCGGCTAATCCGCTTTCATGCTCCTACGTTCTAACAGTAGGGGCCACGATGAAACATCATCGAGACATTGAACCGACGTGGGTATCTGCTCGCGCGGTTCGGCAACGCTACGGCGGCGAACAGCCGATTTCCGACATGACGCTGCATCGCTGGTTGAACAACCCGGCGATGAACTTTCCGCGGCCGACCTATTTCGGGCGGTTCCGGTTCTGGCGCCTTGACGAAATCGAGGCTTGGGAGCGTGACCGCCCGCGCGGCCGCACGCTGGCCGACGCCGAGACGGAGGCCGCGGCATGAGCGACGTCGCCGAGCTCCCCGACGATCCCGCCGACGCCTGCCGCGCCATCCTTGATGTCGTGAACGCTTTGAGCGACTCGGGCGACCTTGACGATGCGAAAGACCTCGCGGCGATTACCTGGGCCGCGAGGGGCGACCCCATGTCGCCCGACGACGCCGCTGTGCAGGCCGCCCTGCGCCGTCTCGCGTTTCGCTGCGGCGATGCGGCTGAGCGTATCGGCGACGCCCTCAAGCGGGTCGCCGCCCTGGCGCGCCACGCCATCCCGGAAGTGCGCGCGAGCGACGCCGCGTTGGCGGCGCGCCGCGCCACGATCGAGGCGACCGGGCGACCGCCCTATGAGCCGTGCGCGGGCGAGATCGACGCGGCCGAGCGCGTGCTCGCCGCGCTGGGGCATCCGCCGCGCCCGCGGGGCGAGCTCGCCGCGATCCTGAAGGACGCTGCGGCGCGGACGGAGGCCGGCGGCGCATGACCGACGATTGTCGGGACGGCGGGGGCCGGGCCTTCCGGCTCGCCGCCCTGCTCGGCGCGGAGCTCGCGGACTTGCCCCTCGCCGAGGCGCGGCGGCTGCTGCGCGCGATGGCGGAGGCCGTCGATCACCTTCGGGTCGAAGCGGGCGCGCCGGCCGGGATGATCGAGGCCGTCGTGATCTACGAGACGCCCGACCCCGCGTGTCCGTCATGGCTCAAAGGGCGAGACGACTGGCGGCGCGACCTCGCGCTCGCCTGGCGCGCGCTCCCCGAGGCCGACCGGCGCGCCTTCATGCGCCGCGTGACGAAGGCGTGAGGCGGCGCATGGGCCCGACAGACGACGACGGCGAGGGCTGGCTGCGCGACGCGCCGCGCGTGCGCGTCACGCCCTCGGTGCGGCGCGTGAGCGCGTTCTTTCGCGCCAGCGCCCTCGACGGTCGCGACGTTCCCCCGCGCGAGTGGCTGGCGGAAGACCTGATCCCGTCGCGCACGGTGACGCTGCTTTCGGGAGATGGCGGCGTCGGAAAGTCGCTTCTGGCGCTGCAACTGGCCGTCGCGGTGGCGACGGGCGGGGCGTGGATCGGCCGCGCCGTGCGCGAGGGGCCGGCGATGGTGCTTTCCGCGGAGGACGACGTTGACGAGCTCCACAGGCGACTCGACGCGATCCTGCGCGCCGATGACCTCGACTTCGCCGCGGCCGGCGACCTGACGCTGCGCAGCCTCGCGGGCGAAGACGCCCTCCTCGCCGCCCTGGATCGCAAGTCGAACATGCTGGCGCCGACGCCGCTCCTCGCCGAGCTCGACGCGCGGCTCGGCGAGGAGCGGCCCGCGGTGCTGATCCTCGATACGCTCGCGGATTACTTTGGCGGGGTTGAAAACGACAGAGCGCAGGCGCGCGCGTTCATCGGAATACTTCGCGGGCTCGCGATCGCGCACGGCTGCGCGGTGGTGGTGCTGGCGCATCCATCGGTCGCCGGCATGGCGAGCGGGAGCGGATTGTCCGGTTCCACGGCGTGGAATGCGAGCGTGCGCAGCCGGCTCTATCTCGACCGCCTGAAGGATGCGGACGGCTTTGAGGCCGACGCCGAGGCGCGCGTCCTGCGCACGGTGAAGTCGAATTACGCGCGCAGCGGTGGGGAGATCGCGTTGACCTGGCGGGGCGGCGTGTTCGTCGCGGACCCTTCCGAGACAGGTCTCGACAGGCGGGCAGGCGGCGCGAAGGCGGCGCGGGTGTTC
>RECW01000039.1 GCA_007693835.1 Paracoccaceae bacterium | reverse complement strand
TCTACTTCGAGGAGATCGACTATATGTTGCAGGGCCGTCGACTCGGGTGGGAGAGCTGGCACGCGCCAGCAGCCCGCATCCGCCACGAGGCGGGCGCGGCGACCGGGATCGCGGACAGCCGGGCGCGCCAAGGCCGTCAGCCTGATTACTGGTTTCAGTCCTGGACCCGATTCTACGCGAAGAATTACGGCGCCGGCTACACCCGACTGACGGCGGCCCTCAAGTTGCTCGCCATGGCGACAGGCGTCGCCCAAAGGCGGCTCCGGGGCAAGCAGGTGGTCGGCGCCGATCGGTTCCTGCAGGATTTCGCCGCAAAGGTCGTCTTCGCGCGCCTGACGCCGCCGCCGGCCTCAAGTCGCGCCGCCACGCCGGGCGGTCGACCGATAGGGGCCAGCCTCTCCGACGGCGGCGGACGTCGATGAGCGGGTTCTCCGACGCGTATGCGGCCGCCGAGCGGGCGATGGCGATCCCGCCGGTCGCGGAGCGCGGCCATACGAACCAGAACCCCGCCGATCTCGGTTTCTGGTCGGTGGTGGCGGAGGATTTCCGCACCCATGGCCGCAACCCGTTCGAGCAGGGATTCTGGGCCGTCTTCGTGCACCGCTTCGGCAACTGGCGGATGGACCAACCCAAGATCGTCCGAGCCCCGGCCACCGCTCTCTACTGGACGCTGTTCAAGCTCGTCGAGATGTTCGCCGGCATCTCGCTCTGGTACACGGTGAAGCTCGGCCGGCGGGTGCGGATCTGGCACCACAGCGGCATCGTCATCTCGGCGCGCGCCATCGGAGACGACGTCCAGATCCGTCAGAACACCACCATGGGCGTGCGAAACACGCGGCGGCTGCACGAGATTCCGATCATCGGCGCCCGCGTCGACATCGGCGCAGGCGCCTGCATCTTCGGCGCGGTCGTCGTCGGCGACGACGCGCGCGTCGGCGCCAACAGCGTCGTGACGCAGGATGTGCCGCCGGGGGCCGCGGCGATCGGCAACCCCGCCGTCGTCCGCCTCGGCCGAGGTTCGCCATCCGCTTCGCCGGGCGCGCCGGCGTGAACGGGCGGGCCTGTATGCGACGCCGCGCCTTCGCGCTCCCGACCCCACGCCGCCTCGAGCGCGGCGCGCGCCGATCAGTCGTCGACGCGCGCCTTCGGTCGATCGCTCCGGCGCCGGGGGCCTGAACGCCGGGCGCCGCCGACGCAGCGCGACGCCTGGAGAATATCGTATCCTCCGCCTCCCAAGCCCGATAAAAGACCGCCTGAAGTGTGTGCGGCGAGGGTTCGGATGATCATTCCTGTCATTCTGTGCGGCGGGTCCGGGACGCGGCTGTGGCCGCTGTCGCGGCGGGATTTCGCAAAGCAGCATGTTCCGATCCTCGGCGGAGGCTCTCCGTTCCAACGCACGTTGACGCGCGTCTCGGGACAGGCGCCGTTCGCGAGACCGCTCGTCGTGACAGGCGCGGGCGGGCGTTTCATGGCGGCGGAACAGGCTGCGGCCGCGGGCGTCGCGGTCGACCTCCTGATCGAACCTGAACCGCGCGACACGCTGCCCGCGATCGCGGCCGCCGTCGAGTGGTCGATGCGGCGCGACCCAGACGCGGTGTTGCTCGTCCTGCCTTCGGATCACCTGATCGCGGACACGGCCGGCTTCGTCGCGACCGCCGAGAGAGCGGCGACGACCGCGGCGGCGGGCGATCTGGTCGCCTTCGGGCTTGCGCCGACGACGCCGGCCACGGGCTACGGCTACATTCGCCCCGGCGCGCTCCTGCCGTCCGGCGGGCGTCGGATCGCGGCGTTCGTCGAGAAGCCCGACGCCGCGCGCGCCGCGGCGCTGATCGCCGAAGGGTGTCTGTGGAACGGCGGCATGTTCTGCTTCAGCGCGCGGGCCGCTCACGCGGAGATCGCGGCCCTCGCGCCCGAGGCCGCCGCCGCCGCCGCCGCCGCGCTCGACGGGGCGACCGACGACCTGGGCGCGCTGCGGCTGGGGCCAGCCTTCGCGGCGGCCCCGAAGATCTCCTTCGACTACGGCGTGATGGAGAAGACCGCCAGCGCGGCGGTGATCGAGGCGGATTTCGGCTGGTCCGACATCGGCGACTGGCGCGAGCTCTGGGCGCAGTCGCCGAAGGATGAGAGCGGCGTGGCGCTGGAGGGAGACGCCGTCGCGCTTGATTGCCGCGACAGCTATCTGCGCAGCGACGGTCGTCTGGTCTGCGCGATCGGCGTCGAAGGCCTCGCCGTGGTCGACACGCCGGACGCGGTGCTGGTCGCGCCGCTCGACCGGGCGCAGGAGATCAAGGGGCTGGTGACGGCGCTCACCGCCGGCGGTCGGCGCGAGGCGACGGAGCCCGCGCGGGTCCATCGGCCCTGGGGCTGGTACCAGACCATGGATCTGGGCGACCGCTTCCGCGTGAAGCGCATCCAGGTCGCGCCGGGCAAGAAGCTCTCGCTCCAGAAGCACCACCACCGCGCCGAGCACTGGGTGGTGGTGCGCGGCACGGCGGAGGTGACCCGCGACGACGAGGTGATCCTGCTGCGCGAGAACGAGTCGGTGTTCCTGCCGCTCGGCTGCGTCCACCGCCTCGCGAACCCGGGCAAGATCCCCGTCGAGATCATCGAGGTGCAGACCGGCGCCTATCTCGAGGAGGACGACATACTTCGCTTTGAGGATGATTTCGGGAGGGGCTGAGATGGCTACGGTCCTCGTCACCGGCGGGGCCGGCTACATCGGCGCCCACGCCTGCCGCGCCCTCGCGGCGGCGGGTCACCTGCCGGTCTGTTTCGACGACTTCCGCACAGGCTGGCGCGACGCCGTCCGCTTCGGTCCCCTCGTCGAGGGCGGGCTTCTCGACCGCGCCGCGCTCGATGCGGCCTTCGCCACGCACCGCCCCGAAGCGGTCATGCATTTCGCGGCGCTCTCGCTGGTGGCGGAGTCTGTCGCCCATCCCGAACGTTACTGGCGCAACAATGTCGGCGGCACGCTCAACCTCCTTGAGGCGATGCGCGACGCGGGGGTGCGGCGGCTGGTCTTCTCTTCGACCGCCGCCGTCTACGGCGAACCTGACCTTGCGCTCATCCCCGAACACGCCCCGCAGCGCCCAACCAATCCCTACGGCGCCACGAAACTCGCCGTGGAGCGCATGATCGGCGATGTTGGCGCAGCGCATGGGCTGCGCGCGGTGGTCTTTCGCTACTTCAACGTCGCCGGCGCCGCCGCCGACGCGGAGATCGGCGAACAGCATCGCCCCGAGACCCACCTGATTCCGCTAGTGCTTGACGCGGCGCTCGGCCGGCGCGAGGCGATCACCATGAACGGCGACGACTATCCGACGCCCGACGGGGCCTGTGTGCGGGACTATCTCCATGTCGAAGATCTCGCCGACGCGCATCTGCTCGGACTCGAACGCCTGCTTTCGGGCGGCGAAAGCCTGACGGTCAATCTGGGCGTCGGGCGCGGCTACTCGGTGCGCGAGGTGATCGAGCGCGCCCGCGCGGTGACCGGAAGGCCGATCCATGCGCGTCTCGGACCTCGCCGCGCCGGCGATCCGGCGCGCCTTGTCTGCGATCCCTCGCAGGCGCTGACTGACCTTGGCTGGCGGGCGACGCGTTCCAATCTCGATCAGATGATCGCCGACGCCTGGGTCTGGGCGCAAGGGCCGGGTTACGAGAGTTGACCGTAGCGCCTTGACCTCGACTCCCGATCGTCTACGGCACCGCCGCCCGGAACTCCCGGTTCATCTTGTCGCGCGGGCACGGCGCTGCTGATCCTGGAGCGGCGCCACGGGGTGGACGCTGAAGACAAGAGCTATGGCCGAAACTGGGTGATGGGGTGAGATGAGGCTGCGTATCGTGGCGGGTGTCGAAGCCTGCCAGAACCTCCCGAAGGAGCGATACGCCTATGACGGACGATACCAAGATCACCGAGCTTCACCAGCCTGGGACGATCCTCGACCCGCTGACGGAGATTGCGCGCGACGGGGCGCGACAGATGCTGATGGCGGCGCTGAAGGCCGAGGCGGCCGGCTTCGTGGCCCAGTTTGCCGAGGAGCGGCTGCCCGACGGCCGCCAGCGCGTCGTGCTGCACGGCGCCGGACCGGAGCGGCGCATCCAGACCGGGATCGGCGCGATCCCGGTTCGGCGGCCGAAGGTGCGGGACCGGGCGACGGACGCGCCCGCCGAGGAGAAGATCCGCTTCAG
>RECW01000155.1 GCA_007693835.1 Paracoccaceae bacterium | reverse complement strand
CTGAACTTCGGCGACATGTTCGCCTACGACGCGGCGCAGTCGCTCGGCGCGCCGCTGCTTTTCGTCGGCGAGGACTTCGCCGCCACCGACGTCGCGCCCGCGCTGGCGCCTGAAGGAGACGCACGATGAACGCCCTCAACATCCGCAAAGGGGCCTCGGGCCACAGCGCCTACGACCTGCGCAGCCATTACGACGACGTCGAGGTGCGTCGGACGCTCGCGGTGCTGGTCGACAACGAACCCGGCGTGCTGGCGCGGGTGATCGGGCTGTTTTCGGGCCGCGGCTACAACATCGAGAGCCTGACGGTCGCGGAAACCGACCACACCGGCCACAAGAGCCGCATCACCATCGTCACCACCGGCACGCCGCAGGTGATCGAGCAGATCAAGGCGCAACTGGGACGCATGGTCCCGGTGCACGACGTCCATGACCTCACGGTCGAGGGACCGGCGGTCGAGCGCGAGCTGGCGCTGATCAAGGTGGCCTCCGCCGGCGACCGGCGCGTCGAGGCGCTGCGCCTGAAGGACGCCTTCCGCGCCCGCGTGGTGGACTCGACGCTGGAGAGCTTCGTCTTCGAAGTCACCGGCGCGCCCGCCAAGATCGACGCCTTCGTCGACCTGATGCGCCCGCTCGGCCTCGTGGACGTCGCCCGGACCGGCGTCGCCGCGATCACGCGCGGGCCTGAGCCGATGTGAGGAGGGGCGACGCGTTCACCTGAAGGCGAACAGGGTGACGCACACGCAACTCAAGAATGTATTTCATGGACTTATGAGCATCTTGGCTTGCGAAGCGCTGCTCCGGCGCGCATAGCAACGCGACACGATCATGATTGTATGCGTGTCTTGAAGTGTGTGGCTCCTCGTCGCGGGCGCGGGCGGCTCCGCCCCGCCCGCGGCCTTTCTTGCCGGCGGCGGGCTTTCCCCCACGCGTCGGCTCTCGTAGGGTTGCGCCATGCCCGACGACGCGCGCCACGAGATCGAAGCGGAGCCGACCGACGGCGCGGGGCCGGCGGGCGGCGCGGCCGTCTCCGGCCTGCAATTGCCGCTTTGGTTCACGGTCATGGTGGCGACGGCCATCGGTCTCGCGGTGCTCGCCCAGGCCGGCGATTTCCTGGTGCCGCTCGTCATCGCCGTGCTCATCTTCAGCCTCACCAGCGCCGCGATCGACTGGATGGCGGGGCGCAGCGTGGGGCCGGTCGTCATTCCCTACTGGCTCGCGACGCTGGCGGGCGTGCTGATCGTCGCCGCCGTGGTGCTGGCGCTCACCTTCCTCGTCTCGGCGCAGATCGACGCGCTGGTGGTGGCGGGACCGCTCTACATCGATCGCACGCAGGCCGTGCTCGCCGAACTGCTCGCCCGCGTCGACGACGAGATGGCCGACGGCGTGGAGGCCGCCTTCGCAGACCTCAACCCCGCGGCGTATCTGCGCGTGCTGGCGGGCTCGGCCGGCTCGCTGCTGGTCACCACCATCATCGTGTTCATCTACGTGGGCTTCCTGCTGGCCGAGCGCGGGCACTTCGTCCGCAAGCTGACGCTGATGGTCGCCGACCCCCGCAGCGCGCAAGCGGTGGAGAAGATCATCGACTCGATCGCCCGCAGCGTGCACCGCTACGTCCTTGTCAAGACGCTGGTCAGCGCGTTGACCGGGCTCCTGACCTACGGCGTGGTGCTTGCCGCGGACATGGCGTTCGCCGAGATGCTGGGCCTGTCGACCTTCCTGCTGAACTTCATTCCGAACATCGGCTCGATGATCGCGGTGGCGCTGGTCGCGGCGGTGGCGCTGGTGCAGTTCGACACCTGGGCGCAGATCCTCTCGGTGCTGATCATCCTGGGCGCGATCCAGTTCACGATCGGCAACATCGTCGAGCCGCTGGTGATGGGGCGCTCTCTCCAGCTCTCCACCTTCGTCGTGGTCCTGTCGCTGATGTTCTGGGGGGCGCTCTGGGGCGTCGTCGGCATGTTCCTCGCCGTGCCGCTGACGGTGATGATCATGATCGTCTGCGCCAACATCCCGGCGCTCCGACCCTTCGCCATCCTGCTCTCCCGCGACGGGGCGCTGTTCTCCGACCGCGCCTGACGCGCCACGCTCATCCCCTTTTTCGCACCTGCGGCGCCTGACGGGCCTTGACGCGTTGCGCGCGTCAAGCGTCGCTTGGCGCAACCGTCGGGGGAGTTGGGCATGGTCGAGGAGACTGCGGCGTTCTCGGAGGTGGCGCTCGTCGTCATCGCGCTGGCGCTGGCCGGGGCGGCCGGTCTCGCGCTCGGCAAGATCACGGTGGCCGGCGTCGGCATCGGGATCGGCGGCGTGCTGTTCGCGGGGCTTGCGGTCGGGCATGTCGCCTCGGCGCTCGGCGTCGCGTTCGACGCCGGGGCGCTGGAGTTCGTGCGCGAGTTCGGGCTGATCCTGTTCGTCTACACCATCGGCGTGCAGGTCGGCCCCGGCTTCTTCGCGACGCTGCGCAGCGCCGGACTCACGCTGAACGCCCTCGCCGCCTCTCTGGTCGCCCTCGGCGTGCTCATGACCATCGCCGTGCATCTCGTGGTGGGAATCGAGGCGCCGGCGCTGGTGGGCCTGATGTCGGGCGCGGTGACCAACACGCCCGGCCTCGGCGCGGCGACGCAGGCGCTGAAGGACGTCGGCGCCGACGACGCGGCGCTCGCCGCGCCGAGCCTCGCCTACGCCGTGGCCTATCCGTTCGGGATCATCGGCATCCTGCTGACCATGATGCTGCTGCGCGCCGCGCTGAAGATCGACGTCGGCGCGGAGGCGAAGGCGTGGGACGCGGCCAACAGCACGCTCGGCGACGCCTTGCCGACGATGAACATCGCCGTGCGCAACCCGAACTTCGCCGGGCGCCCGCTCGCCGACGTGCCGGGCCTGTTCGACGGCGACATCGTCGCCTCGCGCATGCTCAAGGACGGCGAACTGACCGTCCCCGCCCGCGACACGCGGATGGCGCCCGGCGACGTCCTGCACCTCGTGGGGCCGGCCGAGAAGCTGAACCAGATGCGGCTGATCCTCGGCGAGCAGGCGCCCACCCAACTGACCACCACCGCCGGCACCAGCTTCGCGTGGGAGCGGATGGCGGTGACGGAGACCCGCGTCCTCGGCAAGCCGCTGCGCAACCTCGCCTTCGACGAGACCGAGGGGGTGCGCGTCTCCCGCGTGACGCGGGCGGGCACGGAACTGGTGGCGCGCGGCGATCTCTCGCTTCAGTTCGGCGACATCGTCACGGCGGTCGGCCCGAAGCAGGGGCTGGCGGCGGTGCGGCGCATTCTCGGCGCGCAGGAGAGCCGGTTGCGCGAGGTGAACTTCACCGCGGTCTTCGTCGGCATCGCCCTCGGCGTGCTGGTCGGCAGCATTCCGATCGCAGCGCCGGGCCTGCCGGCGCCGCTGAAGCTCGGCCTCGCCGGCGGTCCGCTGGTGGTGGCGATCCTGCTGGCGCGGCTCGGCAATCTCGGGCCGCTGGTCTGGTTCATGCCGCCGACGGCGAATCATGCGCTCCGCGAACTCGGCATCGTGCTGTTCCTGGCCGTGGTCGGCATCCGGGCGGGCGACCGCTTCATCGAGACGCTGGTCGCGGGCGACGGGCTGCTGTGGCTGGCCTGCGGCGGCGCCATCACGCTCGTGCCGCTGCTGATCGTCGGCTTCGTCGGGCGGATGGTCTACGGCGTCAACTACCTGAGCATGTGCGGCCTGCTCGCGGGCTCGATGACCGACCCGCCGGCGCTCGCCTTCGCCAACGGGCTGAGCGCCTCGCCGGCCCCGGCGCTCGCCTACGCGACGGTGTATCCGCTGGTGATGTGCCTGCGGATTCTCGCGCCGCAGGTGCTGGTGCTCACGCTGCTGTAGCGGCCGGGCCCCGCCGCGCGCATGGCGCGGCGGGGTGGGTCTCAGCGCGCGCCGAAACTCCACCATCCGGTGCGTTTCGGCCGGTCTGGCGCTTCTTCGGCCGGCTCTACGGGAGCAGCCTGCTCCAGCGCCGCTTCCGTGGCCTCGGGCTCGGCGACGATCTCGTCGTCGCCTTCGGCCGCGAGGTCGGCGGTCGCGTCCTGCTCGACCGGCGCGCTTTCCGGCCGGGTCGCCGCGACGGGCGGCTCGGCGACAGGCTCAGGCTCGTCGGCTGCCGAAGCAGGCTCGTGGGTCGCCTGCGCGAGCGCCGTTTCGGTGATCGTCTCCGCGACGGCGCCGACCTCCGCCGCCGGCGCGACCTCATCGCCGAAAGCAGAGCGGGACACCGTCATCGGCGCCGACGCCTCGCCCGCGTCAAGCACGGGCATCGGGTCGCCCGAGCGCTCGGCGTCGCCCTCGTCCTCGCGTCGCCGCTTCTTGCCGCCCCGGCGCCCCCTACGGCGCTTGTTGCGGGCGGCCTCGCCGCCGTCATCGCGCCACGCGTCGCCGCGCTCCTCGCGCGCCGCCTTCGCCGGCGCGGCCTCCGCCACGACTTCGGCGTCCTCGACGTCCTCGTCCACGTCGTCGCGGGGGTCGTCGAGCCCGGCGAAGGCCGTCTCCGCGCTGACGCGCGCGCGCCGCTCGGGCGCCGGCCGCGTGGCCGTCTTCATCCGCTCGACGCGGTGTTCAGGGCTGACCAGCGAGGGATCGCCCTCGATGAGCACCGAGAGGCCGTAGCGCAACTCGATCGCCGCCACATGCTCGCGCTTGTGGTTGACGAGGAAGTTCGCCACCGAGACCGGCGCGACGACCTTCACCTCCTGCGTGCGGCCGCGAACGCCCTCCTCCTCGACCTCGCGCAGGATGGCGAGGGCGAGGCTGTCGGCGGACCGGATCAGCCCGGTGCCGTGGCAGTGCGGGCACGGCGCGGTGGAGGCTTCGAGCATCCCCGGCCGCAAGCGCTGGCGCGACATCTCCATCAGGCCGAAGGCCGAGATGCGGCCCATCTGCAGCCGCGCGCGGTCGTGCTTCAGCCGCTCCTTCATGCGCTTCTCGACGGCGGCGTTGTTGCGCCGCTCGTCCATGTCGATGAAGTCGATGACGATCAGCCCGGCAAGGTCGCGGAGCCGCAGCTGGCGCGCGATCTCGTCCGCCGCTTCGAGGTTGGTCTTGAGCGCGGTGTCCTCGATCGAGCCCTCGCGCGTCGAGCGACCCGAGTTCACGTCGATCGCCACCAGCGCCTCGGTGACGCCGATCACGATGTAGCCCCCGGATCTCAGCTGCACCACCGGGTTGAACATCGAGGCGAGGTAGCTCTCGACCTGATGGCGGATGAACAGCGGCGTGGGCTCGCGGTAGGGCTGCACATGCTTGGCATGGCTCGGCATGAGCATGCGCATGTAGTCCTTGGCCTCGCGATAGCCGTCATCCCCCTCGACAAGGATCTCGTCGATCTCCTTGGAGTAGAGGTCGCGAATCGAGCGCTTGATCAGCGAGCCTTCCTCGTAGATCAGCGTCGGCGCGATCGACTTCAGCGTCAGTTCGCGCACCTGCTCCCACTGGCGCAGCAGGAACTCGTAGTCGCGCTTGATCTCGGTGCGGGTGCGCTGGGCGCCGGCGGTGCGCACGATCAGCCCCATGCCCTTCGGCACGTCGAGCTCGCCCGCGATGTCCTTCAGCTTCTTGCGGTCCGCCGCGTTGGTGATCTTGCGCGAGATGCCGCCGCCGCGCGCGGTGTTCGGCATCAGCACGCAGTAGCGCCCGGCGAGCGACAGATAGGTGGTCAGCGCGGCGCCCTTGTTGCCGCGCTCCTCCTTGACGACCTGCACCAGCAGGATCTGGCGGACCTTGATGACTTCCTGGATCTTGTAGTTGCGCGCGCGGACGCGGCGCGGGCGCACCTCGTCCTCCACCGTGTCGGCGCCGACGGTCTCGACCTGCTCGTCGGGCGCCTCGTCGGCGTCGTCGCCACCTCCGGCCTCGTCCGCGGACGCCTCGCCCGAGAGCGTGTCGGCGGCCGCCGCGGCTTCCTCCGCCGGCTTGCGGCGGCGGGTCCGGCGCCGCTTCGCGGGCTTCGGGGCGGCGTCGGACGACGCGGCGGCGTCGGTCGAAGCTGTCTCCCCGTCGGCGGCGTAGTCTTCCGAGACGCGCTCGGCCGCGTCGGCGCCCGCGTTCTCGGCGATGGCGCCGGGGTCGCGCGGCTTCTCGCCCTCGTCGTCGCCGGTTTCTTCGCCGGCCGCCTCGGCGTCGGAGACTGCGATCTCAGTCGCGACGTCCTCGCCCACGGAAGCCTGCGCCGCCGTCTCGTCGTCGGCGTTGGCCGTCGTCGACGGCGCCGCCGCAGCGTCTTCGGCCTGCGCCACCGCAGGCTCGGCCCCCCCCTCGTCGGTCGCCGCCTCGTCGGGCGCCGCGGGTGCGGATTCTCCCGCGGGCGCGGCGTCCGCCTTCGCCGCCGCGGCGCGTTTCGGCGCGCGCTTGCGCGTGCGGCTGCGACCGCGCGGCTTCTCCTCTTCGTCGTCCTCGGCGGCGTTCTCCGCCTCTTCGGCCGCCAGCAAGGCCTCCCGGTCCGCGACCGGGATCTGGTAATAGTCCGGATGAATCTCGGAAAAGGCCAAGAAACCGTGGCGGTTCCCGCCGTATTCGATAAAAGCCGCCTGTAGCGAAGGCTCGACCCGCGTGACTTTCGCGAGGTAAATATTGCCTGCTAGTTGCCGCTTGTTGATGGACTCGAAGTCGAATTCTTCGACGCGTGAGCCGTCCACCACCACGACCCGGGTCTCCTCCGGGTGGGTGGCGTCGATGAGCATTTTTTTCGCCATGTGTCCTGAAACTCGATGAACCGCAGCGCCGTCTCGGCGCAGGCGGGTCGGTATGCGCCCGTGGCGAGGGGCGCGTGCGAACGGCGCGCGCTCAGGCGCCGGCGCATCCGCGCCGCCGCCTCGCCTGCGTCCGTCTGTAGACACGTCATCGCACCCTCGCCGTCGATCCGCGCCGATGAGAGCGCGGCGTGCTGTCCGCGGGGTCTGGCCGGTGCTCGCCTCGGCGTTGGACGCCGCCGCGCGCCGCTTGCGCGCTCGCGGTTCTCCGGCGCCGGACCAAGGCGGCCCGGTGAAACCCGTATTCGCGTCAGTTGTCAGACTTGCGCGCCGCGCACGCGCGGGTTGCAGTCCCTGAGCGACTGCACTGTAGTCGGTCGGCAGGGAAATTGACAATCGCTTTTGCAGACGTGGACGGCTGGGAGCGTAACGGATGCGAATCACGGCGTGCATGCTGGCGTGGAGCCTCGCGCTGACGCTGATCGGCGGCGTTGCGGAGCGCGCCGTCGCCGGGCCCCTCGCCCGAGAGGCGCGCGTGGTGGCGATCGACGGCGCCACCACCGTCGTCCTGCGCTTCGACGCTCCGGTGACGCCGGAAGTCTTCACCCTCGCCGAGCCTTACCGCGTCGTGGTCGACTTTCCCGACGCGCGCCTCACGCTCGGCCCGACGGCGCCGGCGGGCGTCGCGGCGGGTCTGCGCCACGGGCGCGCCGGTCCGGATCGCGCGCGTCTGGTGATCGACCTCGCTGCGCCGGCCGCCGCCTCGGCGTCGCACGCGGAAGGGGTCGTGACCGTGACGCTGACGCCGACCGATGCGGCGGCGTTCCGCGCTGCGGCCGGCTGGCCGCCCGGCCTCGGCCCCGTTCTCGGGCGCCCCCCGCGCGACCGGCGGCCGACGGTCGTGCTCGATCCAGGCCATGGCGGCGCCGACCCCGGCGCGGTGCGCGGCGGCCTTGTGGAGAAGGACATAACGCTTTCGTTCTCCCGCGCGCTCGCGCACGCGCTGCGCACGGCGGGCTTCGCGGTGGCCAAGACCCGCGACGCGGACGTGTTCGTGTCGCTCGCCGAGCGCGTCGACCGCGCCCGCGCGGCCGGAGCCGACCTGTTCCTCTCGATCCACGCCGACGCCCTGCCCCGCGACGAGGCGTCGGGCGTCTCGGTCTACACCCTGTCCGCGGCGGCGTCCGACGCGGAGGCGGCGGCGCTGGCCTCACGCGAGAATCGGGCCGACGCCGCCGTCGACGGGGCCTTCGCCGACGAGGACCCCGACATCGCAGCCGCGCTGATCGACCTCGTGCGCCGCGACACGCTGGCCGAAGCCGAGCGCATGGCGCGCGCGATCCTCGCCGCCTTCCCGCGCGGGGATCTGCTGGCGGGCAGGCCTCACCGCGCGGCGGGGTTTCGCGTCCTCAAGGCGCCGGACATCCCTTCGGCGCTGATCGAGATCGGTTTTCTCTCCAGCGCCCGCGACCGCGCGCGCATCGAGGATCCCGCGTGGCGCGCCCGCGCCGTCGCCGCGATCACGCAAGCCGTGACCGACTGGTTCGCGGAAAGACGCGTCGCATCGACCGAGTGACGCTGCATTTCCCGGCGGTCGACATTAGTATAGGGATCATCCGCGCCGCGGCGTGGGTCGACAGGGAGTGGCGTGCGAGCGCCGAAAGAGCCTATGCTGCGTCTTATCGCCGGCTTCTTCAGTTTCTTCGCCCTCGCCGGGATCGCCGCGATCGGCGGCCTCGGTCTGGTGATCTGGCTCTACGACCGGGATTTGCCCGACTCGGCCTTCCTCGCCGAATACCAGCCCGCGACGCTCAGCAGGGTGTTCTCCGGGGACGGCGCGCTGCTTGGCGAGTTCGCCTCGGAGCGGCGCATCTTCACGCCCATCGACGAGATCCCGGAGATCGTCCGCAACGCGTTCATCGCCGCCGAGGACCGCAACTTCTATTCGCACGTCGGCGTCGACGCGACAGGCGTGGCGCGCGCGGCGCTCGCCAACCTGCAGGCGATCCAGCGCGGGGGCGGGCAGATCCAGGGCGGGTCGACCATCACCCAGCAGGTGATGAAGAACTTCCTGCTGACGTCCGACCGCTCCATCGAGCGCAAGATCAAGGAGGCGATCCTGTCGGTGCGCATCGAGCGCGCGCTTTCCAAGGATCGCATCCTGGAACTCTACCTCAACGAGATCTTCCTCGGGCAGAACGCCTACGGCGTGACCGCCGCGGCGCAGCGCTACTTCGGCAAGGCGCTCGAGGACCTCACGATCGGCGAGGCCGCCTTCCTCGCCGCCCTGCCCCAGGCGCCGAGCGCGCTGCACCCGGTGCGCAACGCCGGGCGGGCGCTGGCGCGGCGCAACTACGTCCTGCGCCAGATGGAGGACAACGGCTTCATCTCGTCCATCGACCGCGCCGTGGCGGAGGTCGAGCCGATCCGCACGCTGCTCGACGATTCCGTCGAGCGCCAGATCGCGACCGCCGAACGGCCGGGTTTCTTCACCGAGGAGATCCGCCGCCAACTGTCGCGCCGGCTCGGCGACGAGAAGCTGTTCGGCGGCGGTCTGACCATCCGCGCGACCATCGACCGCGACGCGCAGGCCATCGCCGAGCGCGCCTTGCAGCGCGCGCTCATCACCTTCGACCGCGAACGCCGCGGCTGGGCCGGCCCGGTCGGCCGCATCGAGGACGTCACCGAGGCCGACTGGCGCGACCGCTTCGGCGAGGTGGACGCGCCGCGCCGCGTGGCGGGCTGGCGGCGCGCCGTGGTGCTCGGCGTGAACGACACGGGCGCCCGGATCGGCGTGGAGGGCGAGGACGCGACCGCCTCCCTCGCCTTCTCCGAGTCGCGGGGCTGGACGCGGGCGCGCGCGCCGGGCGACCTCTGGCGCGTCGGCGACGTCGTCTTCGTCGAAGCCGTCGGCGACGGCTGGTCGCTGCGCCAGATCCCCGAGGTCCAGGGCGCCTTCATGGCCATGGACGTTGCGACGGGCCGCGTGCTGGCGCTGCAGGGCGGCTTCGACCACGACGCTTCCGTGTTCAACCGCGCCACCCAGGCGCGGCGGCAGCCGGGCTCGGCGTTCAAGCCGGTGGTCTACGCCGCGGCGCTGGAGATGGGATACGACCCCTCCACCATCATCCTCGACGCCCCCATCGTCATCGACTCAGGGTCGGGCGATCTCTGGCGGCCGCGCAATTCGTCGGGCCGGTTCTACGGGCCGTCGCCGATGCGCGTCGGGCTGGAGATGTCGCGCAACCTGATGACGATCCGCCTCGCTCAGGAGATCGGGCTCGATGCGGTCGCCGAGTATGCGCGCCGCTTCGGCGTCTACGAGGACATGCCGCCCCTGCTCTCCTTCGCGCTCGGCGCCGGCGAGACGACGCTGTGGGACCTGACGGCGGCCTACGCGATGCTGGCGAACGGCGGCGTGGCGGTCGAGCCGACGGTGTTCGACCGCGTGCAGGACCGCCACGGCGCGACCATCCTGCGCCACGGCGCGCGCCGGTGCGAGGGCTGCGACGGGCCGTTCGCCGGGCCGCCGCGGACGGAGACCGAGCGGCCGCGCCACGTGGTGCACCCGATCACCGCCTACCAGATCACCTCGATGCTGGAGGGCGCGACGACGCGGGGCACGGCCGCGCGGGCCTTCGCCGACGTGCCGGTGCGGGTCGCCGGCAAGACCGGCACGACGAACGACGCGCGCGACGTCTGGTTCGTGGGCTACACGCCGCAGGTCGCCGCCGGCTGCTTCATCGGGTTCGACGAGCCGCGCCCGCTCGGCCGCGGCGCCTTCGGCGGCACGCTCTGCGCGCCGGTCGTCGCCGAGTTCTTCCGGGAGTTCTATCGCGACCGCCCCTCCGAGCGCTTCGCGCCCCCCTCGGACATCGTGATCGCCGCCGTGGACCGCTGGAGCGGCGACGCGGCGGAAGACGGCGACGAGGTGATCTACGAAGTGTTCCGCTCCGGCGACGCGCGCCGCGCGCCCCGGGTGATCGGCGGCGACGACGACTTCTTCTTCGCGAGCGGCGGCGACCTGCCGTTCGAACGGGAAGACTCGCCTGTCGAGAACGGCGCGGCGCCGACGCGACCGACCGCCCCGTCGGGCGGCGGGTTCGCGACGCCGGGCGGGCTCTACTGACCCCAGCCCGCGATCACGTCGGGCGTTTCAGGAACAGGTGGATGGCGCGGTAGGTCATCACCGCCTCGTCGCGCTGGTTGAGCACGGTGTAGGCGATCACCGCCGAGCCGCGGTCCGGCTTGGAGCGTGACGGCCGCGTCTCGACCACCTCGCCGCGCACGCGCAGCGTGTCGCCGGGACGAACCGGCTTGAGCCAGCGCACCTCGTCCATGCCCGGCGAGCCTATGGAGGCCGGGTTGATGATCCGCTCGGCGTGGAACAGGCGGAAGGCGGTGAGCAGCGTCTGGAATCCGCTCGCGATCAGCCCGCCGTAGGGCGAGGCTTCGGCGGCGGCGACGTCGAGGTGGAAGGGCTGCGGGTCCCAGTCCCAGGCGAAGGCCAGGATCTGCGCCTCGGTCAGCGTGGCGCCGGCGGTCTCGTAGCTCTGGCCGGCGGCGAAGTCCTCGAACCAGAGGTCGCGGCGGGGCGAAACGCCGTTCATGGATTTCCTCCTGTGGAGCCCGCGCAATCGCCTGGGCGCCGCTTCCGCGCCGCGGCGCCGCATGCTAAGCCGCCGGCCGAAACGTCAACGGGGCTTCAGTCCCCCGCCCTACCGGAGACCTTCCATGGCCGTCACCCGCACTCTGTCGATCATCAAGCCCGACGCGACGAAGCGCAACCTCACCGGCGCGATCAACGCCAAGTTCGAGGCGGCCGGCCTGCGCATCGTCGCCCAGAAGCGGCTGCACCTGACGAAGGCGCAGGCGGGCGCGTTCTACGCGGTGCACGCCGAGCGGCCGTTCTACGACGAGCTGTGCACCTTCATGGCCTCGGGGCCGGTCGTGGCGCAGGTGCTGGAAGGCGAGGACGCGGTCGCGAAGAACCGGGAGGTGATGGGCGCGACCAACCCCGCGCAGGCCGACGAAGGCACCATCCGCAAGGAGTTCGCGCTGTCGATCGGCGAGAACTCGGTTCACGGCTCGGACTCCGAGGAGAACGCCGCCATCGAGATCGCGTTCTTCTTCTCGGGCCTCGAGATCGTCGGCTGAGACGAGGACGCGGGCGCGTCAGGCGCCCGCGTCCTTCGGCCCGTCGAGCAGCGCCGCCAGCCGGCGCTCCTCCTCGGCGGACAGCGGCGCCGGCGGCGGCTTCACCGCCTTGTCCTGCGCCGAGATAAAGCGCCACGCCGCCCAGCCGCCGGCGGCGAATAGCAACGGCCCCGACAGCCAGATGAACGCGTTCGCCATGCTGAACTTCGGCTTCAGCAGCACGTATTCGCCGTAACGGTCGACGATGAAGGCCATCACCTCCTCGTCGGTGTCGCCCTCGAGCAGCCTTTCGCGCACCAGCAGCCGCATGGTGCGGGAGAACTCGGCGTCGGAATCGTCGATCGACTCGTTGCGGCAGACCAGACAGCGCAAGCCTGAGGATATCTGCCGCGCCCGCGCCTCAAGCACGGGATCGTCGAGAAGCTCGTCCGGCTGGACGGCGGCGAGCGCCTGTCCCGCCAGCAGCACGAGCGCGATGAGGACGGCGCGCATCGCCGTCACTCAGCCGGCACGACGCCGGAGGGCGGCGCGTCGCCGCCCTTGGCCTTCGCCATCACCGGCGCGCCGACCCGGTAGCGGCGGTCGGTGAGGCTCAGCACCCCGCCCAGCCCCATGATGATCGCCCCGCCCCAGATCCAGTTCGCGAACGGCTTGACGTAGGAGCGCACCGCCCACGCGTCCGCCCTGCCCTGCTGCGGGTCGCCGAGCGTCAGGTAGATGTCGCGGAGGAAACCGTGCACGAAACCGACTTCGTTCTTGGGCGTGGGCGTCGGCGTCTCGGTGAAGAGCCGCTTTTCGGGAAACACGCGGGACACTTCGCGCCCGTTGCGGAACACGGTGAAGACGCCGCGGGTCGCGACGAAGTTCGGCCCCTGCACGCCCTCGACCCCGTCGAAGCGGATCTCGTAGCCGCCGATCGGGATGACGTCGCCGAAGCGCGCGATGCGGATGTCCTCGACTTCCCACGCGGTGATCGCCGCGATGCCCCAGATGGTGACCGCGACGCCCGAATGGCCGACCCACTTGCCCCAGTCCGCCCGCGGCGCGCGGGCGACGCGCCGCCAGCTCTCGGCGAGGGTTCCCTTGCCGATCTTCGCGCGTTCGAGGATTTCGACCAGCGCGCCGAACACGATCCAGATCGCCAGCGCGGCCCCGATGGGCGCGACCGGCGACCGGCCCGTCTGCACGCCCCAGACCAGGGCCCCGATCAGCAGCGCCGCGGCGCCGGCCCACCAGAGCTTCGCCATCACCTTGGCCAGATCGCCGCGCTTCCACGGGATGAGCGCGCCCACCGGCAGGGCGAGCGCCATGATCACCATGAAGGGCGTGAAGGCCATGTTGAAGAACGGCGCGCCGACCGTGATCTTGTCGCCGGTCAGCGCCTCGCGCACCAGCGGCGCGAGGGTGCCGGCGAACACCACGCCGCAGCTCACCATCATCAGCAGGTTGTTGAGGATCAGCCCGCCCTCGCGGCTGACCGGCGAGAACACGCCCTCCGCCCTGAGCGACGGCGCCCGCCACGCGTAGAGGCCGAGGCTGCCGCCGATGACGACCACCAGCAGGAGCAGGATGAACACGCCCCGCTCGGGGTCGACCGCGAAGGCGTGCACGGAGTCGAGCACGCCCGAGCGCACGATGAAGGTGCCGAGCAGCGACAGCGAGAAGGCGAGGATCGCCATCAGGATCGTCCAGTTCTTCAGGGACGACCGCTTCTCGACCACGATGGCGGAATGCAGCAGCGCGACGGAGGCGAGCCACGGCATGAAGGACGCGTTCTCGACCGGATCCCAGAACCACCAGCCGCCCCAGCCGAGCGTGTAGTAGGCCCACCACGAGCCGAGCCCGATGCCGGCGGTCAGCGCCGCCCAGGCCGCCAGCGCCCAGGGCCGCACCCAACGCGCCCAGGCGGCGTCCACCCGACCCTCGATCAGGGCGGCGGCGGCGAAGGAGAAGGCCATCGAGAGACCGACGTAGCCGACGTAGAGCAGCGGCGGATGCAGCGCGAGGCCGATGTCCTGCAGCAGCGGGTTGAGGTCCTGCCCGTCGAGCGGCGGCGGGAAGAGGCGCGTGAACGGGTTCGAGGTGAACAGCAGAAAGGCGAGGAAACCGGCGGAGATCATCGCCTGCACGGCGAGCGCGCGCGCCTTCAGCCCCGCCGGGATGCCTTGCCCGAACCACGCCACCAGCGCCCCGAACAGGGCGAGGATCAGCACCCAGAGCAGCAGCGAACCCTCGTGGTTCCCCCAGACGCCGCTGATCTTGTAGATCATCGGCTTCGCGGAGTGGGAGTTCGCGGCGACCAGCTGCACCGAGAAATCCGACACCACGAACGAATAGGTGAGCGCGAGGAACGAGCCGAGCGTCAGCACGAACAGCGCCGACGACGCGGGCGTCGCCATCGCCATCCAGTCCGACCAGCCCTTGTGCGCGCCGACCATCGGCGCGACCGAGGCGAAGAGCGACACCGCGAAGGCGATGACGAGAAGAAAGTGTCCGAGTTCTGCGACCATGCGTCGGGGCTCCGTCTGGTCTTGCGTGCGTTGCGGAAAGCTACGGCGCGGGCCGTGGAGGTCAAACGCGGGCGCAGCGACCCTTCGTCTCGCCCGCGTGGATGCGCGCCGCGGTCAGATGGCCGGGCGCGGTTGGCGCAGCGTCTCCTTCACCGCGCGCGGCATGTACTGCTCGTCGTGCTTGGCGAGGACTTCGGTCGCATCGAAGCGGCCGTCGCGGAAATAGCCTTCGGCGACGATGCTCTGGCCTTCGCGGAACAGGTCGGGCAGCACGCCGTTGAAGTGCACGGAGACGTCCGACTCGTAGTCGGTGACGCGGAAGCTGACTTCCGCCCCCTCGCCGCGCACCACCGAGCCTTCGACGACCTTGCCGCCCACGCGCAGCCGGCGCGTCGGCGCCACGTCGCTCGCCAGCATGTCCGTCGGCGGCATGAAGTAGACCATCGAGTCGCGGAACGCGACGACGGCCAGCGCGGTCGCCGAGCTCATCAGGACCGCCGCGGCGGCGAGCAGCGCGATCCGCCTTTTCTTCCGGGTCATCGCCATCGCTTCACTCCTCGCTTTTCGTCTCTCGCGTTTTGGCCCGGACCATGGCGTTTTCGGGGCGGCGCAGCCTCCCGGCCCTGCGACTCACTGGCGCCGCTCGGTCCGCGTAGGGTGTCGGAACCGCATCAGCACCGCATTGACCTCGGCCCCGTAGATGATCGCCGCCCCTGCGACATAGAAGAAAAGCAGCGTCACGATGACGCCCGCGAAGGCCCCGTAGGTGATCGAGTAGGACGGCGCATAGTTGAGATAGGTCGACAGGCCCCACGCGCCGAGCGCCAGCAGGATGGTCGAGACGGCGACGCCCGGCGTCAGCCGGCGCCGCGGCGGCCGGCGCGACGGCAGCACGAGGTTCAGCTGGAACAGGAACACCCAGAGCGCGCCGAAGCCGATCAGATACCGCACCGCCGTCAACCCCCATGGCTGGCGGAAGCCGAGAAACTCCTCCGCCAGCCGCAGCCCCAGCGGCGCCACGACGATCATGACGCCAAGCAGGGCGAAGGTGATGGTCGAGAGCACCACGAACCCCAGCGCGATGGCCCGGCGCGTGAAGAAGCCGCGGAGCGCCGTCGCGCCGTAGGCGCGGTCGAAGCCGACGCGCGTCGCCTCGACGGCGTTCGAGGCGACGACGAGGGCGATCAGCGCCGAGGCCCCGATCAGCCGCCCGCTCTGCCCTTCGATCACCGAGCGGATCACCGGCTCCAGCGTCTGCGCGATGTGTTCGGGCGCGATCTCGAACAGGCCCTCCATGATGCGCTGCTGCTCCTCGACGCCGATGGTCGAGCCGATGAGCGCGGTGGCGAAGATCGCGAACGGGAAGACGGCCAGGAACGCGGAATAGGCGACGTAACCGGCCAGCGCGTCGCCGTCGTGGCTCCAGTAGCGATTGACGGCGGATTTCGCGATCCGCCATATCGCCTTCAGCCGCCCCCAGTAGATGTTGGCGTAGAGCCAGCGCAGCAGCGCCGCGGCCTGCGCGAGCGCCCATCGGCCGATCGAGACCGGCGCGGCGGCGACCTTCTCGATCACGGGAACAACGGGGCCGCCTCGAGCCCCTGGGTCTCGGGCAGGCCGAGCATGAGATTGGCGTTCTGCACCGCCTGCCCCGACGCGCCCTTCACCAGATTGTCGAGCGCGGAGAACACGATGGTCCGCCCCGGCCGCCGGTCCGCCACCACGCCGACATGGCAGTAGTTCGAGCCGCGGACATGGCGCGTATGCGGCGTCTGGCCGAGCGGCAGGACGTGGAGGAAGGGCTCGGCCCGATAGCGCTCGGAGAACGCCGCGTGCACCGCCTCGGCCTCGCCGCGCACGTAGACGGTGGCGAGGATGCCGCGGTTCATCGGCGCGAGGTGGGCGGTGAAGGAGCAGACCACCGGCCGGCCCGCGGCGCGGCTGAACTCCTGGTCGAACTCGGCCATGTGGCGGTGCTTGGCGACGTTGTAGGCGTGGAAGCCTTCGGCGACCTCGGAGAACAGCGACGCCTCCTTCGCCGCGCGCCCGGCGCCAGAGACGCCGGTGGCGAGGTCAATCACGATCTCGTCGGGGTCGATGACGCCGGCCTCGAGCAGCGGCAGCACGGCGTACATGCCGGTCGCGGCGTTGCAGCCGGTGCCGGCCGTCAGCCGGGCGGCGCGGATGGCGTCGCGATAGAACTCCGTCAGGCCGTAGACCGCCGCCTCCTGCAGGTGCGGCGCGCGGTGCTCGTGGCCGTACCACTCGGCGTAGACGGCCATGTCGCGCAGGCGGAAGTCCGCGGAGAGGTCGACCACCTTCAGGTCGCGCGGCAGGGCGGCGACCACCTCCTGCGTCGTGGCGTGCGGCAGGGCGCAGAACACGAGGTCGACGGCCGAGAAGTCCACGTCCTCGATGCGCGTCAGCGTCGGCAGGGCGAGGTGGCCCAGATGGGGAAAGACCTCGGCCATGGCGGCGCCCGCCTTGCGGTCGGCGGTCAGCGCCGCGACACGCAGGCTCGGGTGGGTCGCGAGAAGGCGCACCAACTCCGCGCCGGTGTAGCCGCTCGCCCCGAGGATCGCGATGCGCGCCATGGCGGTCTCCTGTCAACGGACGGCTGCGATAGCGCGCCCGCCGCGCCTGCGCAACGTGGCGCGCCCGCGCGCTCAGCCGAAGTCGAAACCGTAGCCGAGATCGGAAATCGGTTCGGGAGACAGGCGATAGGTCGCGATCCGCAGGTGATCCATCAAACCGCGCGCGTCGCCGCGGAACCGGTCCAGCTCCTCCTGCGGCAGCGCAGGCCCGATCGCCGCGCGCACCGAACCGCCCACGTTGCGGCCGAACTCGTTGATGAAGAGCGCGGTGCGCAGCGTCGGGTTCACGTGGCTCGCGATCTGGAACAGGCGGCTGTTCTGTCCATGGAAAAACACAGGAATAACAGCAGGTTTCGCGCGCTGGATCATCTTGGCCGTGAAAGTCTTCCACGCGGGATCCATCGCCCGGTTCCACAGCTTCGAGGAGGTGGCGACGCCGCCCGAGGGAAACACGCCGATGCAGCCTCCCGCAGCGAGATGCGCGATGCAGTCGCGCCGCGTGCGCAGGTTCTCCTCCTGCGCCGCGCGGGTCTCGTCGAAGTTGATCGGCAGGATGACGTCGGCGAGATCCTGCGCCTTGTGGAACACCTTGTGCGCCATGATCTTGAAGTCGCGCCGGCGCATCGAGAGTATCCGACCCATGGCGAGCCCGTCGAGAATGCCGAAGGGGTGGTTCGCCACCACGACGCAGGCGCCGGCGGTCGGGATGTTCTCGATCTGCCCGTCGGGCACGTCGAGGGTGACGCGGTAGCGCTCCTGCATCACCTCCCAGAAGTCGCGGCCCTTCGCGACTTCGAGATCGTAGCCCATCGCCATGCGGATGAGCTTGAGGCGGCCGGTGGCGTTCTCCATGCCGCGGATGAAGGCGCGGCCGGCCCTGGTGCGGGCGCTGTGGGCGTAGCTGATCTCGCGCGCCGTGTCGGCGCCGGCGACGGATTTGACGGGCATGGGCCACTCGGATGGCGAAAAAGCCGGCGAAATCCCTTAGGCCCGAGCCGCATGCCGCGCAAGCACGCGTTGCAGCGCACTGGCGGGACTGTCGCGCCTGCGCTACCCTCGTGGCCAAGCGCATGTTTTCGCGAAAGGATGCCGCCGTGGCGCGCGCGATCCCACGCACCGGCGGGCGCCCATGAGCAGGACGGCCCCGCCGGGCTTCCTCAACCTCGTCCGCCACGGCTTCGTGCGCGTCGCCGTCGGCGCGCCGTTCGTGCGCCCCGCCGACCCGGCGTTCAACGGCGGGCGGCTTTCGGCGATGGCGCGGCGGGCGGCGGAGGCGGGCGCGTCGCTTCTGCTGACGCCGGAACTCGGGCTCTCCGCCTACGCCATCGACGATCTGCTCCACCAGTCGGCGCTGCTCGACGGCGCCGAGGCCGCGCTCGGGCGGCTCGCGGCCGAGACCGCGGCGCTGCCGCTCGCGCTGGTCGTCGGCGCGCCGCTGCGCGTGGCCGGGCGCGTGCACAACGCCGGACTGGTGCTGCATCGCGGGCGGATCCTCGGCGCCGTGCCGAAAAGCTACCTGCCGAACTACCGGGAGTTCTACGAGGCCCGCCACTTCGCGCCCGCCGCCGAAGCCGCGGCCGACCGGGCGACCGTCGCCGGGCAGGACGTGCCGTTCGGCGTCGATCTGCTGTTCGATGCGGAGGACCTGCCCGGCTTCACGCTGGCGCTCGAAGTCTGCGAGGACGTCTGGACGCCGATCCCGCCCTCGGCCCGCGCCGCGATGGCCGGGGCGACGGTGGTGGCCAACCTCTCCGCCTCGAACGCCACCGTGGGCAAGTCCGACTATCGCCACGCGCTCTGCCGCACCACCTCGGCGCGCCAGCTCTGCGCCTATCTCTACTCGGCGGCGGGCCGGGGCGAGTCGACCACCGACCTCGCGTGGGACGGCCATGCGATGATCTACGAGGACGGCGACCTGCTCGCCGAGGCCCCGCGCTTCTCCGACGCGGAGGAGATGATCGTCGCCGACCTCGACCTCGACCGCCTCGCCGCCGAGCGCGCGCGGATGGGGCCGTTCTCGGCCTGCGCGCGCGACAATCCGCCGGACCGCCCTTTCCGCCGCATCGGCTTCAGCCTCGACCCCGCGCGCGACCGCGACCTCGGGTTGATCCGGCCGCTCGCGCGGTTTCCGTTCGTGCCGGCGGACCCCGCCCGCCTCGACGCGCTCTGCGCCGAAGCCTACGAGAT
>RECW01000064.1 GCA_007693835.1 Paracoccaceae bacterium | reverse complement strand
GTCATGGACGATCTTCACGACCATCTGGCCGGGCGTCACCGACTTCAGCACCGCCGCGCCGGTCGCCTTCTCGCGCACGCGGTCGATGAAGTCGCGCGCCACGGGCAGCGCCACGTCGGCGTCGAGCAGGGCGACGCGAACCTCGCGGAGCGCGGTGGAGACGTCGGCCTCCGACAGCGCGCCCTGCTTGGTCAGCTTGTCGAAGACGCCGGAAAGGCGCTCTGACAGGCTCTCGAACATCGACGGTCCCCCCGGCGCAGCGCCGTTCAAAGCAGTGTGGCGTCGGCGGGCGCGACGCGCTGACCGACGGCGATCCTCCGACAGGCGGAGGACCGGAAGCATACCCACTTCCGGAACACGCGGCACATACCCCGCGCGCGACAGGTTGTCAAAGCGCGGCGGGAACCGTCAGCAATCCGCGCCAGTCGGCGAAGCCGGCCTGCGACAGCGCGCGCAGCGCGATGAGGCGCGAGGGGCGCACGGGCAGGGGATCGGTCCGCCACGGCTCCGCGCGGAGCCGCCCGAGCAGCGCCTCGCCGAGCGCCTGCCGCGCCGCGCCCGCGACGCAGAGCGCCAGATACCAGTCGTAGGGGAGCAGAGACAGATCGGGCCGCTTCGCGATGTAGGTCAGCGCGCGCGTCCCGCAGGAGAGGGCGATCTCCACCCGGTCATAGTCGGCCCCCTCCGCCGCGTCGAGCGCCGGGAGTTCGTCCGCGGCCAAGCGGAACAGAACGCCCGGCTGGGCGTTGTCGGCGTTCAGCAGCGTGGCCTTGCCCGAGCCGTCCCGGCTGTCCTTGGCGAAGGCGACGCGGAACCCCGGCGCGGCTGCGGCGCCGGCGACCGCCGCCGAGGGGCACCGCGCGCGCAGCCGCTCGGGGAGCATGTTCGAGCCGTAGGCGAAGTAGGCGAGGCTTGTCATGGCGTGAGCGCTACGGGCCGGCGGCGCGCCGCGCAAGGGCGCTTCGGCGCGCGAGGGGCGTTGCGCGACGATACGATTCCAGCCCAGAACCGACCCGTCTCGCCGGAGCCCGCCCATGCCGGACTTCTCCTTCCGCCTGCCGCCGGCGCTCGAAGCGGCGCTGCCTCTGCCGCCCGACCAGACGGCGATCTTCCTGATTCTCGTCGGCGCCCTCGCCATGTTCCTCTGGGGGCGGTGGCGCCACGACATGGTGGCCCTCGGCGCGCTGCTCGCCGCGGTGGCGACCGGCCTCGTGGCGCCGGCCGACGCTTTCGAAGGCTTCGGCCATCCCGCGGTCGTCACGGTCGCCTGCGTGCTGGCGATGAGCCGGGGGCTGCAGACGTCCGGCGCCGTCGACTGGCTGGCGCAGCGCCTCTTGCCGCCGAGGCTCGGGCCGGTGACGGCGGTCGGGGTGCTGACGGCCTTCGCCGCGCTGGTCTCGGGCGTGATGAACAACGTCGGCGCGCTCGCGCTGCTGATGCCGGTGGCGCTTCAGATGGCGCGCAAGCTCGAGATGCCGCCGGGGCGGATGCTGATGCCGCTCGCCTTCGGCTCGATCCTCGGCGGCATGACCACGCTGATCGGCACGCCGCCGAACCTGATCGTCTCGGCCTTCCGCGAGGACGAGAAGGGCGGCGGCTTCGCCATGTTCGACTTCACGCCGGTCGGCGCGGCGGTCGCGGCGGCGGGGGTCCTGTTCGTGGTGGTCGCGGCGCGCTGGCTCGTGCCCAACCGCCAGCGAGCGGACGTCGAGGGCTTCTCCACCGCCGCGTACTTCACCGAAGCCAAGGTCGGCGAGGATGGCAAGGCGGTAGGGCTCACGCTGCGGGAAGTGGAGGACGCGCTGGCGGAGGCGGACGCGCAGGTCGTCGGCCTCGTGCGCAACGAAGTGCGGCTGCGCGCGCCGCGCCGCGAGCGGAGGGTGCGCGCGGGAGACATCCTCGTCCTTGAGGCCGAACCCGAGGCGCTGGCCGCGGCGCTCTCGAAACTCGGCCTGACACTGGAGGAGGCGGTGGAGCCCGAAGGCAAGGAAGGCGAGGGGGGAGACGGAGGCCGCGCGGAGCCGTCGGATCTCGCGGAGTTCGCCGTGCTGCCAGGATCGCATCTCGCGGGGAGGTCCGCCAAGGGGGCGCTGCTGCGCACCCGCTACGGGGTCAGTCTGCTCGCGGTCTCGCGGGAGGGGCGGCAGTCGGTGGGGCGGTTGCGGGACGTGAGGCTCTCCGAGGGCGACGTGCTGATGATGCAGGGCGCGCCCGAGGCGCTGGCGGCCTTCGCCGCCGACTTCGCCTGCGCGCCGCTCGCCGAGCGCGCGCTGCGCCTGCCGGACGCCGGCAAGATGCTCTGGGCCGTCGGCATCATGGCCGCGGCGGTCGGCGCCGCGGCGGCCGGCCTCGCGCCGGCGGCGGTGACCTTCACGGCCGGGTTGCTCGCCATGATGGCGACTCGGGTCACGCCGCCGCGCAGCGTCTATGCGGCGATCGACTGGCCCGTGGTCGTGCTGCTCGGCGCGCTCATCCCCGTGGCGGGCGCCATGGAGACGACCGGCGCCGCCCGGCTTGTCGCCGAGACGCTGATCGCGGTCATCGGCGACGGGCGGCCTTTGCTCGCGCTCGGCGTGGTGATGGTCACGACCATGTTCCTGTCGGACGTGGTCAACAACGCCGCCACCGCGGCGGTCATGTGCCCCATCGCCCTCGGCGCGGCGAACGCCCTCGGCGCCTCGGGCGACGCCTTCCTCATGGCGGTCGCGATCGGGGCGTCGTGCGCCTTCCTCACGCCGATCGGCCACCAGAACAACACGCTGATCCTGGGCCCCGGCGGGTTCCGGTTCGGCGACTACTGGCGGCTCGGCCTGCCGCTGGAGATCGTCGTGGTCGCCGTCGGCGTGCCGATGATCGTCTGGGTATGGGGGCTCTGACGCCCTCAGGCGGTGACCTGCGCCGACGGCGCGCGCTCGCGCCTGTGGACGTGTCCTGCGAAGATGAAGCGGATCAGGCCGTAGATCACAAGGAACACGGTCAAAGCCAGCGGCGCGCCGCCGACGAGCAAAACCTTCATCGTCGGCCAGAACTCCGACAGCACGCTCCAGGACAGCGTCTCCGCCTCGACGCCGCGAGCGATGATCGCCTCGCCCTCGGCCATCAGCGCCTCGCCCTGGGCGTAGAGCACGTCGGGGTCGAAGGCTTCGAGCGGCGGGTGCGGCACGGCGCCGAACGTCAGGATGATGTCGCCGATGCGGTAGGCGGTGGCGTAGATCAGCGGAAAGGTCAGCGGGTTGCCGAACGCCGTGCCGAAGGCCGCCGCGATCATGTTGCCCCGCACGACCCACGCCAGCGCGAAGGCGAGCAGGAAGTGGAACCCGATCAGCGGCAGGCAGGACACGGCCGCCCCGCTGGCGACGCCGGCCGCGATGGCGTGCTGGGTCGCGGGCAGGCGCTTGAGCCGCTTCACGAGGTAGACGCCGGACCGCCGGAAGCCGCTCGCCGGCCATAAGAAGGCGGCCGCCTTGCTCCAGACCGACAGTTTCCGACGTCGCGCGAAAAGCGCCATGCGCCTGCGCCTCCCTGGTCCATCAACGTTACCGTGACCATCACTATGGGGCGTGGCGGAGCGCCCCACAAGCGCCTTAACGCGCGGTTATCCATTCCCTATCGGGTCGACATAGCCGGCGGCTCGCCAGCGCCGTCGCCGCCGCGACGGCGAGCAGCGCCGCCCCGGCCGAGAACGCGCCCGCCGCCCCGCCTGCGGCCTCGGCCGCCCACCCGCCGAGCAGCGGCGACGCCAGCACGCAGACGTAATAGACGGTGAAGAAGAGGCCCATGCCGGCCGCCCGCGTCTCCGCCGACAGCGGCGGTCCGGCAAGCCCCATGCACGGCCCCGCCGCCAGCCCGCCCGCCAGCCCGAGCGCTCCGAAAGCGACCGCAGGCGGCAACCATGTCCCCGCCGCCGCCCCGGCGACCAGAAGCCCCGCCGCGAAGGCGGCGAACCCGCCATGCAGCACCGCGCCCCGCACCCCCCCCCGGTCGGCCAGCGCGCCGCCGAGGGGGATCGCCGCCGCCATGGTCCAGAGCGCGACGCTCGTCGCCGCCCCCGCCGCCACCGCCGAGAGCCCGCGCTCGGCGAGCATCGCAGGTCCGAAGCCGAAAACCATCCCGAGCGCGCCGTTGTAGGCGCCCCACGACGCTCCCGCCGCGAGCGTCGCCCACAGCAGCCGCCCCCGCGGCGGGCGCCACGCAGGCCCGGTCGCCGCGCCTTCGGTCGGCGGGATCAGCGCCGCGATGGCCGCCAGACCGGCCACGACGAGACCTGTCGCCGTCCAGTAGGCCGCGGCCGCGCCGCCCGCCTCGGCCACCGCAGGCGCGACGAGCAGGCAGACGGCGATCCCGACGGGCCACGAGTTGACGAACAGCCCCATCGCGAGCGACAGGTCCTTCGCCGCGAAACGGTCGGCGACCATCTTCGACATCAGCACGTTCATCACGGCGCCGCCGACGCCTGACACGACGCGCCCCGCCACCTGCGCCTCCCAAGCCGGGAACGCCGCCATGACGGCGCCGCCCAAGGCCATCAGCGCGAGTCCGCCAAGGATCGTCGCCCGGTCGCCCCACCGCGCCGCCGCCGCGCCGCCCGGCAGCGCCACCGCCGCTCCCGGCGCATAGTAGAGCCCGACCAGAACGCCGAGATCGGCCAGCCCTATGGCGCCCGCGGCCAGCAGCGTCGGCCCGACCGAGGCGACCGACTGGAACTGGAAGGCCATCGTCGCCCGCACCGAAAACAGCAGCGCCAGCGCGCCCCAGGGTCCCATGCAGCCCTCCCGCGCCGCTGGCGCATCTGCGCCCCTCGCGGCTATAGCGGGCGCGGCGCAGGGACGCGAGAGGGCGGCGATGGCGGTTTTCGACCTTACGGTGGGCGTCGCGGGGTGCGGGCGGATGGGCCTGCCGATGGCTGAGGCGCTCGCCCGCTCCGGCGTCGACGTCTGGGGCTTCGACATACGCCCTGCCGCCGACTTCGGCGCCTTCGCCGACCGCATGATCGCCGACCCCGCCGTCTTCGCCCGCCGCTGCCCGGTGCTGATCTCCGTCGTGCGCGACGAGGCGCAGACCGAGGCGCTGCTGTTCGCCGAGCAGGCGCTGCTCGCCGAGGGCGCGACGCGCATGCTGGTGATCGCGTCGACGCTGTCGCCGCGCTGGCTGGCGGGGTTGCCGGCGCGGGCGCCCCGCGTCGCGCTGGTCGACGCGCCGATGTCGGGCGCCCAGATCGCGGCGCGGGAGGCGCGGCTCTCGTTCATGCTGGGCGGAGAGGCGGCGGATCTCGACCGGCTCGCGCCGCTGTTCGACGCCATGGGCCGCGTCAGCCACCGCATGGGGCCCTTCGGGGCCGGCATGACCGCCAAGGTGCTGAACAACTTCGTCGCCGCCTGCTCGACGGTCGCCGTGCGGCGCAGCCTCGCCTGGGCCGACGCCCTCGGCGTCGACCGGGCGCGGCTGCTGGCGCTGATGCATGACAGTTCCGGCCAGACGTGGTTCGGCTCGCATTTCGACGCCATCGAGTTCGCCCGGGACGGGTGGGCGGCCGACAACTCCATCGGTCTGCTGGTCAAGGACGTCTCGGCCGCTCTCGACGCCGCGGGCGAGGCGCCCGACGCCTTCGCCGACGCCCTGCTCGACGCGCTGCGCCGGATGCCGCCGGATCACGGGTCTCGCTGATCGCGCGGGTTCGCCGCGCGCGGCGGGTCCGCTTGACGACGCCGGCCCATCACGCGCGCGTCACCTGCCGGTCCATGCTGCGAGCCCCGATGTGATGGACCGTCCGCTTGACCGGCCTCGTGCTATCCTTACTTACGCGGAGCCCTGCGGGCCGGCGTCGTCAAGGGGTTTGCGCCGCCGGCTGCGGGTTTGCTGAAGAGGAGCGACCACACGATGCGCAGGCGCGCCTTTCTCGCCGTGATCGTCCTCGCGGGCGCCATTCCTGCGCTCCGCGGATGGGCGGAGGAGCGCCGCCGCGAATGGCGCGCGCCGCGCGTCGCGCGCGGCTGGGTGCTCGCCGACGACGACCGCTGATGCTGATCCCCTTCGACGCGATCGCCGAGCTTTCGACCCCGGACGTCTGCGTCATCGGAACCGGCCCGGCCGGCGTGACGCTGGCGCTCGATCTCGCCGATCATGGGCGGCGGGTGCTCCTCTGCGAAGGCGGCGGGTTCGACTTCGACGAACGCGCGCAGGAGATCTATCGCGGGGAACTCCTCGGAGAC
This sequence comes from Paracoccaceae bacterium, assembly GCA_007693835.1. Lineage (GTDB taxonomy): Bacteria > Pseudomonadota > Alphaproteobacteria > Rhodobacterales > Rhodobacteraceae > Rubrimonas. The sequence goes on along the minus strand of RECW01000064.1, from coordinate 55,223 downwards.
CCCTACCGCGACCTCGACATCGTGCGCCTGCGGGCCTTCGGCGGCGCGTCGGGCCTCTGGGGCGGCGTCACCCGCCCGCTCGACGCCGACGACTTCGCAGACAAGCCGCACCATCCGCTGGCCCGGTGGCCGATCGTCAAGGCCGACCTCGACCCCTACCTCGCGTCCGCGCTCGTCATGCTGGAGGTCGACCCGCTTCCCGCGGACGAGCCGGTGGCGGACAGCGGCTTCCAGCGCATCCATTTCGGCGAGTCGCCGCCGACGCGCTTCGGCGAGACCTACCGCGCCGCCGTTCTCGACCATCCGAACATCTTCCTCTGCCTCAACGCCAACGCGACCGAGGTGCGCGCGGACGACGCCCGCGCGACCGGTATCGCCCTCGCCGATTTCGACGGCGGCCGGGCGACCGCCGTCGCCGGCGCCTACGTGATCGCCTGCGGGGGGATCGAGAACAGCCGCCTGCTGCTCTGGAGCAACGAGACGTCGAACGGCCGCGTGGTGAGGCGGGCGGACGCCCTCGGCCGCTACTGGATGGAGCATCCGCACTTCACGGTCGGCGACTTCGTGGCGGACCGCGCCTTCGCCCACGTGCACTATTCGCTCACCCCGGATCGCCGGCGCGCGCTCGGGCTGCTGAACTGCGGGCTGCGCTTCTTCCATCGCGCCGACTGGCCGCGCGACGACCTGCTCGACGACCTCGCCGTCGCCGCGCCGGAGACCGCGGCGCGCCTGCGCGCGCGGGGCGACGGCTTGAGCGCGGGTCGCCTGCGCGCGGCATGGGAGCAGGAGCCGCGCGCCGAGAGCCGCGTGCTGCTCTCGACCGGCGCGGTGGACCGCTTCGGCGCGCCGCGGGCGGCGCTGAAGTGGTTGAAGTCGCCCGAAGACCTCGTCACCGTCCGGCGCACCGCGTCGGCTTTCGGGGACTTCATGGCACGGGCCGGCGTCGGGCGGCTGCGGCTGCGCGACTGGGTGCTCGGCGAGGGCGACTTTCCCGAAGACGACGAACTGGGCGGCAACCATCACATGGGCGGCACGCGGATGGCCGAGGACCCGGCGCTCGGCGTCGTCGACGCGAACCTGAGGGTCCACGGGCAACCCAACCTCTACGTGCTCGGCTCGTCGGTGTTCCCGAGCGGCGGCCACGCCAACCCGACGCTCACCATCGTGCAACTCGCCCACCGGCTGGCGGACCACCTCGCGGAGCGTCGCGGCTGATGCTGATCCCCCTCGATGCGGTGGAGGGGCAGGGGCCCTACGATTGCTGCGTCGTGGGCGCGGGGCCGGCGGGCATCGCCCTGTCGCTCGACCTCGCCGCCCGCGGCCGCCGGGTGCTGCTCTGCGAAGGCGGCGGCTTCGACATCGAACCGGAGGCGCAGGCGATGTTCCGCGCCGAGGTGATCGGCGACCCCTATCACGACCTGTCCTACTTCCGGACGCGCGCCTTCGGCGGCACGACCGCGATGTGGGGCGGATGGTGCCGGCCGCTCGACGCGATCGACTTCGAGCCGAAGCCGCACCACCCGCTCGCCCACTGGCCGATCCGTCGGGAGGACCTCGACCCGTTCCTCCCCGCAGCCCTCAAGCTGGTGGAGGTCGACGCCTTCCCGCCGGACGAGCCCGTCGGCGACTCCGGCCTTCAGCGGTTCGAGTTCCGCTGGTCGCCGCCGACGCGGTTCGGCGAGGCCTATCGCGCGGCGGTGGTCGAGAACCCGACCATCTTCCTCTGCCTCAACGCCAACGCCCTCCGCGTGGCCGCCGACGACCGGCGCGTGACCGGAGTCGTTCTCGCCGACTTCGGCGGGCGCCGCGCTGTGGCCGCCGCCGAGACCTACGTCGTCGCCGCCGGCGGGATCGAGAACAGCCGTCTGCTGCTCTGGAGCAACGAGACGTCGAACGGGCGGGTGGTGAAGCGGGCGGACGCGCTCGGCCGCTACTGGATGGACCATCCGACCTTCACCATCGGCGAGTTCGTCGCCTTCCGCGAGACCGACGGCGTCTATTTCTCGCTGACGCCCGAGCGGCAGCGCGCGCTCGGCCTGCTGAACTGCAGCCTGCGCTTCTATCGCCACCCGAACGCGCCGCTCGCCGAGATGCTCGACGACCTCGGCGCCGTCGCGCCGGAGCTGGCCGCCTGGGCGCGCCCGCTGATCGGGCGCGACGACGTCCACGGCGGGCATCTGCAAGCCTCATGGGAGCAGGAGCCGCGGGCGGAGAACCGCGTCGCGCTTTCCGACCGTGACGTCGACCGGTTCGGCGCGCCATTGTCGGTGCTGCGCTGGACAAAGTCCGGGGAAGACCTGATCACGATGCAGCGCACCGCGCTGATCTTCTGCCGTCACCTGGCCGAGACGAACATCGGGCGCGTCCGGCTGCGGGACTGGGCGCTGGGGCTGGCCGACTATCCGCTGAACGACGATCTCACCGGCAATCACCACATGGGCGGCACGCGCATGGCGGACTCGCCAGCCCTCGGCGTCGTCGACGCGAACCTGAAGGTGCACGGTCAGCCGAATCTCTACGTGGCCGGCTCCTCGACGTTCCCGAGCGGCGGCTACGCCAACCCGACCGTGACGATCCTCCAGCTCGCGCTCCGCCTCGCGGCGCACATCGACGCCGGCCTCCCGGCGCGGGGGTGAAGCGGGGGGAGAGACGCCTCTCGGGTCTCGCCCCTGCACAGGCCCGAGAGCCGCCCGGTCGCCTTACAGCCCGTCGCCGGCGACAGCGCCGATTTCCGCCAGCCCGCGAATCTCCTCTTCGGAGAATCCGTGCTCATCGAGGATCTCGCGCGTGTGCTGGCCGAGGGTCGGCGGCGCGTGGCGATAGCTGACCGGCGTGTCGCTCAGCTTGATCGGGTTGCCGATCAGGTCGACCGTGCCCGAGGGCGGCACCGGATGGGGCATGGTGATCCGCGCGCCGCGGGCGACCGCGTGGGGGTCGGCGAAGGCGCTCGGGATGTCGTTGACCGGTCCCGACGGCACGCCGACGCGCTCGAGCGCCGCGAGCCACTCGGCCGTGGTGCGCGTGCGCGTGATCTCGGAGAGGAGCGCGGTCAGCGCCACGCGGTTGGCCACGCGCGCGCGGTTGAGCGCGAACAGCGGGTCGTCCGACAGCTCCGGCCGGCCGGCCTCCTCGCAGAACTTCGCGAACTGCCGGTCGTTGCCGATGGCGAGGATCAGCCAGCCGTCGGCGGTGGGAAAGGTGTCGTAGGGCACGATGGTCGGGTGCGCGTTGCCCCGGCGCACCGGCGTGCGGCCGTCGGTGAGGAAGTCGAGCCCCTGGTTGACCAGCCACGCGAGTTGACTGTCGAACAGCGACACGTCGATGTGCTGCCCCCGATCCGTCGTGTCGCGCGCCCGCAGGGCCGCGAGGATCGCCACGGTCGCGTACATGCCGGTCATCACGTCGGCGATGCCCACGCCCACCTTGATCGGCGGCCCGTCGGGCTGGCCGGTGACCGACATGATCCCGCCCATGCCCTGCGCAAGAAAGTCGTAGCCGGGACGGGAGGCGTAGGGCCCGGTCTGACCGAAACCGGTCAACGAACAGTAGACGATCCGCGGGTTGAGCGCCGCAAGGTCGTCGTAGCCGAGACCGCGCCGCGCGAGGTCGCCCACCTTGAAGTTCTCGAGCGCCACGTCGGCGGTCTCGGCCAGTCGGCGGATCACCGCGACGCCTTCCGGCTTCGAGATATCCACGGCGATGGAGCGCTTGTTGCGGTTCGCCGAGAGGTAATAGGCGCTCTCCGGCGTGTCACGCCCCTCGGCGTCCTGCAGGAAGGGCGGACCCCAGTGGCGCGTCTCGTCGCCCGTCCCCGGCCTCTCGACCTTGACGATCTCGGCCCCGAGGTCGCCGAGCAGCTGCGAGCAGGTCGGCGCGGCGAGAACGCGGCTGAGGTCGAGCACGCGCAGGCCGGTCAGCGGCCCGTGGGGCAGGGCGGGGTTCACGGGGTGAGCCCCTCCACCGGGTCGAGGCCGAGGCTGCGGCGGCACGCGGTCAGGGTGTTCGCGAGCAGACAGGCGATCGTCATCGGCCCGACGCCGCCCGGCACCGGAGTGATCGCCCCGGCGACGGCCGCGCAGGACTCATAGGCCACGTCGCCGACGAGGCGGCCCGACCCGTCCGGCCCGGTCACCCGGTTGATGCCGACGTCGATCACCGTCGCGCCGGGCTTAACCCAGTCGCCCTGCACCATCTCGGGCCGGCCGACGGCGGCGACGAGAATGTCGGCGCCGCGGCATACCTCCGGCAGGTCGCGGGTGCGGCTGTGGGCGATGGTCACGGTGCAGCTGTCCTTCAGCAGCAATTGCGCCATAGGCTTGCCGACGATGTTGGAGCGCCCGAGCACCACGGCGTTCTTGCCGGAGAGGCTGCCGAGATGGTCGCGCAGCAGCATCAGGCAGCCGAGCGGCGTGCAGGGCGTCAGCGCGGGCAGACCGGCCCCGAGACGCCCGACGTTGATCACGTGAAAGCCGTCGACGTCCTTCGCCGGGTCGATCGCGTCGATCACGCGGTCGGCGTCGATGTGCCCGGGCAGCGGCAGCTGGACGAGAATGCCGTGCACGTGCGGGTCGTGGTTCAGCCGGTCGATGAGCGCCAGCAACTCGGCTTCGGGCGTGCTCGCGTCGAGCTTGTGCTCGAACGAGCCCATGCCCGCCTCGCGCGTCTGGCGGTTCTTGTTGCGCACATACACCTGGCTCGCCGGGTCTTCGCCGACCAGAACCACGGCGAGCCCGGGGATCACCCCGTGCGAGGCGCCGAGCGCCTCGACCTCCGCCGCCACCTTCGCCCGCAGCTTCGCCGCGAACGCCTTGCCGTCGATCACCGTCGCTGTCATGCCACCCCCTCCCGTTTGCGCGCGCACAGAACCCCGGGAGGCTCCCGGGGTCAAGGATGCTACTCGGCCGGCCGCGCGGCGCGGCGGTCGCGGAGCATCATGCGGACGAAAGGCGCGAGGAACAGGGCCGCGGAGATCGCCATGAGGGTGGCGGAGATCGGCCGGGTCACGAAGGTGGTGACATCGCCCTGCGCCGAAATCAGCGCCTGCCGCAGGGATTTCTCCATCAGCGGCCCGAGCACGAGGGCGAGCACCAGCGGCGCCATCGGATAGTCCGCCTTGCGCAGCAGGAACGCCACGATGCCGAAGCCCGCGATCAGCCACACGTCGTGCCAGCGCTGGTCGGGCGCGAAACCGCCGACGATGCAGAGGACCAGGACGACGCCCGACAGGATCGGAAACGGCATCCGCAGCGCCCAGACGAACAACGGGATCAGCGCGAGGTTCACCAGCACGGCCACCACGTTCGCCGTGTAGAGGCTCGAGATCAGGCCCCAGACGAACTGCGGCTGCTCGATGAACAGCATCGGGCCCGGCATCAGACCCCACATGACCATGCCGCCGAGCAGGAGGGCGGTGGTCGGCGATCCCGGAATGCCCAGCGTCAGCATCGGCAGCAGAGAACCGGTCGACGCCGCGTTGTTCGCCGTCTCAGGCGCCACGACGCCCTCGACCGCACCCTTTCCGAACTGCTCAGGCGTCTTCGAGGACTGGCGCGCCAACCCGTAGGCCATCAGCGACGCGGGCGTCGCGCCGGCCGCGGGCAGCATGCCGACGAAGAAGCCGAGCACCGACCCGAAGCCCATCACGCGCCACGTCGACGCAAGCTTTCGCACGCCGTCGGCAAGATCGCGGAAGCCGATGCGCGCCGTCGTCACCTTCGGGTTGCCCCGCGTCTCCTCGATGGTGGCGAGCACCTCGCCCACGCCGTACACGCCGATGGCGATGATAAGGAAGCTGATGCCGGAATAGAAGCCAGGCATGTCGAAGAAGATGAGTCTCGGTTGGCCGGATATCTGATCGAGCCCGACCGTGCTCAGCGCGAGACCCAGCAGGATCATCATGACCGTCTTCGCCACATCGTCGCCGCCGAGGCCGACGAAGGTGGTGAAGGCCAGCAGCACCAGCGCGAACTCCTCGGCCGGCCCGAAGGCGAGGGCGGCTTCGGCGAGCGGCTGCGCGAAGAGCGTGAACAGGATGACGGAGATCGTGCCGCCGACGAACGAGGCCACCGCCGCGGCGATCAGCGCAAGGCCGGCCTCGCCCTTCTGCGCCATCGGGCGGCCGTCGAAGGTGGTCGCCACGGCCGTGGAGGCGCCGGGTATCCCGAGCAGGATCGAGGATACGGCCCCACCGTACATGGCGCCGTAATACAGCGCGCAGAGAAAGATGATCGCCGAGGACGGCGGCACGATGAACGTGAGCGGCAACAGGATCGCCACGCCGTTCACGGAGCCGAGCCCCGGCATGGCGCCGATGAACAGCCCCGCCGTCACGCCCAGAACCAGGACGAGAATGTTCAGCGGTTGGAAGGAAAGCGCGAAGCCGTCTGCGAGCAAAGAGATGATGTCCATCGCGACGACCTCAGAAGAACGCTGCGTACAGCGGAAGGAACAAGGGTTCCGTGACGCCCTTTGGCATAAGAATCTTGAGCGTGACTTCGAAGAAGAAGAACACCACGATCGGCGTGCCGATCACCATCGGCGCGATCACCGTCCAGCGCTGACGGCCGACGACACGCAGATGGAACAGCACAAACAGCGGAAGCGTGATGTAGACGCCGAGCCATGGCGTCAGCGCCACCGCCGCGAGAAGCGACGCGGAGACGACGACCAGCTGGGCGACCGCCTGCCGATCGATGTAGACGCGCCCCTTGTGACGCGCCGCCGCCGCCGGCATGGCCTGCTGCACGAGGATCACCGCGCCGGTGATGAGCATGCCCACCGACAGCCAGAACGGAAACGCGCCGCCGCCGGGGCCCCGGCCGGGTTGCCACCCGATCGGCAAGGCGACGGCGTAGGACATGAAGAAGGCCGCAAGAGCCATCAGTCCGCAAGCGGCTGCTATCTCGGCTTTGCGCATCGGCGGACGCCTCGTGTTCATGTGGAGCGCATCGCTGCGCGGAAAACCTCGGCGGCGGCCCACGCGCGTCCGACGTTCAGGCGCCGCACGCCGACAGCTTTCCGTGCCGCCCAGGGGCGGGGATGGTCGGAACCCGTTCGGGGTTCCGACCGTAGAGATCGCACGTTCGGCCTCAGGCCTCCATGGCCGACAGAAGCTCCGCGTGGCGTTCGCGCTCCGACACGAAGTAGGCCATGAGATCGTCGCCCATCAGCAGATCGGTGACGAGCGCGTTCTCCTCCGCGTAGGCCACCCACTCCGGCGTCTGGGAGAGGGCGGTGAACATCTCCTGATACCAGGCGACCGCCTCGGCCGGCATGTTGGCCGGGCCGATGAAGCTGCGCTGCATATCGTAGAGCAGCGGGTAGCCGAGTTCGGTGAAGGTCGGGGTGTCGGGAAGCACCGAGATGCGCTCCTCCGTGAAGGCGGCGATGGCGCGGACGCGACCGGCGCGCTCGAAGGACAGGGCTTCCGAGGGGTTGTTCACCGTCGACTCGATGTGGCCGCCGACGAGGTTGCGCGCCACGTCGCCGCCGCCGCCCATCGGGATGTAGTTGTGCCGGATGCCGAACGCCTGCTCGAGGATCGCGGTCACGAGGCTGTCCTCCTGACCGCTGCCCGTGCCGCCCATGCGCCACGAACCGTCGGCCGCCTTCACCGCCTCGATGTAGTCGTCGAGCGTCTCGATGCCGCTGTCGGTGCGCACCCAGAGCGCGAATGTGTCGACGGCCATGCGGGCCAGCGGCGTGAACTCCGTGATGTCGACGCCGATGTCGGTCTGCAGCGGCGTCGTGTAGAGGCTGTTCAGCGTCGCCATGATGACGTGCGGGTTGCCTTCCTGATCTTTCAGGTAGCGCAGCGCCTCGGCCCCCGACCCGCCACCCTTGTTCACCGGCAGCATCGGCATCGGCGACAGGTTGTGCTGCTGGATCAGGGTCTGGAAGAACCGCGCGAGCCGGTCGGCGCCGCCGCCCTGTCCGGCCATGATGACCATCTCGACCGGCCGGTTGGGCGCCCAGCCTGCGGCGCGGGCCGGCGCGCCCGCTGCGGCGAGGCCGGCGGCGGCGGCGGCGCCGGCGAGCGCCTGTCGACGCGTCATGGCGTTGTTCATCGAACGTCTCCTTCCCCTTGTTGCGGGCGTGCGATCGGACGATCCCGCCCGCCGCGATTCCCGCTTCATTTCGTCGCAAGATAACGACCGCGTGGAAACATTCAATCGGATCAGGCGGAAGACCGGCAAGAAGATTACAAGCCGTTGAACGGCTTGGGGTTGCAAACTCTGGACCGGTTCACGATCTATTCACCAACTGCGCGTTTGTCGCGTGGGTCGGGCTGTCGTCCGGAGGGGAGCCGCGAGCACGCGTCGCCGCTTCGGCGAAGGCCGCAAAGAACGGGAGGAGACGATGGAGACGTCGCTGAGTTATGCGAGCCGGTCGCTCATCCGGCCCGAAGGACGCGACATGGCTGCGTTGATCGAGACATGCCGCCGCAACAACGCCCGCCTTGGGGTCACAGGCGCCCTGTATTTCGACGGACGGCAGTTCTTTCAGGTGATCGAGGGCGACGAGGCGGTGGTCGCCTGCCTGTTCGACGCGATCCGCCGCGATCCGCGCCACACCGACGTGCAGATCGTGGCGCGCGGCCCCATCTCGCGCCGCGCCTTCGCGGGCTGGAGCATGAAGTTCGTCGATGGCGCCGCGCACCCCCAGGTTCGACCGCGGTTCGTCTACGAAGAGGCGACGAAGAAAGCGCCGCCTCACGTTCAGGAGAACCGTCTCGCCGATCTTCGCGCCGCGTGACCGCCGGCGAGCAGCATGCCGAACGCGGTCGTGACCAGCCATAGCGCGGGCGGCAGAGGGATGACCGCCACGCCATCGTTCGGCGGCGTGGAGACGGGGGGGGGCGGCGGAGAGCCGAGCTGCGAAGCGCCTCCGCGCGACGCCGTGGCGCTCCCCCCGAAGCCCAGGAACGACCCGAATGACGTCGGCGTCAGCGTCCCCATCGCCGCGCCGAGAGCCGCCGGGGCGGACGTCGCGGACGCAGGCGCGAAGGGAACCCATGCGCCGGGCGGGTCGCTCAGCGCCTCCTCGCCAAGATCGCCGAGAAGAAATTCGCCGACGCACGGCCCGAGTTCGCCGTCGGGGTATTCGCACAGCGTCACCGCCGAGGCGCCGAGGCAACCGCTCACGTCCGCGCGCGCGAAGGGGTCGTTGCCCGCCGCCGCGCGCGAAACGTCGGCGCGCCACCGTCCGTCGGGTTGACGCAGCGCTTCGAAGACGCCCGGCACGTAAAGCTGAACGGCCGCGCCGTCGTTGTCGAATCTGGCGTAGACGTCCCGGGTCTGCGACGCGAATCCGGTAACCTGCCGCAGCGTTCCGCGGTGCACGGGGCCATCGGCCTCCGTCGCCCCGCAGACGCGCATCTCCTCCAGCGTCGCCGCGGTCTCCGGCGTCGGGGCCGCAATGTACCGTATCGAGATCAGCGTGACGGGATCGAGCGCGGCGTCGGGCGCGCCGCGCGCGCCGCAGGTCGCCACGTCGTCGAACGGCAGCGGCGGCACGGTGTCGCGCACGGACCGGCCGGTGTCCGCCGAATGCGCGACGAAGGTCGCGTCATCGCCGTCGGCCGCCGCGCGCTTCAGGGCCGCGAGGACTTCCGGCGATCCGGTCAGAACGCTGTCGCCCGCGGGCTCGCGCGCGGCCGACAGGTCGAAGGTTTCACCAGCCGCGGTGAGGGTGATCGGCTTCGTGGCATCAAGCGGATACTTGGCCTGAAGGCGAAACCGCATCCCGTCTTCCGCATGGGGCGCGATGATCTGGGCCGACGCGGCGAAACTTCTCCGCACCGTTTCGAAGGGGACCGCCTCGCCGGAAGAAGCGTTCAAGTAAACCGCGCGCTCGATGGGAAGCCTCACGCCGCCGACGCACCCTGCATCGGTGCTGGACGCCGTCCAAGCCCCGGCATCCTGCGCGAAAGACTGGAAAACGGCGGAGCGGCCGATCGCGTGATCGGTCAACGGCGCGGCCCCTCCGTCGGCTGCGCCCAGCACAAGGCAGCATGCGACGGCCACTCGGTAAAACACTGACGCACTCCAAGCGAACACTACTTGCGGACGAGATTAGCTATCATGAATTGGATAAAGCGTGAAGACCCGCGCCCGAGGGGCGCAAGCCGTTGCGCGTCTCGCTGTGGTTTCGGCGCGCGGCGGATGCCCCGAGCGCCTGCGTCGCGGTCGGCGGTCCGCCGGGGCTTCAGAGGTCGCCGCTGCTGGTCAGCGCTACGCCGGCCGCCCGCATCTCCTCCCGCGCCGCCGCGAGCGAGCCGTCCAGATCGATCGCGCGACAGGCGTCCATCACGACGCAGGAGGCGAAGCCGAGACGAGCCGCGTCGACGGCCGAAAAGCGCACGCAGTAGTCCGTCGCCAGGCCGGCGAAGACAAGCCGCGTCAGACCGCGCTCGCGGAGATAGCCGGCGAGGCCGGTCGGCGTGGCGCGGTCGTTTTCGAAGAACGCCGAGTAGCTGTCGATCGCCCGGCGATACCCTTTTCGCAGGATGAGGTCGGCGCGGTCGGTGCGCAGGTCGGGATGGAAATCGGCGCCCGGCGCGCCCTGGACGCAATGGACGGGCCACAGAACCTGCGGCCCGTAGGCCGCTTCGACGAGGCTGAACGGCGCCGCTCCGGCGTGATTGTCGGCGAAGGAGGCGTGATCGGCTGGGTGCCAGTCCTGCGTCAGGATGATGGCCCCGAACCGTTCCTGAAGCGCGTTGATCGGGCCGACCACCGCGTCGCCGTCGTTCACCGCAAGCGCCCCGCCCGGGCAGAAGTCGCGCTGAACGTCGATGATGACCAATGCGTCTTCGTTGCGCGCCATAAACAGTCTACTCCGCGATCTTCCTGAGCAGTCGCATCAGCGTCTCACGCTCGCGCGGCGTGAGCGCGGCGACCGTTCGACGGCTCACCTCCGCGCCGGCCATCTCGGCGCGGACGATCAGCGCCAGGCCCTCGTCCGACAGCGCGATCAGCGTGCGGCGGCGGTCCTCGGGGTCGGGCGTCGTCACCACGAGCCCGCGGTCGCGAAGCCGGTCGACGACGCCCTTGATCGTGGCCGCATCCATCGCCGTCAGGCGGCCGAGCAGGTTTTGCGAGCAAGGCCCCCGCTCGTTCAGCCGCGCCATCGCTGCGAACTGGGTCGGCGTGATCGCTTCGGGCATGGCTTCGCCGAAGATGGCGACGTTGCGCTGATATGCCCGCCGCAAAAGGAAGCCTACTTGGTCGTCCAGACGATAAGGCTCGGGCGGATCGCCGACATCAATACTCAAATCGAGTTCCCTGCGCGAATTCATCCATCCAAAGTCGCATAGCCGCAACTGCGGCACAAGCCGCCAATCCGTACCGCCTCGGGGCTAAATTGCGCCGGGCGTCTCACGCGGGTAGAAGGCCGGACGTTCTCCCCGTTCGGAGGTCCGCCATGACGGGCGCCCCCCAGCAGTCCGCCCGCGCCGCCGGCGCCGCTCCGGCCGACGACGACGCCGTGTTGCCGTTCCAGCTGGACCGCGCCGACGTGCGCGGCCGCGTCGTCCGGCTCGACCGGTCGCTGGACGCGATCCTGCGGCGGCACGCCTATCCTGCGGCGGTCTCCGCCCTCGCGGCCGAGGCGGCGCTTCTCACCGCGATGATCGGCGCGGCGCTCAAGCTGCGGTGGCGGCTCTCGCTTCAGATCCGCGGGCAGGGACCGCTTCGCCTGATCGCCACGGACTACTTCGCGCCCGAACACGCCGGCGGCGAGGCTCGGGTGCGCGCCTACGCCGGCTTCGACGCGGAGGCCGTCGGCGCTCGGCCCGGCGCCGCGCCGTTTTCGCTGCTCGGGGCGGGGCTGTTCGCGATGACGATAGACCAGGGCCCGGGCGCGGCGCCCTACCAGGGACTGACGCCGCTCGCCGGCGGATCGCTCTCGGCCTGCGCCGAGACCTACTTCGCGCAGTCCGAGCAGATCGCGACGCGTTTCGCCGTCGCGACGGCGCTGAGCGCGGCGCCGGGCGAGGACGCGCAATGGCGCGGCGGGGGCGTGATGATCCAGCACCTGCCCAAGGCGTCGCCCCACGCCGCGCCGGACATGCCGTCCGGCGAGGACGGCCTCATGACGGCCGACGACGTCGCCGCCATGTCGGACGGCGAGGACGACTGGCGCCGGGCCGCCATGCTGCTCGAGACCGTCGAGCCGCACGAACTGATCGGCCCGGTGGTCGGGGCCGAGCGCCTCTTGCTGCGGCTGTTTCACGAGGAGGCGCCGCGGGTGTTTCCGGCGCAGGCCGTGCGCTTCGGGTGCACCTGCTCGCGCGAGCGCGTCGAGGCGGCGATGGCGCAATACTCCGCGAGCGACATCGCCACCATGACGACGCCCGAAGGCGTGGTCACCGCGGACTGCCAGTTCTGCGGCGCGCATTACGCTTTCGATCCGGGAACGCTCGGTTTTGAGAACGGCGCGACCGGGACGGGGGCGCCGCGCTAGCGCGCTTTGTCGCCGAGCGGAAGCGCCGCCCGCGTCGTCAGGCGGTTCGCGCGGCGAGGGCCTCGACCTCCACGACGAACTCCGGGCGCGCGAAGCCGGAGACGATCATCAGCGTCGACGCCGGCGGCGGGTCCAGCGCGGCGCAGAACGCGTCGCGCGCCGCCATGTACCCGGCGAGATGCTCGCGCGCGGTGACGTAGGCGTTCAGCCGGATCAGATCGCGCGGCGTCATGCCCGCCGCTTCGAGAATGGCTGCGATGTTGGCGAAGCACAGCGCGGCCTGCGCCTCGGCCCCCTCGGGGGCGACGTCGTCGGCGCCGACGCCAAGCTGGCCCGAGATGGCGAGCAGGCGCGCCCCCGGCGGCGTCTCGACCGCATGGGAGTAGCGCGCGAAGGGCGGGCGCAGGGCGGGGGGCGTGACGGCGCGCATGGGGGCTCCTTCCGATGGTGCGCCATCGTGACCTATCGGCGCCGTCGCGCCAACCGCTTCGCCGCGTCGCGGCAAGGCCGCCGCGCGGCCGCGCAGATCGCGGTCGACGGCGCCCAAATTCGCGCCATCCTCACCGGGCGCGCGCAGAGGGGCGTGTCGACGCTCGACGGGCTCGGCGCGCCGGACTACCGTTTCGCCGGAAGAAGCGCCGAGATCCGGCGTCGACAGGGAGACGATGATGACCCGTTCGCTTCTCGGCGCCGCCTCGGCGCTGGCGCTGGCGCATGCGGCGCAGGCGCAGGACCTCGGCACGTTCCGCTACGGCACCAACTGGCTCGCGCAGGCGGAGCACGGCGGCTTCTATCAGGCGGTGGCCGACGGCACCTACGCCGCGTGCGGCCTCGACGTCGAGATCGTGATGGGCGGCCCGCAGGTGGCGGGGCGCGCCATGATGCTCGCGGGTCGCCTCGACGGCTTCATGGGCGGCAACATGCTGCCGCCGTTCGACGCGCTGGTGGAGGACATCCCCGTCGTCGTGGTCTTCGCGTCGTTCCAGAAGGAGCCGCAGATCCTGATGACGCATCCCGGCGTCGCCGAGACCTTCCTCGACCTCAAGGATCTCGACATCTTCGTCGGCGACGGCGGCTTCGTCAGCTATTACCAGTGGATGATCTCGGCCTTCGGCTTCACCGAGGAGCAGCGGCGCGTCTACACCTTCAACTCGGCGCCGTTCATCGCGGACCCGGGCACGGCGCAGCAGGGCTATCTCAGCTCCGAGCCCTTCGCCATCGAGCAGGAGACCGGGTGGCGGCCCGACATCTGGCTGCTGGCCGACGAGGGTTTCGACACCTATTCCACGACCATCGAGGTGACGCGCAGCACCATCGAGAACCGACCCGAGGCGGTGCGCTGTTTCGTCGAGGGCACGGCGCTCGGTTGGAACAATTTCCTCTACGGCGACAACGCCGCGGCGATCGAGCTGATCAAGGCCGACAACCCCGACATGACGGACGAAAAGATTCAGCACGGCATAGAGATGATGAAGGAGTACGGCATCGTGGACAGCGGCGACACTCTCGAACTCGGCATCGGCGCCATGACCCACGACCGGATGCGCAGCTTCTACGAGACGATGGTCGAGGCCGGCGTGCTGCCCGAAGGGCTCGCGATCGAGGAGAGCTACACGCTCGAGTTCGTGAACCAGGGCGTCGGTCTCGACGTGAAGCGCGCGCTGCTCGGCCAGTGACGCCGAGCGCGATCCGTCTGCCGTGACTGCGCCGCTTCTCGCCATAGAGAACGTCACCAAGGTGTTCGCCGGCGCGGTCACCGCGCTGGAGGGCATGACGCTCGCCCTGAACGACGGCGATTTCGTTTCGCTGCTCGGCCCGTCCGGGTGCGGGAAGTCGACGGCCCTGCGCCTCATCGCCGGGCTGTCGAGCCCGACGAAAGGGCGCATCCGCTGGCGGGAAGGCGCGGAGGGCGCCCTCGGCGTGGTGTTTCAGGAGCCGACGCTGGCGCCGTGGGCGACAGTCTTCGACAACGTGTGGTTGCCGCTCCGCTTGGCGGGCGTGTCGAAGAGCGACGCGCGGGATCGGGTGGAGGAGAGCCTGAGCGCGGTCGGTCTCGGCGGTTTTTCAGGCGCTTATCCGAGAGAGTTGTCAGGTGGCATGAAGATGCGGGTGTCCATCGCCCGCGCCATGGTCACGAAGCCGCGGCTGCTGCTGATGGACGAGCCGTTCGCCGCCCTCGACGAGATCACCCGCTTCAAGCTCAACGACGATCTGCTGGCGCTGCACGAACGCCTCGGGTGCACGGTCGTCTTCGTCACCCACTCGGTCTTCGAGTCGGTGTTCCTGTCGACGCGCATCGTCGTGATGGCGGCGCGGCCCGGCCGCGTGATACGCGAATTGCGGGTGAGCGCGCCGACCCCGCGGGACGACGCCTTCCGCACTTCGGCGGCCTACGCCGAGCAATGCCGCCTCACCTCGGCGGCCCTGCGCGAAGCCATGGAGGACGCATGACAGCGCTCGACATGCCCGACCGGAGCGCGCCGCCCGCCATCGATCTCGAGGAGCTGGCGCGGCTGCGGCGGCGGCGGCTGGAGAAGCTCGGCGCGTGGGCTCTGCCGGTGCTCGTGGTGGCGCTCTCGCTCGCCGCGTGGGACTGGGTGGTGCGGGTCAACGACATCCCGCACTTCATCCTGCCGCGGCCCGGGCGCGTCTGGTCGCAGTTGCTCGCCGACTGGCCGCTCCTGTCGCAGGCGCTGATGGTGACGCTGCGCATCACCGTCTTCGCGCTGGCGCTGGCGGTGTCGCTCGGCGGCGGTCTCGCCGTTCTCTTCTCGCTGTCGCGGTGGGTGGAGATGAGCCTCTTTCCTTACGCGGTGGTGTTGCAGGTCACGCCCATCGTCGCCATCGCGCCGCTGATCTTCATCTACGTCGACAGCCCGTTCGTGGGGATGATGATCTGCGCGTGGATCGTCGCCTTCTTCCCGATCCTGTCGAACACGACGCTCGGGCTGCGCTCGGCCGACCGCAACCTCGAAGACCTGTTCACCATCTACGGCGCGACGCGCTGGCAGCGGCTGCGGTATCTGCAACTGCCCTCGGCGATGCCCTATTTCCTCGGCGGCCTGCGCATCGCGGGCGGGCTCGCGCTGATCGGGGCGGTGGTGGCGGAGTTCGCCGGCGGCGTGGCGGGGCGCAACGGCGGGCTCGCGTTCCGCATCCTCGAGGCCTCCTACCGGCTGAACGTGCCGCGGATGTTCGCCGCCCTCGCGCTCATCGCCGTGGCCGGGATCGCCATCTTCGCGATCACGAGCCTCGTCAGCCACCTCGCGCTCCGCCGCTGGCACGAGAGCGCCCTGACCCGCGAGCGGTGATGCGCTGGCGCCTGCCCGAAGGCCGCTACCGGCTCACGCGGGCGCGCGCGCCCGCCGCGATGATCGAAGGCGGCGCCGTGGACGCCGAGGGTTTCGTCGAGACCGAAGTCACCGTGACGGACGGGCGGCTCTCCTTCGCGCCGTCGGACGCGCCGGCGGTGGACCTGAAGGGGGCCGTCGTGCTGCCCGCCTTCGTCGACTGCCACACCCACCTCGACAAGGGCCACATCTGGCCGCGCCGGCCGAACCGCACCGGCACGTTCGACGACGCGCTGGCGAGCGTGCGCGCGGACCGGGACGCGAACTGGTCCGAGCGCGACGTGCGGGCGCGGATGGACTTCGCGCTGCGCTGCGCCTGGGCGCACGGGACAGGGGCGATCCGCACCCACCTCGACAGCTTCGGCGCGCAGACGGCGATCAGCTGGGGCGTGTTCCGCGAGATGCGGGCGGAGTGGGCCGGGCGGATCGCGCTGCAGGGCGTCGCGCTGACCGCCATCGACCAGGTGGGCGACGCCGAGTTCGACGCCATCGCCGACGAGGTGGCGCGCTCGGGCGGGGTTCTGGGCACGGTGACCTACATGGTTCCCGACATGGACGAACGCCTCGACGTCTTCTTCCGCGCCGCCGCGGACCGGGGGCTCGACGCGGATTTCCACGCCGACGAGAGCGGCGACCCCGGCGCCGTCAGCCTCGCCGCCATCGCGCGGGCGAAGCTGCGCAACGGGTTCGAGGGGCGCGTGCTCTGCGGCCACTGCTGTTCGCTCTCGGTGCAGGACGAGGACGAAGCCGCGCGCACCATGGACCTTGTGGCGGAGGCGGGGCTGGCGGTGGTGTCTCTGCCGCTCTGCAACATGTATCTGCAGGGTCGCGGCGCAGGGCGCACGCCGCGGTGGCGCGGCGTGACGCTGGTGCACGAGCTCAAGGCGCGGGGCGTGCCGGTCGCCTTCGCCTCCGACAACACCCGCGATCCGTTCTACGCCTACGGCGACCTCGACATGCTGGAGGTGATGCGGGAGGCGACGCGGATCGCCCATCTCGACCACCCCGTCGGCGACTGGCCCGCCGCCTTCGGCCCGACGCCCGCCGCCGTGATGGGAATCGACGCGGGCGTCCTGCGCGAAGGCGGGCCTGCGGATTTCACGATCTTCCCGGCGCGCGGCTGGACCGAACTGCTCTCGCGCCCCCACGCCGACCGGCTGACGGTGCGCGCCGGCCGGCCCGTGGTCGCGGCGCCGCCCGACTACGCCGAACTCGACGCGCTGATGGAGCCGACATGACTGCGGACATCGCCGGCTGCAAGGCCGCGCTCGCCCATCTCGACCTCGACGACAATCCGGCGACCGTGCGCCAGAAGTCGCGGGACTTCTTCTGGTATTCGCCGCCGCTGAAGGCGCGGATGGACCATCTGACGGCCGATTTCGTCGTCGCGCCGAAGTCCGAGGCGGAGGTGGTCGCGGCGCTGGCGGCGGCCTACGCCCACGACGTGCCGGTCACGACGCGGGGGGCGGGCACCGGCAACTACGGGCAGGCCATGCCGCTTTCGGGCGGCATGATCCTGCACACCAAGGCGATGACGGCCGTGAAGGAGATCGGCCCCGGCCGCGTGCGGGTCGAGGCGGGGGCCATCATCGCCGACGTCGACCGGGAGACGCGGGCGCAGTCGGGGCAGGAGCTGCGGCTGCACCCCTCGA
This sequence comes from Paracoccaceae bacterium, assembly GCA_007693835.1. Taxonomy (GTDB): domain Bacteria; phylum Pseudomonadota; class Alphaproteobacteria; order Rhodobacterales; family Rhodobacteraceae; genus Rubrimonas. Next base: position 37,756 of record RECW01000064.1, on the reverse strand, counting down.
CCTACCACACCGCCTCGATCGGCGGGTTCATCGCGGGCGGTTCGGGCGGCGTGGGGTCGATCCGCTGGGGCGGGTTGCGCGACGCGGGCAACATCCTGAAGCTCCGCCTCGTCACCATGGAGGCCGAGCCGCGGGTGATCGAGCTGACCGGCGACGCCATCCACAAGGCGAGCCACGCCTACGGGGTGAACGGGATCATCACCGAAGTCGAGATGCCGCTTGCGCCCGCCTACGAGTGGATCGACCTGCTGGTGGGCTTCGATGCGTGGGAGGACGCCAACCGCTACGCCAGCGACATGGCGCACCAGGACGGGCTGCTGCTGAAGGAGCTGGCGACCGTCGCGGCGCCGGCGCCCCACGCCTATTTCCTGCGCCACAAGCCGTTCATCCCCGAGGGCGCGCATGTCGCGATCGCGACTGTCGCCGACCATGCGCTTGACGCGGCGCTGGCCGTCACGGCGCGTCACAAGGCGGCGCGCGTGCTGTTCCGCAGCGACCGCGACTGGACGGAGGGGCTGCCGCCCGGGTTCGAACTGGCGTGGAACCACACCACGCTGCGGGCGCTGCGGGTCGACCCGAAGATCACCTATCTGCAAGTGCTCTACGCCGGCGATCCGGTGGCGAAGCTCTCCGAGATGCAGCGGCTCTTCGGCGACGAGGTGCCGGGTCACGCCGAATGGGTGCGCTTCAACGGCGCGGTGGTGGCGATGGGCCTGCCGCTGGTGCGCTACACCACCGAGGCGCGGCTGGAGGAGATCATGGCGCTGCACGAGGCGCACGGCTGCCCGATCTTCAACCCGCACCGCTACACGCTGGAGGAGGGCGGCATGAAGCAGTCCGACCCCGTGCAGCTGGCGTTCAAGCGCGAGACCGACCCCAAGGGCCTGCTCAACCCCGGCAAGATGATCGCCTGGGACGACCCGGACTACGATTTCGACAAGGGCGGCTTCTACCTGTTCCCGGGCATGACGGCGGTGGAGTAGCGCCGGCGCGGCGTGGCGCGGTAGGGTCGGCGCGGGAAAAATCCGCGAGGAGGGCCGCACCGTGGCAGACCATTACGACGCGCTGGAGACGCGCAGCGCCGACGAACGCGAGCACGCGCAGTTCGAGTGCCTGCGCGCGCACATCGCGGCGTCGAAGCGCGCCGCGCCGGCGGTGGGCGCCATGCTCGCCGACGTCGACCCGGAGGCGGTGACGGACCGGGCGGCGCTCGCGCGGCTGCCGGTGCTGCGCAAGAGCGCGCTCGGGGAGGCGCAGAAGGCCGCGCCGCCGCTCGGCGGCTTCGCGGCGGGGTTCTGCGGGCACGTCTTCATGAGCCCCGGCCCGATCTTCGAACCGGGCGGCGTGGGCCACGACTGGTGGCGCTTCGGACGGGCGCTGCACGCGGCGGGGCTGCGCAAGGGCGACCTGCTGCACAACTGCTTCGCCTATCACCTGACGCCCGCGGGCATGATGATCGAGAGCGGCGCGCGGGCGGTCGGCGCGGCCGTGTTCCCGGGCGGCGTCGGGAACACCGAGGCGCAGGTTCAGGCTGCGGCGCACCTGCGCCCCGGCTTCTGGGCCGGCACGCCGGATTTCCTGAAGGTCATCCTCGACAAGGCGCCCGACCTGCGCGCCGATCTCTCCTCCATCACCCGGGCGCTGGTGTCGGGCGGAGCGCTTTTCCCGTCGCTCCGGCAGGAATACGCCGACCGCGGCGTCAGCGTGCTGCAGTGCTATGCGACCGCCGACCTCGGGCTGGTCGCCTACGAGAGCCCGGCGCAGGAGGGGATGCTTCTCGACGAGAGCGTGATCGTCGAGATCGTGCGGCCCGGCACCGGCGACCCTGTGGCCGAGGGCGAGGTGGGCGAAGTGGTGGTGACGGCGCTGAACGCCGATTACCCGCTGATCCGATTCGCGACCGGAGACCTGTCGGCGATGATGCCGGGCGCCAGCCCCTGCGGCCGCACCGGCCCGCGGATCAGGGGGTGGATGGGTCGGGCCGACCAGACCGCCAAGATCAAGGGCATGTTCGTGCGCCCCGAGCAGATCGCGACGATCTGCGACCGCCACAAGCTGGTGATGCGCGCCCGCCTCACCATCACCCGCGACGGAGAGCAGGACGCCTTCGAGATCGCGGCCGAGGCCCCTGACGTGCCCGATCTTGCGTCGGCGGTCGCGGCGACCGCGCGCGACGTTCTGAAGTTGTCCGGAGCGGTCCGGATCGTTCCCATCGGATCGCTGCCCAATGACGGGAAGGTGATCGACGACCAGCGGAAATACGACTGACGGCCTCCGGGGTCGGTTGCATGCGCGGCGAAGGCGATTACGTCGCTGACTGGGCCGGGCGTGGGCGCGTGCGGCCCTGACGACGAATTGGACACGAAGGAGACGTCATGTTCCGCCCGATGATCGCCGCCGCCGCGCTGTCCGCCGGTCTCGCGTTCGGCGCAGCCGCACAGGATTTCGACGACGCGCAGGTGGAGGCCTTCGCGACGGCCGCGCTCGCGGTTCAGGACATCCGCGAGACCTACGCGCCGCGGCTCGAAGCGGCCGGCGACCCCGACGAGCAGGCCGTTCTGATGGACCAGGCCACGGCCGAGATGATCGCCGCCATCGAGGCGATCCCGCAGATCGACGTGGACGGCTACAACGCCATCGCCACCGCCACGGCCACCGACCCGGAGCTGGCCAGCCGGGTCGTCGAGACGATGGAGTCGATGGACCGGTAAGGCGAAAAGAAAAGGCGCGGCGTCCGACGCCGCGCCTTCCGTCTGTGGCGTCGGGCTCTCAGCCCTGGCGCGCCTTGAACTTCTTCTGAACCTTGTTGATCACGTAGACGCGGCCTTTACGGCGCACCACGCGACAATCCTTGTGCCGCGACTTGAGCGACTTCAGCGAGTTGCAGACCTTCATCTCGTCATCTCCCGGCGGAAGCGATGAAGCCCGCCTCTCCTTGTTTTTCGGTCTCGTGGGACCATCCGCTCATGTCGAAGCGGGACCCCGGTTGCGCCCGACCCCTCCGGCGTGAACGCGGAGCGGCGGACCGAGCGCAGGCGGCGTGACTGCGTGGCGTGGCAACGCTGAGGCTTCGCGAACGCCTGACGTCCCGAACGCCTCATGTCCCGTGCGCTGTCACGCTTCGGCCCTGCTCGGCGTGGCAGATGGCATTTTTTCAATGGCGCGACAAGAGGCTCTCCCCTGCGAAAGCTTCGGGCCATCGCCCGAGCGGCGCTGGCCGGTCGATTCTGACCCGGTTCAGAGCGATCGCAGCCGACGGCGAAACCCGGCCGTCATGCGCGCCGAGCGCCCAGCGCCGCCGCCGTTTTCGCGCCGCGCTGACGGGGCCGCGCGCCGATCGCGCCCGACCTACCTTCAGCCTGCGCCCGCGTTAACCGGATGTTGCCGCTTCAGGCGATCTTTCACCTTGCAAATGTCTCACGGCGTTCACCAAGCTGCGTTAGTGTGCAGCGCAGCAAAACGGGAGAATCGCATGACGGCCCTCGCTGGACGGAAGGCTCTTGTGGCGGGCGTCGCGAACGACAGCTCCATCGCCTGGGGATGCGCGCGGGCGCTGAAGGCCGCCGGCGCCGACATCGCGATGACCTATCTCAACGAGAAGGCGGACCGTTTCGTCCGCCCGCTCGCCGAGGCGGTCGGCGCCGAGATCTATCTGCCCCTCGACGTCGAGGACGACGCCCAGCACGACGCCCTGTTCGCCGCGATCGCCGAGAAGTGGGGCGGGCTCGACGTGCTGGTCCACGCCATCGCCTTCTGCCCCAGGGAGGATCTCCACGGGCGCGTCATCGATTGCTCCAGCGCGGGGTTCGCCAAGGCGATGGACGTCTCGGTGCATTCCTTCCTGCGCATGATGCGCCGCGCGGAACCGCTGCTGCGCCCGGGCGCAGCCTGCGTGACGATGACGTTCCAGGGCTCGACCAGCGTCGTGCCGAGCTATGGCGTCATGGGGCCGGTCAAGGCCGCGCTCGAGTCCGCGGTGCGCTATCTCGCCTACGAACTCGGCGGGAAGGGCGTCTCGGTCCACGCCCTCAGCCCCGGCCCGATGCCGACGCGCGCCGGCGGCGGGATCTCCGGGTTCGACGCGATGCTCGCCGACGCCGAGGCGCGCGCGCCGATGCGCCGGCTCTCCACCCTCGAGGATTGCGGCGCCGCCTGCGTCTGGCTCGCGGCCCACGGCGCGGCGGCTACGGGCGGCGTCCACTTGATCGACGGCGGCTTCAACATCATCGCCTGAACGGAGTCCGACCATGGACGAAACCGACCACCACGCGCCCGCGACGCCCGATTTCGAGGCGACCGCGGAGCTTCTCGCCCGCGCTCACGCCGAACGGGTCGAGGCGCGCACGCAAGCCGCCAGCGACGCCGCGATCCATGGCGGGCGGCAGGCTGCGCTGCTGGCGCACGCGGTCAGTCGTCACCTCGACCGGATCTCAACGACCCACGCCGAACGCAGCGCGGCGCTGACGCGCGCCGCGGGCGAGGCGGCCTCGGCGATGGCGGCGCTGACGCCGCGGTCCCTGCAGACGGCGGCGAGCGACTATGCGGCCGACTTCGCCCAGCGCATGGTCCTGACGCTCGACGTCTTCCGCCGGCGGGGCGACGCCTTCCTCGCCCACGAGGCCGCCGGCTGCCCGCCGGTTCTGGTCTACGACTACGAGGTGATCACGGACGGCGCGGACCTGCCGCGCCCGTGCAACTACATGCTGCTGCACATCCTGCCGCCCGAAGGCATGGCGACGATCCCGAAGAAGCGCCCCTACGTCATCATCGACCCGCGCGCCGGGCACGGGGCCGGCATCGGCGGCTTCAAGCACGACAGCCAGGTGGGCGTGGCGCTGGCGAAGGGCCATCCGGTCTATTTCATCGGCTTCAAGCCGCAGCCCGTGCCCGGCCAGACCATCGCCGACGTCACCCGCGCCGAGGCCGAGTTCGTGCGCGAGGTGATGCGCCGGCATCCCGACAGCAACAAGCCCATCGTGATCGGCAACTGCCAGGGCGGCTGGGCCACGGCGCTGCTCGCCGCGACCAACCCCGACATCGTGGGGCCGGTGGTCTTCAACGGCGCGCCGATGTCCTACTGGTCGGGCCGCGTCGGCGAGAACCCGATGCGCTACAACGGCGGTCTGCTCGGCGGCGTGCTGCCCGCGATGATCATGGCGGACCTGTCGGAAGGCCGCTTCGACGGCGCCTGGCTGGTGCAGAACTTCGAGTTCCTCAACCCCTCGCGGAACTTTTTCCGCCAGTATTATGATCTTTTCCGCGAGGTGGACGACGGGGCCGAGCGTTTCCTCGAATTCCAGAAGTGGTGGGGCGGCTATTTCTGGATGAACGAGGCCGAGATCCGCTGGATCGTGGAGCAGCTTTTCGTCGGCAACCGGCTGGCGCGCGGCCGCGCCGAGCTCGAGCCGGGGCGGTTCGTCGACGTCAAGAAGATCCGCGCGCCGATCATCGTCTTCGCCAGCCACGGCGACAACATCACCCCGCCGCAGCAGGCGCTGAACTGGATCATCGACGCCTACGCGAGCGAGGAGGAGATCAAGCTCTGCGGTCAGCGCATCGTCTACATGGTGCATGACAAGGTCGGCCATCTCGGGATCTTCGTCTCGTCGTCGATCGCACGGCGCGAGCATTCCGAGATGGCCTCGACGATGAAGACCATCGAGAGCCTCGCGCCCGGCCTCTACGAGATGCTGATCGAGGACGTGATCGGAGAGGGTCGCGAGGCGCATTTCGTGGTCTCGTTCCACAAGCGCACGCTTGCCGACATCGGCGCCTTCGACGACGGCCGCACCGAGGAGGCGGCGATGGCGGCGGTGTCGCGCGCCTCCGAAGTGGCGGCGGAGCTTTACGACATTATGGCGCGACCGGCCGTACAGGCGCTCAGCTCGCCCGCCACGACCCAGATCGCCAAGGTCTTCCATCCGCTGCGCGCGCAGCGGGCCGCCTTCGCCAGCCTCAACCCGTTCGTGCGCCCGGTCGAGGGGCTCGCCGCGAAGGCGCGCGCCGAGCGTCGGCCGATCGCCGAGGACAATCCGCTGCTGCGCGTCGAACGGCTCTGGGCCGAGATGACGACGCAGAGCCTCGATCTGTTCCGCGATCTCCGCGACATGGGCGTGGAGACGCTTTTCCACGCGGTCTGGGGCACGCCGGCGGCGGCGGCCTTCGGCGCGCCGCGGGCGCTCGGGCGCGTCAAGAAGACGGCCAGCGAACTCCGGCTGATGCCGGAAGTGCAGTCGGCGCTCCGCCATATCGAGCGGGGCGGCTTCGCCGAGGCGGTGATCCGCATGCTGATCATGCTGGCGGAGGCGCGCGGCTCGGTGCGGCGCAACCGGCTGGAGCGGTCGGCCAAGGTGCTGTCGCACGACCCGCCGTTTTGCGACATCTCGCCCGATCATCGCGCGCAGATCATCCACGAGCAGTCGATCATCGTGCAGTTCGACCCCGAAGCCGCGGTGGCGGCCCTGCCGAAGATGATCACCAGCGACATGGGCCGGCACGACGCCATGGCCGTGGTCGAGTTCATTCTCGGGCCGCTCGAGGAGATGGAGGCGCACACGATGCATCGCCTCCAGCAGTTCCGCGACGCCCTGAACCTTGACCCGCTCATCCTGCCGGAGACGTTGCGCGCGGCGCTCAAGGCGCACGAGGAAGAGGCCGGCCGACAGGCCGACGCCATGCCGAGGGCCGCGGAATGACCTACGAGAACCGGACCTACGACGAGCTGTCGGTCGGCGACCACGCGGAGATCAGCCGCCTCTGCCGGTCGGAGGATTTCTTCGTGTTCGCCCACGCCTCGGGGAACCACAACCCGATGCATCTGCCCGACGCGGACGGCGACGGCGACGGGGTGCCCGAGGGCATCGCGCCCGCGATGTGGATCGGCTCGCTGATCTCGGCGGTGCTCGGCAACGTGCTGCCGGGGCCGGGCACGCTCTACCGCAGCCAGACCCTGCGCTTCGGCGAGCGCGCGGAAGCCGGCGACACGCTGACGATCGGCGTGCGCGTGACGGAGAAGGGGCCGGATCGGGTGGTCGTTCTCGACACCTGGGTGCGCCACGCCGACGGCTCGATGGTGGCCGAAGGCGTCGCCGAGGTGATCGCGCCCGCGCGCAAGATGGTGTTCGCCGAAAGCCATATCCCCGGTCTCACCGTGCAGCGCCACGTCCATTTCGACGCGATGCTGGAGCACGCGCGGCATCTGCCGCCGATCCCGACCGCGGTCGCCGCGCCGGAGTCGGCGGACGCGCTGGAAGGCGCGCTGCTCGGCATGCGCCATACGCTGATCACGCCGATCCTTGTCGGCGACGCGGCGCGGATCCGGGCGCTCGGGCGCGACCTCGGGGAGGATCTCTCCGATGTGGAGATCATCGACGCGCCCGATCACGACGCCGCCGCGGCGCAGGCGGTGGCGCTCGTCGCGAGCGGCCGGGCGAAGGCGCTGATGAAGGGCCATCTGCATACCGACGTCCTGCTCCACCACGTCGTGAAGCGGGACGGCGGGCTGCGCACGCGCCGCCGCCTCAGCCACATCTTCGTGATGGACGTGCCGGGGGTCCAGCACCTGCTGATGATCACCGACGCCGCGATCAACATCGCGCCCGACCTCGAGACCAAGGTCGACATCGTGCAGAACGCCATCGACCTCGCCCACGCGCTCGGCAATCCGGCGCCGCGGGTGGGCGTGCTGTCGGCGGTCGAGACGGTGAACGTCCGGATGCCCTCGACGCTCGACGCGGCGGTCCTGTCGAAGATGGCCGAGCGCGGGCAGATCCGCGGCGGCGTGGTCGACGGGCCGCTGGCGATGGATAACGCCATGAGCCTCGAAGCCGCGAAGACCAAGGGGCTGACCTCGCTCGTCGCCGGCCGCGCCGACATCCTCGTCGCGCCGAACATCGAGGCGGGCAACATGCTCGCCAAGCAGCTGACGTTCGTCGGGCATGCCGAGGCGGGCGGGCTGGTGATGGGGGCGGCGGCGCCGATCATCCTGACCAGTCGCGCGGACGACGAGAAGGCGCGGCTCGCAAGCTGCGCCATCGCCGCTCTCTACGCCGTCTGGCGGGAAAAGGGCGGCGCTGCGCGCCGCGGAGCCGTGGATTGACCGGGACCCCTGCGATGAGCGCCGACATCCTGACGCTGAACGCCGGGTCGTCTTCGATCAAGTTCGCCCTCTACGCGGCCGGAGCCGCCCCCGCCCTGCGCGCGAAAGGACAGGTGGAGGGCATCGGCGTCGCGCCCCGCCTGAAGGCCAGGGCTGCGGACGGCGCCGTGCTGGCCGATGCGCCCTACGAGGCGGGCGGCGGGCACGACACGGCGCTCGAGCGGATCATGGCGCTGATCGCGCAGGCGTTTCCAGGGGCGACCGTCGCCGCCGTCGGTCACCGCGTGGTGCACGGCGGGCCCGACTTCGCCGCGCCGGTGCGGGTCGACGCGGCGGTGCTGGCGAAGCTCGAGACCTACGCGCCCTTCGCGCCGCTCCACCAGCCGCACAACCTTGCGGCCGTGCGCGCGGCGATGGCGGCCTTTCCCGACGCCGCGCAGGTCGCCTGCTTCGACACGGCGTTCCACCGCGGCCAGCCCTGGGTCTCGGACACCTTCGCCCTGCCGCGCCGGTTTCACGCCGAGGGCGTGCGGCGCTACGGCTTCCACGGGCTCTCCTACGACTTCGTCTCGCGCGAACTGGCGCGGCGCGACCCGGAACGGGGCAGAGGCCGCGCGATCATCTGCCACCTCGGGGCGGGCGCGTCGCTCTGCGCGATCGAGGAAGGGCGGGCGATGGGCAGCACCATGGGCTTCACGGCGCTCGACGGCCTGCCGATGGCGACGCGCTGCGGGCAGATCGACCCCGGCGTGCTCCTTTACCTGATGACCGAGCGCGGGATGGACGCCAACGCGATCTCCGACCTGCTCTACGGCGAGTCCGGCCTGAAGGGGTTGTCGGGGATCTCCAGCGACATGCGCGCGCTCGAAGCCTCCGACGCGCCCGAGGCGCGCGAGGCTGTCGACTACTTCACCCATCGCGTGCGCCGCGAGATCGGCGGGCTCGCGGCGGTGCTCGGCGGGCTGGACGCGCTCGTGTTCACCGCCGGCATCGGCGAGAACAGCGCGACCGTGCGCGCGGCGGTCTGCGCCGACCTCGGGTGGATGGGCGTCGCCCTCGACGCGGAGGCGAACGCCGCCGGCGCCGCCGTCATCTCCGCGGCGGATGCGCCGGTGAGGGTCTACGTCATCGCCACCGACGAAGAGCGCGTGATCGCCGAGGCGGCGATCCGGTTCGCGTGACCGCGACCCGGGCAGGCTCTACTACTTTAGTCGTAAACCCCTCGATAACGTTTTGTCCCGCATACAGGTGGCGACGGACCGGAGAGCCGGCCCGCTGCAGTGATGAAGGACCATCCCGATGGCGCGTGTGTTGATAGCCGAAGACGACAGGGATCTGTGCTGGATCTGGTCCGAGACGCTCGCGGACGCCGGCCACCACGTCACGGTCGCCTACGACGGCGAAGCGGCCGCGGCGGCCCTCGAATCGCAGCCTTTCGACGTGCTGATCTCCGACGTGGTCATGCCTGTCAGCGGGGCCATCGTGCTCGCGGCGCTCGCGCGGCTGCGCCAGCCGGGCATCCGCGTGATCGCCGTCACGGGGTCGATCGCGCTCCGCGACTCGCGCATCGAGGACGCGGTGGTGGGCGCCGACCGCACGCTGCGCAAGCCCATCGATCTCGACACGCTCTGCGACACCGTCGCCGAGACGCTGCGCGGCAAGGCGGCGGCCTGAGGGGTCTCTGGCGCGACTCGGGCGGCGTGGTCTAGGGTCGCGCTCCCTTGGGAGGCGCCCGATGTCGAGACCGCTGACACCCGCCGATCTGGCGAAGCAGGCCGCCGGCCGGCGCGCCGTGGACTTCGTCGAGCCCGGCATGCGCGTCGGCCTCGGCACCGGATCGACGGCGGAGTGGTTCGTGCGGGCGCTCGGCGAGAAGGTCCGCGCCGGCGATCTCGCGCGCGTGGTCGGCGTGCCGACCTCGATCCGCACCGGCAAGCTCGCGGAGGCGGAGGGCGTGAAGCTGACCACGCTCGACGAGGCGGGGTGGCTCGACCTCACGGTCGACGGCGCCGACGAGATCGACCCCGAGCTCTCCCTCATCAAGGGCGGCGGCGGCGCGCTGCTGCAGGAGAAGATCGTCGCAACCGCCTCCGACAGGATGATCGTCATCGCCGACCCCTCGAAGCAGGTGCAGGCGCTGGGGGCCTTCCCCCTGCCGATCGAGATCGTGCCGTTCGGCTGGGAGACGACCAAGGCCATCGTCGAGCGGCTGCTGACCGAGTTCGAGGTCGCCGGCCGGCGCGCCACCCTGCGGCTCGATAAGGACGCGCCTTTCCTCACCGACGGCGGGCACATGATCCTCGACCTGCACCTCGGGCGCATCGAGAAGCCGAAGGCGCTGGCGGCGCGGCTGCTCGCCGTGCCGGGCGTCGTCGAGACCGGGCTTTTCATCAACATCGCGGATCTCGCCGTCATCGGCCACGAGGACGGCGAAACCGAAATCGTCACCCGCGCGGGAGCCTGAGACGTGGCGGACTTCGACTACGACCTTTTCGTCATCGGCGGCGGTTCGGGCGGCGTGCGCGCGGCGCGGCTGGCGGCGGAGTCCGGCGCGCGCGTCGGGATCGCCGAGGAGCACCGCTTCGGCGGCACCTGCGTGATCCGCGGCTGCGTGCCGAAGAAGCTGCTGGTCTACGCCTCCAGCTTCGGCGAGGCGTTCGAGGACGCGCGCGGTTTCGGCTGGTCGGTCGAGGGCGCGCGGTTCGACTGGGCGAAGCTGATCGACGCGAAGGACGCCGAGATCGCGCGGCTGGAGAACATCTACGCCCGCAACCTCGGCGCCGCGGGCGTGGAGCTGCACCGCTGCCGGGCGACGCTCGCCGGCCCGCACGAAGTGCGCCTGTGCGCCAACGACCGGGTGGTGAGCGCGAAGCACATCCTGATCGCGACGGGCGGCGCGCCGTTCGTGCCCGACATTCCGGGCGCGCACCACGCCATCACCTCGAACGAGGCGTTCGAACTGCCCGCGCTGCCGCGGCGGGCGGCGATCGTCGGGGGCGGCTACATCGCCTGCGAGTTCGCCGGCATCTTCAACGGCCTCGGGGTCGACACCACACTCCTCTACCGCGGGGAGAAGGTGCTGCGCGGTTTCGACGACGATCTGCGCGACGCCGTCAGCGAGGAGATGGCGAAGAAAGGCGTCCGCATCCGCTGCGGCGCCGAGCCGGTCGCCATCGACCAGGGGGCGGGCGGGCTCGCCGTGGCCCTCTCCGACGGCGAGTCCATCGAGGCGGACCTCGTGATGTTCGCGACGGGCCGGCGCCCGGCCGTCGCCGGCCTCGGCCTCGAAGCCGTGGGCGTGCGGCTGACGGCGGGCGGGGCGGTGGAGGTCGACGCCTATTCCCAGACGTCCGTTCCCTCGATCTACGCCGTCGGCGACGTCACCGACCGGATCGCGCTGACGCCCGTCGCCATTCGCGAAGGGGCCGCTTTCGTGGAGACGGTGTTCCGCGGCAGACCGACGCAGCCCGACCACGCGCTGGTCGCCAGCGCCGTCTTCACCCAGCCGGAAATCGGGACGGTCGGGCTGACCGAAGAAGCGGCGCGCGCCGAAGGCGACGTCGAGATTTACCGCACGCGGTTCCGGCCGATGGTCCACACGCTGTCGGGGCGCGACGAGCGCATGGTGATGAAGCTCGTGGTCGCAAAGGCGGATCGGCGGGTGCTCGGCGTCCATCTGATGGGGCACGGCGCCGCGGAGATGATCCAGTTGGCGGCCATCGCCGTGAAGATGGGCGCCACCAAGGACGACTTCGACCGCACGGTGGCGGTCCACCCGACGGCGGCCGAGGAACTTGTGACCATGCGCGCGCCTGTCGCATGAACGGTTGAACGGGGCGAAACCGGAGCCACTTAGCAGGCGACGGTGCAGCGGGCCGCGTTGCGGCCAAGATTCGCCCTGCCTATAAGCTTCGCGACGTCCGAGCAGGAGGAAGACCCCCGACATGCCTTGGAGCAACAATTCCGGCGGCCCGTGGGGCGGCGGCGGCGGTGATGGCGGCCGCGGACCCTGGGGCGGCGGTGGCGGCGGCGGCGGCGACCGACGCCCCCCCGACATCGACGATCTTCTGCGCCAGGGCCGCGAGCGCCTGCGCGTGATCGTCGGCGGCGGCGGCGGGCGCGGACCCGGCGGCGGCATGCCGCAGTTCGGCAAGCGCGGCTTCGCGGCGATCGGCGCCGTGCTGGTCGCGATCTGGGTCTGGGGCTCGCTCTACACCGTCAAGCCGGAGGAGCAGGCGGTCGAGCTGCTGTTCGGCCGCTACATCGCCACGCGCGACAGCGGCCTGCAGTTCGCGCCCTGGCCGTTCGTGACCTACGAGAAGCGCGCGGTCACCCGCGAGAACACCATCGACATCGGCTTCGACGGCGGCACCTCGGCGCGGCTGCGCGCGCAGGCGCAGGACGTCGGGCTGATGCTGACGGGCGACGAGAACATCGTCGACATCGACTTCCAGGTGGTGTGGAACATCAGCAACCTCCGCCATCACCTGTTCAACCTCATCGGCCAGGGCGAAACCGTGAAGGCGGTGAGCGAGTCGGTGATGCGCGAAGTCATCGGGCAGTCGCAGCTCAGCCCGATCCTCAGCCGCGACCGCGGCGTGATCGCGCAGACCGTGCGCGACCGCATCCAGCAGACGCTGGACAGCTACGAGGCGGGAGTCAGCGTGCTCCGCGTCAACTTCGACCGCGCCGACCCGCCGGCCCAGGTGATCGACGCCTTCCGCGACGTCCAGGCGGCGGCGCAGGACCGCGTGACCGCGGAGAACCAGGCCGAGGCCTACGCCAACCGGGCGCTCGCCGAGGCGCGCGGCTCCGCGGCGCAGATCATCCAGGAAGCCGAGGCGTTCCGCGCCCAGACCGTCAACGAGGCGGCCGGTGAGGCGTCGCGCTTCAAGGCGGTGCTCGCCGAGTATCTCCAGGCCCCGCAAGTGACGCGCCAGCGTCTCTATCTCGAAACGATGGAGCGCGTGTTCGCCGGCATGGACGTGGTGATCATCGATCAGGAGAACGGGGCGCACAACGTCCTGCCTTTCCTTCCCCTCAACGAGATGCGTCGGAGCGCCCAGCGATGAACCAGCGTATCGCCATGTTCGGAGCGGGAGGCGCGTTGATCGCGCTGTTCCTCCTCGCCAACGCGCTCTTCATCGTCGACGAGCGCCAGCGGGCCCTCGTGCTCCAGTTCGGCCGCGTCGTCGGCGAGCCCATCGAGACTCCGGGCCTGCGGGTCAAGATCCCGTTCATCCAGAACGTCGCGTTCTTCGAGAACCGGATCATGCCGCTCGAGACGACCCAGCTCGAAGTCACGCCGCTCGACGACCGGCGTCTCGTGGTCGACGCGTTCGCGCGGTGGCGGATCGTCGACACCATCCGCTTCCGGCAGGCGGTGTTCGACGAGGCCGCCGCCGTGCCGCGGCTCCAGAGCATCCTGAACGCCGCGCTCCGCGAGGTGCTCGGCTCGGCGCCGTCGAGCGCGCTGCTCTCCGAGGAGCGTGTCTCGCTGATGAACCGCATCCGCGACCGGGCGGACTTCAGCGCCCGCGAACTCGGCGTCGACGTGGTCGACGTCCGTATCCGCCGCGCCGATCTCCCCGAGCAGAACCTCGCCGCCACATTCGCCCGCATGCAGGCCGAGCGCGAGCGCGAGGCGGCGGACGAGCGGGCCCGCGGCGCGGAGGCGGCGCAGCGCGTTCGCGCCAACGCCGACCGCATGGCGGTGGAGCTGGTCTCCGAAGCGCGGCGCGAGTCGGAGATCATCCGAGGCGAAGCCGACGCGCAGCGCAACGCGATCTTCGCCGAGGCGTTCGGTCAGGACCCCGAGTTCTTCACCTTCCTGCGATCGCTCCGCGCCTACGAGACCGCGTTGAACGGCGACAACTCCTCCATCGTCATGGGGCCGGACAGCGCGTTCTTCGACTACCTGCGCACCCCGCAGCGGGTGAGCGAACGCTGATGGGCGCAACCGGGGTCTGCACGCGCAAGCCCCGGAAAATTCGCCACGGCGCCGTGCGCGCGCCGCAATCGGCCCTAGATGAATTGAGAGAAGACGTGCGCCGCCTGACGAGGGCGGCGCCGGCGTATTCAGGAGAACCGACCGTGACAGACAGACTCGCCCGCTTCCCGGTCGCGCGCGCGCTCGGCGCCGGCGTCCTCGCGCTGGCGCTCGCCGCGGGCGACCTGACCCCGGCGACGGCGCGCAGCGGCGCGCCCGAAAGCTTTGCGGACCTGGCGGAGTCGCTCAGCCCCGCCGTGGTGAACATATCGACGTCGCAGAACGTCGGTCGCGCCGGGCCCGAGATGCCGGACTTGCCGCCAGGCGCGCCGTTCGGCGACCTTTTCCGCGATTTCTTCGAGCGCAACCAGCGGGGGCCGCGCCGCGTAAGTTCCCTCGGATCCGGCTTCATCATCGATCCGTCCGGCTTCATCGTGACGAACAACCATGTCATCGACGGCGCCGACGAGATCGTGGTGAACTTCGCCGACGGCGAAAGCGCGCCGGCCGAACTTGTGGGGCGCGATCCCAAGACAGACATCGCGCTTCTGAAGATCGAGACGAGCGAACCGCTGCCCCACGTCCCGTTCGGCGACAGCGACGCCATGCGCGTCGGCGACTGGGTGGTGGCGATCGGCAACCCGTTCGGTCTCGGCGGGTCGGTGTCCGCCGGCATCGTCTCGGCGCGCAACCGCGACATCAACGCCGGGCCCTACGACGACTTCATCCAGACCGACGCGGCCATCAACCGGGGCAACTCCGGCGGGCCGCTGTTCAACCTCGCCGGCGAAGTCATCGGCGTGAACACGGCGATCATCTCGCCGACCGGCGGGTCGATCGGCATCGGCTTCGCGGTGCCCTCCGACCTCGTGAAGACCGTGGTCGCGCAGCTGCGGGAATACGGCGAGACGCGGCGCGGCTGGCTCGGCGTGCGCATCCAGACGGTGACGCCCGAGTTGGCGGAAAGCCTGGAACTCGAGCGTCCGTCCGGGGCCCTCGTGGCCGACGTCACGGCGGGCGGTCCTGCGGCCGACGCCGGCATCCGGTCCGGCGATGTGATCCTGCGCTTCAACGGGCGGCGTATCGACCAGATGCGGGAGCTGCCGCGGGTGGTCGCCGACACGCCGGTCGGCTCGACGGTGGACGTCGAGGTCTGGCGGCGCGGCGCGGTCGAAATGGTGTCGGTCGAGGTCGGACGTCTCGACGAAGGCGAGGTGGTGACCGCATCGGTCCGCGACGATGCGGAGGAGGGCGCCGACGGCGACACGGCGTCGGTGCTCGGCATGGCGCTCGAGCCGCTGACCGAGACGCGTCGCGGCGAGCTTGGCCTCGGCGACGAGGTGCGCGGCGTGCTGGTGGCGCGCGTCGAGTCCGACAGCCCGGCAGGGTCCAAGGGCGTGCGCCCCGGCGACGTGATCGTGGAGGTCGCGCAGGAGAGCGTATCGACGACCGGCGACGTGGTGGCCCTTGTCGACCAGGCGCGCGGCGACGGGCGCGCGTCGGTGCTGCTGCTGCTCCAGAACGGCGAGGAGATGCGCTTCGTCGCCTTGTCGCTGGCGGACTGAGGGCGCCATCCCGACCCAGCGGAAAAGGCGGCTTCGGCCGCCTTTTTTCGTGGCGCGGCATGGACGCCGGCCGGTTCGGAGCGCTAGACCGGCGGCGTCTGGTGAAGAGAGGGCGCGATGGCGTTGTCACGGCGTATCCGGCAGGTGGTCGAGGGTGGATCGGACGGGTGGGAGATCTACTACCGCGCCCGCGCGATGCAGGCCGAAGGGCGAAACGTCGTGATGCTGACCATCGGCGACCACGACGTGCCGACCGCGGCCGACTTCATCGACGCGATGGCCGCCAGCGCCCATGGCGGCAACATCGGCTACGCGCCCGTCATGGGCGCGCCGGCGCTGCGCGCGGCGATCGCCGCGCGCGTGGCGACGCGGACGGGCGCTGCGGCGGGGCCGGAGAACGTCGTCGTCACGCCGGGCGGGCAGGCGGCGCTGTTCGCCGCGATGATGGCGGCGCTCGACCCCGGCGACGCCTGTCTGGTGATCGAACCCTGCTACGCGACGTTCCCGTTGACGGTGCGCGCCGCCTCTGGCCGCGTGATCCCCGTTGCAGCGCCGGCCGATACGGGCTTCGAGCCGCCGGCCGCGCTGATCGACGCCGCAGCCGCGGAGAGCGGCGCGCGGGCGCTGCTGATCAACTCGCCGAACAACCCCACTGGGGCGGTCTACAGCGCCGAGACGATGGCCGGGATCGCAGAGGTCTGCCGCGCGCGCGACCTGTGGCTGATTTCGGACGAACTCTATGACGGGCAGGCCTACGACGCGCCCCACCTCAGCCCCCGCGCCCTGTCGGGGATGGCGGAGCGCACGCTGGTGGTCGGCTCGCTCTCGAAGTCGCACGCCATGACCGGCTGGCGCATCGGCTGGCTCTGCGGTCCCGAGGAGGCGGTGGCGCGCATCGGCGACCTCGCCATCGCGACGACCTACGGCGTGCCGGGCTTCATTCAGGACGCCGCCCTCCACGCGCTGACCCATGGCGCGGTCGAGGAGGAAAGGATCGTCGAGCGGTACCGCCGCCGGCGCGACGCCGCGTTGAAGGCGCTGGCCGGCGCGCGCGGGGTGCGCGCGCAGCCGGCGCGGGGCGGCATGTATCTGATGCTGGACGTCCGCGCGACAGGCATGAGCGGCGAAGCCTTCGCGTCGACGTTGCTTGAAACGGAGGGCGTCGCCGTGATGCCGGGCGAGAGCTTCGGCGCGGCCGGCGCCGGGCACCTGCGCGTCGCGCTCACCGTCCCGACGGCGGAGCTTACCGACGCCTTGCGCCGTCTCGCGGCCTTCGCCGACGCCCGCGCGGCTGAGGCGGCCTGACGCGCTATTCCGCCGCGATGGCGCCGCCGGCGAACTGGAGCCGCGCGAGGCGGGCGTAGAGCCCGCCTTCGGCCACCAGCCGGTCGTGCGGCCCTTCCGCGACGATCCGACCCTGATCGAGCACGATGATGCGGTCGGCCTTCTTCACCGTGGCGAGGCGATGCGCGATGACGAGCGTCGTGCGCGAGCGCGACAGCCGCTCGACCGCCTGCTGCACCAGCCGCTCGCTCTCGGCGTCGAGCGCCGAGGTCGCCTCATCCAGCAGCAGCACCGGCGCGTCGCGCAGAATGGCGCGCGCGATGGCGAGGCGCTGGCGCTGCCCGCCCGAGAGCATGACGCCGCGTTCGCCCACGTAGGTGTCGTAGCCCTGCGGCAGGGCGGCCACGAAGTCGTGGGCGGCGGCGGCGCGGGCGGCGGCCTCGATCTCGGCGTCGGTGGCGTCGGGCCGGCCGAAGCGGATGTTCTCGCGCGCCGTGTCGGCGAAGATCACCGGCTCCTGCGGCACCAGCGCGATCCGCGTGCGGAGCGCGGCCGCATCGGCCGCCGCCGCGTCCACGCCGTCGATCAGGATGCGCCCGGAGTCCGGATCGTAGAAGCGCAGCAGCAACTGGAAGATCGTCGTCTTGCCGGCGCCCGACGGGCCGACCAGCGCGACGGTCTCGCCCGGCCGCACGTCGAAGGAGATCTCCGACAGCGCCGCCGTCTCGGGCCGCGAGGGGTAGCGGAAGCACACGCGGTCGAACTGCACGCGGCCGCGCGCCGGCTCGGCCGGCGGCGCCGGGACGGCGGGGGCCCGGATCGGGTCTTCCGCGGTCAGCAGTTCGATCAGCCGTTCGGTCGCGCCGGCGGCCCGCTGAAGCTCGCCCCAGACCTCCGAGAGGGCCGCGACCGCGCCGGCGACGAACACCGCGTAGAAGATGAACTGACCCAGTTCGCCGGCCGAGGTTTCGCCGGAGATGACGCTGCGCGCGCCCATCCACATCACGCCGACGATCACGGCGAAGACGATGAAGATGACGATGACGGTCAG
Organism: Paracoccaceae bacterium; assembly: GCA_007693835.1. Classification (GTDB taxonomy): domain Bacteria; phylum Pseudomonadota; class Alphaproteobacteria; order Rhodobacterales; family Rhodobacteraceae; genus Rubrimonas. The sequence goes on along the minus strand of RECW01000064.1, from coordinate 19,769 downwards.
CGCCGTGCGGGCGAGGATGCGCTTGCGCGCGGCCTCGAACGACGCCTCGATCAGGCCGGCGAAGCGCGCGCGGGAGCGGCCTTCGTGGGTGTAGGCCTGCACCGTCTGCGCCGCCATCAGCGTCTCGGACGCCATCGCCGAGGCTTCGGCCACCCGGTCCTGACTGATGCGCGACAGGCGGCGGACACGGCGGCCGAGAACGAGAATCGGGAACACCGTCGCCGGCACGGCGAGCAGCACGATCCCCGTCAGCTTGGGGCTGGTGACGAACATCATCGCCGAGGCGCCGAACAGGATCAGCAGGTTGCGCAGCGCGATGGAGGCGGAGGAGCCCACCACGCTCTGGATGACCGTCGCGTCCGTGGTCAGCCGCGACAGCACCTCGCCGGTCTGGAGGCGCTCGTAGAACGCGGGGCTGAGGCCGATCACACGATGATAGACCGCAGCGCGCACGTCGGCGATCACCCGCTCGCCGAGCTTGGTGACGTAGTAGAATCGCGCCGCGGTCGCCACCGCGAGGGCGCCCGCCACGGCGATCATGGCGATGAAATACTGGTCGATCTTGTCGAGGTTGTCCGCCGAGAAGCCGAGGTCGATCACCCGGCGCAGCGCCATCGGCAGCAGCAGCGTGAGACACGCCGCCAGCAGCAGCATGCCGAGCGCCAGCAGCACCAGCGTGCGGTACGGCTTCACGAACGGCCACAGCGCCGCGAGCGGTTTCACGGATTTCGACTTCTTCCGTTCGTCCGCGCGTGGGAAGCCCGGCTGGTCCGTCGTCTCTTGTCGCACGCGCCGGCTCCTCGCTTTCCTCGCTGGGCGCCATTCTTCGGCGGAACGCCACGCCTTCCAATATCAACCGCCGGCGCGGCGGGGCAACGGGGGCGGGGCGGATCGCCGCTCCCTTGGCGTCGCATGCGCCGCGCACCCCTCGCCTCGGCGTTCGCGTCTGCGTAGGGTCCAGGGCCGCACGCCGGAAGCAGCCCCCGCAATGACGACTCTCATCTCCTTCGCCGCGCTGTTCCTCTCCATCGCGCTGGTGCAGCTCGGTTCGGGCGCGCTGGCGCCCCTCGACGCCCTCTCGGGCGCGGCGCTGGGGTTCTCGACGGCCGAGATCGGGCTGCTCGGTTCGGCGCACTACGTCGGGTTCTTCGCCGGCTGCTGGGCGACGCCGCGGATGATGGCGCGGGTGGGCCATTCGCGCACCTTCGGCGCGCTCGCGGCCGTCGGCGCCATCGGCGCGCTGCTGCATCCGGTCATCGTCGACCCGCTCGCGTGGTCGGTGATGCGGATGGCGACCGGCGTGGCCGTGGCCGGCGCCTATACGGTGGTCGAAAGCTGGCTGCACGCGAAGGCCGCCAACCACGAGCGCGGCCGGATTTTCGGCGTCTTCCGCATGGTGGATCTGGTGGCGCAGCTCGGCGCGCAGGGTCTGATCGCGGTGCTCGAGCCGGCGGCCTTCGTCTCCTACAACATCATCGCGCTGTTCTGCTGCCTCTGCGTGCTGCCGCTGCTCCTGAGCAATTCGGCGGCCCCTGTGGCGGAGGGCTCTCCGGCGCTGCGGCCATGGCGCACGGTCCTGCTGTCGCCGCTCGGCGCGGCGACCTCCGTTGTGGCGGGGCTGACGGCGGCGAGCTTTCGCATGGTGGGGCCGATCTACGGCGCGGAGGTCGGGTTGTCGCCGAAGGGGATCGCCGCCTTCCTCGCCGCCGCCGTGCTGGGCGGGGCCGTCGCGCAGCTTCCCGTCGGCTGGCTCTCGGACCGCATCGACCGCCGCAAGGTGCTGACCGGCCTCGCCTTCGCGGCGATCGCCGTGTGCGGCCTCGGCGCGTTCGACATGATGGCGGGCGGGCTGGTGTTCGTCTTCGCCTTCCTGTTCGGCGCGGCGGCTTTTCCGCTCTACTCCATCGGGGCCGCCCACGCGAACGACTTCGCGCCGCCGGGGTTCGTGGTCGACCTCAACGCGTCGCTGATGTTCCTGTTCGGCGTCGGCGCGATCGTGAGCCCGGTGCTGGCCGCGGGGATCATCGCGGCGTTCGGGCCGGGGGCGCTGTTCGTGTATGTCGCCATCGCCCATGTCGCGCTGCTGGCCTTCGGGCTCTGGCGCATGACGCGCCGTCCCGCCGCGCCGCGGACGCCCTATGTCTACTTGCCGAGAACCTCCTTCACGCTCGCGCGGCTGATGCGCCGGGCGCCGGAGGACTGATCGGGAGAGACCCATGGAGAGCTTCGGGCAGGGCGCGCGCGCCGCGGTGATCGGCGCGTCGGGCGGCATCGGCGGGGCGGTGGCGGACGCGCTGGACGCCGATCCCGCCTTCGCCGAGGTGCTGCGCTTCTCGCGCCATGGCCCCGCGCGGATCGACGCGACCGACGAGATGTCGGTCGAAGCCGCAGCGGCGCAGGCTGGGCCGCTCGACCTCGTGTTCGTCGCAGTCGGGCTGCTGCATGACGGGCCGGCGTTCCAGCCCGAGAAGGATCTGCGCGCCCTCGACGCCGACCGGCTGGCCCGCAGCTTTCTGGTCAACGCCATCGGGCCGGCGCTGGTCGCCAAGCATTTCCTGCCGCTGCTGCCGCGCAAGGGCAGGGGGGTGTTCGCCTGTCTCTCGGCGCGGGTGGGGTCGATCGCGGACAATCAGGCGGGGGGCTGGTACGGCTATCGCGCGTCCAAGGCCGCGCTCAACATGCTGCTGAAGAACGCCGCGCTGGAGACGGCGCGCAAGCGCCCCGACCACGTTATCCTCGCGCTCCAGCCCGGCACCGTGGACACGGCGCTGTCGAAGCCGTTCCAGAGCGCGGCCAGGACGCTGATGACGCCGCAAGAGAGCGCCGCGGCCCTGCTAGCGGTCGTTGACCGCGCGAGGCCGGAGTGGTCGGGCGGGCTCTTCGACTGGCGCGGCGCGCGAATCCCGTTCTGACCCGCGGATGACCTGCAGCCGTCGTTCACCGGGTCGCGTCGGCGCGCGACGGGCGGCGGCGCGCCACCCCGCGGCGAAACAGGCGCCGGTGAGCGCGACGCCAAGGCCGATTCCCACCACGACGTCGAGCATCGGTGAACTCCGTTAACGACACGCGGCACATGGCCGCATCCCTGCGGCGTTTCAACCCCTGCGCGCGGCGACGTGATCTCGCGCGCCCGCGATGCATCCGCTATAGCGCAAGGCGTCTGAACGGAGCGTTCCATGGCCCGCATCCTCGTCACCTCGGCGCTGCCCTACATCAACGGCGTGAAGCACCTCGGCAATCTGGTGGGCTCGATGCTGCCCGCCTGCGCCTACGCCCGCTTCATGCGCGCCCGCGGCCACGAAGTGCTGTATATCTGCGCGACCGACGAGCACGGCACGCCGGCCGAACTCGCCGCCGCCGCCGCCGGCAAGGACGTCGCCGCCTACTGCGCCGAGATGCACGACGTGCAGAAGCGGCTGGGGGAGGGGTTCCGCCTGTCCTTCGATTTCTTCGGCCGCTCCTCCTCGGCGCGCAACCGCGCCATCACGCAGCATTTCGCCGAGCGTCTCTGGGCCAACGGCCTGATCGAGGAAGTCGAGACGCGGCAGGTCTACTCGCCCATCGACGGCCGCTTCCTGCCCGACCGCTACGTGGAGGGGACCTGCCCGAACTGCGGCTACGAAAAGGCCCGCGGCGACCAGTGCGAGAACTGCACCAAGCAGCTCGACCCGACCGACCTGATCAACCCGCGCTCGGCGATCTCCGGCGCGACAAACCTCGAAGTGCGCACGACCAAACACCTCTACCTCCGCCAATCGAAGATGCGCGAGCGGCTGTCGGCGTGGATCGAGAGCAAGACCGACTGGCCGCTGCTCACCACATCCATCGCGAAGAAATGGCTGAACGACGGCGAGGGGTTGCAGGACCGCGGCATCACCCGCGACCTCAGCTGGGGCATTCCGGTGATGCGCGGCGCGGAGCCGTGGCCGGGCATGGAGGGCAAGGTCTTCTACGTCTGGTTCGACGCGCCGATCGAATACATCGCCGCCACCGCCGAGTGGGCCGACGCCGAGGGCCTCGGCGAAGCCGCATGGCGGCGCTGGTGGCGCGAGGACGAGGGCGCGGCGGACGTGCGCTACGTCGAGTTCATGGCGAAGGACAACATTCCCTTCCACACCCTCAGCTTTCCCGCGACGCTGATGGGCTCGGGCGAGCCGTGGAAGCTGGTCGACTATGTGAAGGGCTTCAACTGGCTGACCTACGAGGGCGGCAAGTTCTCCACCAGCCAGGGCCGCGGCGTGTTCATGGACCAGGCGCTGGAGATCCTGCCGTCCGACTACTGGCGCTGGTGGCTGCTCGCGAACGCGCCCGAGACGTCGGACAGCGACTTCACCTGGGCGGCGTTCCAGGCGGGGGTGAACAAGGATCTGGCGGACGTGCTCGGCAACTTCGTCAGCCGCATCACCAAGTTCTGCCGCTCGAAGTTCGGTGAGGCGGTTCCCGACGGCGGCGCCTGCGGTGAAGCCGAGACCGCGCTGGCGGCGGAGTTGCAGACGCGGCTCGACGCCTGCGCCGCGGCGATGGAGGCGATGGAGTTCCGCCGCGCCGCCGCCGAGCTTCGCGGCGCATGGGTGGCGGGCAACGAATACCTGCAACGCGCCGCGCCGTGGACCGTCCACAAGACCGACCCGGAGGCCGCCGCCGCCGCCACCCGCTGCGGGCTGAACCTGATCCGCCTCTACGCCATCGTCTCGCGCCCGTTCATCCCCGACGCCTCCGACGCCATGCTGGCGGCGCTCGGTCTCGACGCCGAGGGCCTTGCATGGCCGAGCGACGCGCGGGCCGCGCTCGACGCGCTGCCTTCAGGTCACGCCTTCACCGTGCCGGACAACCTGTTCCGCAAGATGGAGGATTCCGAGCGTGAGGCGCTGGAGGCGCGCTTCGCCGGGAACGGGTAGAGGCCGTGTCGGGCCACGACGCGCTCGTCACGGAGCTGGAGACGTGGCTTGTCGAGGCGGCTCTCGGCGATCCCGATCTGCCCGACCTCTTCGCGGCGCTCTGCGACGGGCTGCGCGCGGCGGGTCTGCCGCTTGACCGGGCGGTGATGGACTGGCCGACGCTGCACCCGATCCACATCGCCGAAGAACTGACGTGGCGGCCCGACCGGCCCCTGAAGCATGAGCGGTATGGACGGACGGCGCCCGCTTCCGGCGTGTTTCTCGACGGTCCGCTCGGGCGCGCGATCAAGAGCGAACTCGGCGTGCTCCGCCGCCGCCTGACAGGCCCCGAGGCGCTGGTCGACGGGGCCGTGCTGAGCACATTGCGCGACGATGGCTTCACCGACTACCTCGCCACCGCCGTCGGTTTCGCCGTGGCGAAGCTGCGACCGGCCGAGAGCGGCGGCTACACGGGCGTCGTGGCCGGATGGGCGACGCGGCGCGACGGCGGATTCTCCGACGCGGACGTCGCGGCGCTGCGGCGGGTGATGCCGCTGGTGGGCGTCTCGGTGCGCACGGCGCTCCAGAACCGACTGCTTGCAAACATCGCCGACGCCTACCTCGGCCGCGCCGTCGCGCCGCGCGTGCTGTCGGGGCAGATGCGCCGGGGCGACGGCGAGCGCTTTCGCGCCGTGCTTTGGTACGCCGACCTGCGCGACTCGACCCGTCGCGCGCAGGAACTGGGCGCCGACGGTTATCTCGCCTTGCTGAATCGCTACTACGACGCCACGGCCGGTGCGGTCATCGCCGCAGGCGGCGAGGTGCTGGCCTTCGTCGGCGACGCGGTGCTGGCGGTTTTTCCCCTCGGCGACGACCCGCTGGCGGCGGCGCGAGCCGCCGGCGCCGCGGCTGACGCGGCCCTCGCCGCCGCGGAGGTGGCGTTCGGCGTCGCCATCGTCGAAGGCGAAGTCCTGTTCGGCAACGTCGGCGTTCCCGAGCGCCTCAGTTTCAGCGTGATCGGCGAGGCGGTGAACCTCGCGCAGCGGATCGAGGCCCACACCAAGACCGCCGGCGCGCCCGCCCTCGCCACCGCGGCCGTCGCCGCCGCCGATCCCGATCGCTGGGCGGCGCTCGGCGCGATCGTCCTGCCCGACATCGCCGAGCCTGTCGCGCTCTACGCCCGGAAGTCCGGCTAGGCGGCCTCCGCCGCCGCACCCGCCATCATCAGGCCGATCTCGCCTTCGGGCGTGTCGGGCGCGCAGTCGCCGACGATGCGGCCGTCGAACATCACCAGCACGCGGTCCGACAGGGCCCGCACCTCGTCGAGTTCCGTCGAGACCAGCAGGATCGCCTTGCCGGCGTCGCGCAGGCTGATGAGCCGGCGGTGGATCGCCTCGATGGCGCCGACATCCACCCCGCGCGTGGGCTGGCCGACGATCAGCACGGCGGGGTCCTCCTCGATCTCGCGCGCCAGCACGATCTTCTGCTGGTTGCCGCCGGAGAAGTTGGCGGTCTTCAGCATCGGGTCGGGCGGGCGGACGTCGAAGTCGTGCATGTCGCGCACGCACTTCGCCCGGATCGCCGTGCGGTCGAGGAACAGCCCGCGCGAAAGCGTCGCCGCGCCGTGGTAGCCCAGGATCGCGTTCTCGCGCGCCTCGAACTTCGTGACGAGCCCCATGCGGTGGCGGTCCTCGGGCACATGGGCGAGGCCGAGGCGGCGCATGGCGGCGGGGTCGGGGGCGGCGAGGGCGCCGGCCACGCGGATCACGCCGGACGTCAGAGGGCGGATGCCGGCGATGGCCTCCAGAAGCTCCGACTGGCCGTTGCCGCTGACGCCGGCGATCCCGACGATCTCGCCGGCGCGCACCGTCAGCGAGACGCTGCGCAGCCGCTCCACGCCTTGCGCGTCGACCACGCGGGCGTTCTCGACCGCGAGCATCGCCGCCCCCGGTCTGGCGGGGCCTTTCTCGACCCGCAGCAGTACGCGGCGACCGACCATCGCCTCGGCGATCTGCTCGACGGAGGTCTCTGCGGTGCGGAAATGCGCCACCATCTCGCCGCGCCGCATGACGCTGACGGCGTCGGTCGCCGCCATGATCTCCCGCAGCTTGTGGGTGATGAGGATCACCGTCTTTCCCTGCGCCCGGAGTTGGCGGAGGATGCGGAACAGGTGGTCGGCCTCCTCGGGCGTGAGCACGCCGGTCGGCTCGTCGAGGATCAGGATCTCGGCGCCGCGGAACAGCGCCTTAAGAATCTCGACGCGCTGCTGCACGCCGACCGGCAGATCGCCCACCACGGCGTCGGGGTCGACGCGCATCTCGTATTCGCGCTCGAGGCGCAGCAACTCCTCCCGCGCCCGGGCCATGCCGGCGCCGAGCAGCGGGCCGCCCTCGGCCCCGAGCATCATGTTCTCGAGCACGGTGAAGTTTTCGACCAGCATGAAGTGCTGGTGGACCATGCCGATCCCGACGCCGATGGCGTCCTGGCTGTCGCGGATGGCGACGCGGCGGCCGTTGACGCGGATTTCGCCCGCATCGGCCTGATAGAAGCCGTAGAGGATCGACATGAGCGTCGACTTGCCGGCGCCGTTCTCGCCCACGATCCCGTGGATGGTTCCCGGCGCGACGGTCAGGTGGATGTCGCGGTTGGCGTGGACCGAGCCGAAGCGCTTGTCGACGCCGACGAGTTCGATGGCGGGTTGGATCATTGAATGCCCTGAACGTTTAAGAGGTCAATCGAAGACACTAGTGTTGGCTCTGAAAGTCGTGTCATAGGAGGCCATAGAATTGGAAGAAAAATATGGTCTAAAGAGCTCCAGAAAGAAATATGGCGTTGCTCAGCTTCTCGCCAATCCGAGCCTCCGGGCACTCGTTCAAGCACAAAGATTATCGGAGACGAGCCCTCGGCGAGACTGTTTCTGATCCAAACATAAAGAGGGCGGTCGCTGCCATCTATAGCCAATTTAATGTGATCTTCGAGTCTGAATTCGCGTCTTCGATGTGTCTTGCCAATGTAGCGCAAGCATGCGTGTTTCGCATCGAGAAGACCATATATAAGTGTTCGTCCACGAGGTGGTTCGATATATTCCTTACCTAGAGATCTGGGCACGGTCCGTCCGCCGAGCTGTCGTGCACCACGATCTCCCCGGCGGCGATCGCGGCGAAGGCCGCGTCGGCCGCGGCGGCCATCTCGGGGGTGATCAGCGCGGCGTTGTGCTCGTCCCGCGCCCAGTCCATGCCGCCCTCGGCGAGGCCGAGCGAGCGCACGCCGGGCGCCCACGCGGTGAACGCCTCCTCGACCGCGACGTCGGTGCGCTTGAGCAGGCTGGTCAGCACCTGGCCCGGGTGGAGCGCGTTCTGGTTGCTGTCGGTGCCGACGCCCAGCACGCCGGCGTCCGCCGCCGCCTGCAGCACGCCGATCCCGGTGCCGCCGGCCGCTTGAAGGATCACGTCCGCGCCCCGCGCGATCTGCGCGCGCGCGAGCTCCGCGCCGCGGGCGGGGTCGGACCACGCGGCCGGAGTGTCGCCGGTCATGGTGACGATCACCTCGACGTCGGGGCGCGTCGCCCGCGCGCCGAGGGCGTAGCCGCAGCCGAACCGGCGGATCAGGGGGATGTCCATGCCGCCCACCATGCCGATCACGCCGCTCTCGGACGCCATGGCGGCGAGCACGCCGACCACATAGGCCCCCTCGTGCTCGCGGAAGACGAACGACTGCACGTTCGGGGCGTCCACCACCATGTCGATGATGGCGAAGCGGGTGTCGGGAAACGCCGGCGCCACGTCCGACAGCGCGCCGGCCTGCAGGAACCCGATGGCGGCGACGGGATCGCGGCCGTCGCGGGCGAAGCGCCGCAGCGCCTGCGCCATCTGGCCGACGTCGCGCGGTTCGAACTCGGCGACGGCCACGCCGGTATCGGCCGCCCAGCGAGCGGCGCCGGCGGCCGCGGCTTCGTTGAAAGAGCCGTCGAACTTGCCGCCGGTCGAATAGACGATGGCGGGGTCGGCCGCGGCCGCCCCCGCCCAGAGCGCCAGCGCGGCGAGAACGGCGCGCATCAGTAGGGGCACGAACTGTCCGACATGTAGTCGTGGACGACGACCTCTCCGGCGATGATCGCGGCGGCGGCGGCCTCGACGGCGGCCTTCATCTCGTCGGTGATCAGCGCCTCGTTGTGCTCGTCGAGCGCCCAGCCGACGCCGCCTTCCGCAAGCCCGAGCACCTCGAAGCCGGGCTCGAAGGTTCCTTCCTTGGCGTCCATGAAGGTCTGGAACACGGCGTTGTCGACGCGCTTCAGCATGGAGGTGAGCACCTGGCCGGGGTGGAGCCCGTTCTGGTTGCTGTCGACGCCGATGCCGAGCTTGCCCGCGTCCGCCGCCGCCTGCAGCACGCCGACGCCGGTGCCGCCGGCCGCGTGATAGACGACTTCCGCGCCCTGGTTGATCTGGCTGGTGGCGAGCTCCGCGCCGCGGGCGGGGTCGTTCCACGCCGCGCCGGTGGTGCCGGTCATGTTCTGGAACACGGTGATGTCCGACCGCACCGACTTGGCGCCGCCGACATAGCCGCAGGCGAACTTGCGGATCAGCGGGATGTCCATGCCGCCGACGAAGCCGACCTGACCCTCCCCTGCGGCCATGGCGGCGAGGATGCCGACGAGGTAGCTGCCCTCGTGCTCCTTGAACAGGATCGAGCGCACGTTCGGCAGGTCGACCACCATGTCGACGATGGCGAAGCGGGTGTCGGGAAACTCGGTCGCGACGCGCTCGACGGCGTTGGCGTGGCTGAAGCCGATGGCGACCACCGGGTCGAACCCGTCGCGGGCGAAGCGGCGCAGCGCCTGCTCGCGCTGGGCGTCGTTCTGGATCTCGAAGTCGCGGAACGCGACGCCGGTCTCCTCGCGGAACCGCTCGGCGCCGACGAAGGCGGCCTCGTTGAACGAGCGGTCGAACTTGCCGCCGAGGTCGTAGACGATGGCCGGGCGGAACTCGGCCGCCGCGGCGGACGCGGCGAGCGCAAGACCCGTCGCGAGCGCGCTGATGGAACGCATGGAAGTCTCCCTGTCGCGGGCGGCCGGCGCAGCCCTCGCGCGCAGCTTACGACAGGTTGGGCGAAGCGCAATGCGCCGCGGGCGTCACGCCTTGACGCCCCAGCTTTCGCGCTTGCGGTAAAGCGTCGAGGGGCTGACCTCGAGCACCCGCGCGGCCTTGGGGATCGAGCCTTCGCAGGCGTCGATGGTCGCCTCGATGAACTCGCGCTCGATGCGGTCGAGCGGCGCGCCGACCAGCGCCTTCAGCCGCGCCCGCAGCGACGTGTTCTCCTGCGTGCGGAACACGTCGATGGGGGCGGCCGCCATCGCCTCGCGCGCCGCCGAGATCCGCGCCGGCAGCATGTCGGGCGTGATCTCCTCGCCGTCGCGCAGCACGGTGATGTTGCGCAGCACGTTCTGCAGTTCGCGGATGTTGCCGGGCCATGCGTAGGACGCGAAAGCGCTGACGACGCCGGAGGACAGCGTCTTGAACCGCTTGCCCTCGACCCGGGCGTATTCGGCGAGCAGCGCCTCCGCGATCTCGATCACGTCGCGGCCGCGCTCGCGCAGGGGCGGCAGGTGGATCGGCACCACGAACAGCCGGTAGAACAGGTCGGAGCGGAAGCGCCCCGCCTCGACTTCGGCCTGCGGGTCGCGGTTCGTGGCGCAGACGATGCGCACGTCGACCTTGCGCGGCGCCGGGGCGCCGACGGGCTGGATCGCGCCGGTCTGCAGGAAGCGCAGCAGCTTCGTCTGCAGCTCGATGTCCATCTCGCATATCTCGTCGAGGAACAGCGTGCCGCCGTCCGCCGTCGCCGCCGCGCCCGGCTTGTCGGCGATCGCGCCGGTGAACGAGCCCTTGAGGTGCCCGAACACTTCCGACTCGAGCAGATCACGCGGGATGGCGCCGCAGTTCAGCGGCACGAAGGGCCGCGCGCGGCGCGGCGAGAGGGCGTGGATCGCCTGCGCGCAGACCTCCTTGCCGGTGCCGCTCTCGCCGGTGATGAACACGGTGGCCGAGGAGCGGCCGACGTCGCGAATGGTGTCGTAGACCGCCCGCATCGCCGGCGAGGACCCGACGAAACCCTGGAAGCCTTCCTCGCGAATCTCGGGCTGGGGCGCGTCGTCAGCCGCGCTCTCCACGGCGGCGTCGACGGTCTTGAGGAGGCGCGTCTCGTCGAACGGCTTGACGAGAAAGTCGAAGGCCCCCGCGCGCATCGCCTCGACGGCGCGGCTGATCGAGCCGTTGGCGGTGATGACGATGGCCTTGATGTCAGGATCCTCGGCGCGCATCGACCGCAGCACGTCGATTCCGTCGCCGTCCGGCAGCATCAGGTCGAGCAGCACGACGCGGTGGGCGCCGCGCTGATACCGGCTGCGCGCCTCGGCGGCGGTGAAGGCGCAGTCGACCGCATGCCCGGCCTTCTTGAGCAGCGCGGCGTAGACGGCCGACAACGACGGCGTGTCCTCGACCAGCAGGATCGGATCGTCCGCCATGCGCCTCAGCTTCCCGCCGCCCCGGCGCGTGCGGCCAGGAAGGCGCGCAGAACCTTGATCTGGATGCCGAGTTCGGAGCCCAGGGCATGGGCGTCCTCTTCCGACTTGCCGTTGGACGCCGCGTTCAGCCGTTGCGCGAGCTTCTGCAGCGGCGTCGCGCCGACGGCGCCGGCGACGGAGATCAGCACATGCGTCGCGCTGCTGACGAGCGCCTTGTCCGACGTGGCGACCCCTTCGGCCACTTCGCCCTCCGCCTTGGCGAGGTCGCTGTCGATCTTGCCGAGAAGATCGCGCATCGCTTCGGGGCCGATCGCTTCGGCGAGGGCGTTGAACACGCCGAGCGAGACCGGGCCCGCGGCCTTGACCGGCGCGGCGGCGTCCTCGTCCACGTCACGCGCCGCCGCAGACCTGTCGCCGGCGCTTTCGGCGCGGCGGCGCGACCGCTCGGTGAAGTTCATGATGTCGCGGCCGAACTGCTCGATCCCGACGAGCGGCTTCGGTATCAGTCCGTCGGCGCCGGCCTCCGCGATCTTTTCACGGTGTTCGCGGAGCGCGTAGGCGGTCACGGCGATCACCGGCGCGTCGCAGAGGGGGGCGGCGGCCTCACGGATGGCGCGGATCACGTCGAGCCCCGAGACGCGCGGCATCTCGATGTCGATCAGGTAGATGTCGTAGGCGCGCTGCTCGATCATCTCGAGCGCCTCAGCCCCGTCGTTCGCCACATCCACCCGCGCGCCAAGCGCGTCGAGCATTTGCGTCGCCACCATCTGATTGGTGATGTTGTCCTCGGCGAGCAGGATGCGCTTGTTCCGGAGCCAGCCGAGCCCGGTGGAGCCCGACGCGTCGCGTCCGTTCGTCATCGCGGGAATTCCCATCAAACGACTCCAATCACGCCAAACGCTTCACATCGCGGCGCTCAACCTACCGATGTTTTGCGAATTGCGAAAGCCCGTTGCGCCGGGAGCGCCCTGGACTGCTCGGCCTTCGCCCACGCCTGCGCGACGATCCGCGCGACGCGCGCGGGGTCGAGCGGCGGCTGAACCATGACGTCGAAGAGTTCGGGGCGGTCCGGGCGACCGAGCGCGACGACGATCGCGTCCGGCCACTGCATCCGCGCCTCCGCAACCGCGCGCTCCTCCTCGACGCCGCCGGCCTCGACCAGCAGGACGTCGGGCGTCGGCGCCTTGTCGGTCGCGAGGACGTCGACCCCCGCCGCCGAGGCGGCCGCCGCCCCGAGCGCGCCGAGCGACCGGGTCTGGGCGATGACGCGCACGCGCGGGCGCACGTCCTCGACCGGTTGGGAAGGGGTCGACGCGAGGATCAGCACGCGGCCCGAGTCGAGCGTCGAGACTTCGAGACGGCCGCCCATCTTCTCCAGAAGACCTTTGGCGAGCAGCGGCCCGAGACCGCGGCCGCCGAGCCCCTCGGTCTCCGCCGCCGGGGCGTTGGCGATCTCCGCCAGACCCTTCGCCTCCTCGGCGCCGGCCGGATGCTCGAAGGACAGCGCCGCCTGAAGCTTGTCGCCGTCGTGCGAGATCTCGACTTCGACGTCCTTGACGCCGGCCTTTTCGACGACGTGCGTGCAGAGGTGGGTGAGCGCACGCTGGAAGCGCCGGCCGTCGCCGGTCGCCTCGGTCGGCGGCGTCCCCTTCACCGACGTGCGGAAAGCCACGCCGTACTGCTTGGCGACGGGGCCGAAAAGCTCGTCGAGCGACTCGGCGATGGCGTCCACGCGGAAGGTCGACGGCGCGGTCGCCGCCTCCGCGGCTTCCTGTTCCTCGCGCCGCCCGCCGGCCCCCTCCGCGTCGAGCATGTCGCCGAGCATCGCGGTCAACTGACGTCCCGCACGCTCGGCCTGATCGATGAGCCGACGGATTTCTTCGGGCGACGCGGCGTCCTTCATCAGCGACAGCAGTCCGAGCACGCCGTTCATCGGCGTGCGCAACTCATGGCTCATCATCGCGACGAACCGCGCCCGGGCCAGTTGCGCGTCGGCGAGCCGCCGGTTCAGCGACGCGTTCTCCGCGATGATCGCGGTCGGCGGCGCCGAGCGGATCGCGAGCGACAGGCCGATCAGCGCCGCGAGCCCGACGGCGGCGCCCGCCATCTGGATCGTGCGGAGCGAGGCCGTCTGAAGCCCTGCGTCGAGCGCGCCCGCCGCGGCGCGCTCGCGCATGCGGACGGTCGCGGCGATGTCGGACAGCACGGCGGCGTCGGCGGTGAGCGATGCGATGAAGCGGGGCGTCTCGGCCTCCGTGCGGCCTTCGGACGCGGCGGCGTCGAAGGCGCTCAGGCGCTGGTCGAAGCCGCGGGCGACGCGGGCGAGGGATTCGATCTCGCCGGGTTCGAGGCGGCCGCGCCGCGACTCGTCGGCGATCAGCGCCCCGAGCGCGCCGCGGAGAGAGGCGCTCATCGCCATGGCGACTTCACCGGCGGCGGGTCCCGCCGCGCCGATGTGGTCGATCATGCGCGCCACGTCGTCGCGGACGGTCGCGATCTCATAGGCCGCGCCGATCGTCGCCGCCGCCTGTTGCAGCTGGCGATCGCGCGAAACGGTGTCCACGGCGGCGAAAACGGTCGCCGCGGCGAGGGCGAGGGCCGTGACGCCGAGCGCCCAGCGAATGACGGCGGTCCGGGTCACGGCGCGCGCCGTCCCGCCGGCGGTCTGGGGGCGCGCTGAAGCGGCGCTGGCGAGCGGGCGCTGGATCGGCTCACGGTCGGTCTCCCCGAGAATGGCCCGCGCGGGGCGTGGCCCCCGCGCGTGTTCACCATATCGGGGCGAACGTAAACGAAGCGACAATCACGCCCCGCCGGCGAACCCCGCCTGCTTCAGCGCCGCCTCGATCTCGCCGAGCACCGCGGGGTCGTCGATGGTGGCGGGCGCCTTGAACGCGGCGCCGTCCGCCATCTTCGCCATGGCGCCCCGCAGGATCTTGCCGGAGCGCGTCTTGGGCAGCCGCTCGACCACGATCGCGGTCTTGAAGGCGGCCACGGGGCCGATGCGCTCGCGCACGAGTTTCACGCACTCGGCGGCGATCTCCTCGGGCGCCCGGCCGCAGCCCTTGTTCAGGCAGAGGAACCCGACCGGCGCCTGGCCTTTCAGCGGGTCCGCCGCGCCGATCACGGCGCATTCGGCGACGTCCGGATGGCTCGCCAGCACCTCCTCCATCGCGCCGGTCGAGAGGCGATGGCCCGCGACGTTGATGACGTCGTCGGTGCGGGCCATGATGTAGAGATAGCCGTCGCCGTCGATCATCCCGGCGTCGCCGGTCTCGTAGAAGCCGGGATAGGTCGCGAGATAGCTCTTGCGAAAGCGCTCCTCGGCGTTCCAGAGCGTCGGCAGCGTCCCGGGCGGCAGCGGCAGGCGAATGGCGATCGCGCCCAGCGTATCGGGCGGGGCGGGCTGGCCGGCTTCGTCGAGGATCACCACGTCGTAGCCCGGCATCGGCTTGGTCGGCGAGCCGAGCTTCACCGGCAGCAGTTCGATCCCCACCGGGTTGCCGGCGATGGCCCATCCGGTCTCGGTCTGCCACCAGTGGTCGATCACCGGCACGCCGAGGGCGCGCTGCGCCCACTGGATCGAGTCGGGGTCGGCGCGCTCGCCGGCGAGGAACAGCGTGCGCAGCGAGGAGACGTCGTAGTCCCTGATCAGCGCGCCTTCGGGGTCGTCGCGCTTGATGGCGCGCAGCGCCGTCGGCGCCGTGAACAGGGCCGCGATGCGGTGCTCCTGCACCATGCGCCAGTAGACCCCGGCGTCAGGCGTGCCGACGGGCTTGCCTTCGAACACCACCGTCGTGCAGCCGGCGAGCAGCGGCCCGTAGACGATGTAGCTGTGACCCACGACCCAGCCGACGTCCGACGCCGCCCAGAACACCTCGCCGGGCTTCACGCCGTAGAGGTTCTCCATGGTCCAGCGCAGCGCCACCATGTGCCCGCCGCTCGACCGCACGACTCCCTTGGGCGCGCCGGTCGTGCCGGAGGTGTAGAGGACGTAGATCGGATCGTCTCCGCCCACCGCCGCGCACTCGGCGAACGGCGCGTCGGCGACGGCGGCGTCCCAGTCGACGTCGCGGCCTTCGACCAGTTCGGCCTCCTTCTCCGGGCGCTGCTTCACGAGGCAGAAGTCCGGCTTGTGGGTCGCCTCGGCGATGGCGCCGTCGAGCAGCGGCTTGTAGGCGACGACGCGCCCCGGCTCGATGCCGCAGGAGGCGCTGAGCACGGCCTTCGGCTTCGCGTCGTCGATGCGCACCGCCAGCTCGTGCGCGGCGAAGCCGCCGAAGACGGTCGAGTGCACCGCGCCGATGCGGGCGCAGGCGAGCATGGCCTCCAGCGCCTCGGGGATCATCGGCATGTAGACGATCACCCGGTCGCCCTTCGTCACGCCCCGCGCCTCCAGCGCGCCGGCGAGGCGGGCCACGCGCTCCTGCAGTTCGGCGTAGGTGATGCGGGCCTGCCGGCCGGTCACGGGACTGTCGTAGATCACCGCCAGCCGGTCGCCGTGACCGGCGGCGACGTGCCGGTCGACCGCGTTCCAGCAGGTGTTGGCGACGCCGTCGGCGAACCAGCGGTAGAAGGGCTTCTTGGATGCGTCGAGCGCCTTGGTCGGCTTCTCGAACCAGTCTATCGCCTCGGCGGCCTTCAGCCAGAAGCCTTCGGGGTCGCGTCGCCAGCTTTCGTAGACGTCCGCATAGGTCGGCATGGGCGGTCTCCCCTCGGCGTTTTTCGCGTCGGGGGAGATAAACCGGAGCGGCGCGGGCGGGGCAATCCGCCGAGCCGGCGCGCGCGGAGATGCCGCGCCGCACGGCGCCGGGGCGCGGTCAGCCGCGCGCCTTCAGCAGCCGCGCCTTGTCGCGCGCCCAGTCGCGCGCCTTCTCCGTGTCGCGCTTGTCGACCAGCTTCTTGCCCTTGGCGATGCCGATCTTCAGCTTCGCCACGCCCTTCGGGTTGAAGTAGAGCTCCAGCGGCACGATCGTCATGCCCTCGCGCTGCACGCCCTGCGCGAGCTTGGCCAGCTCCCGGCGGTTGACCAGCAGCTTGCGCCGCCGCCGCTCCTCGTGGCCGAAGGTCTTGGCCTGCGAGAACGGCGCCACGTAGCTGTTGATCAGCCAGAGTTCTCCGCCCTCGACGCTGGCGTAGCTCTCGGCGATGTTCGCGCCGCCCTGGCGCAGCGACTTCACCTCCGAGCCCTGCAGCATGATGCCGGCTTCGAGATCGTCCTCGATGAAGTAGTTGCGCCGGGCCTTGCGGTTCTCCGCGACGATCTTCCGGCCGTCCTTGGTGACCGCCATCAGCCCTCGATCAGCCCGGCATGGACCATCGCCGCGCGCACCTGCGCCCTGGTCGCGTCGGTCACCGTCACCAGCGGCGAGCGCACTTCCTCGCCGCAGAGGCCGAGCAGCGACAGGGCGTACTTCGTCGGGCAGGGGTTCGACTCGACGAAGAGCGCGGTGTGGAGCGGCATCAGCCGGTCCTGGAAATCGAGCGCCGTGGCGTAGTCGCCCTCCAGCGTCGCGGTCTGGAACGCCGCGCAGAGCCGCGGCGCGACGTTCGCGGTGACCGAGATGCAGCCGAGCCCGCCGTGGGCGTTGAAGCCGAGCGCCGAGGCGTCCTCGCCGGAGAGCTGGATGAAGTCGGCCCCGCAGCTCGCGCGCTGTTTCGAGACGCGCGTGACGTCGCCGGTCGCGTCCTTCACGCCGACGATGCGCGGCAGCTTCGCCAGTTCGCCCATGGTGTCGGGCTGCATGTCGATCACGGACCGGCCGGGGATGTTGTAGATGACGATCGGCAGGTCGCAGGCGTCATGCAGGGCGGTGTAGTGGGCGATCAGGCCGCGCGGGCCGGGCTTGTTGTAGTAGGGCGTGACGACAAGGGCGGCGTCGGCGCCGACGCGCTCGGCGTGGCGCAGGAAGCGGATCGCCTCCACGGTGTTGTTCGAGCCGGCGCCGGCGATCACCGGCACGCGCTTCGCCGTCGTCTCCACCACGATCTCGATGACGCGCTCGTGCTCGTCGTGGGAGAGCGTCGGACTCTCGCCGGTGGTGCCGACGGGCACGAGGCCGTGGCTGCCCTCGGCGATCTGCCACTCGACCAGCCTGCGCAGCGCCGCTTCGTCGAGCGCGCCGCCCTTGAAGGGCGTCACGAGCGCGGTGATGGACCCCCTCAGCATGGCCGTTCCCCCTGTCTGCGAGAAGGCGCGGACGGTATCCCCGAACGCGCTCCGCGACAAGGCGGGCTCAGCCGTCGGCGGCGGCGCGCTTCGTCGCCTTCGGCTTCGCCGCCGCCGCCTTCTTCGCGGTGGTCTTTTTCGCGGTCGCCTTCTTCGCCGCCGGCTTCTTGGCGTCCGCCTTGGCCGCCGCAGGCTTCTTCGCCGACGCCTTCCTGGCCGGCGCCTTCGCGGCGATCAGCGCCAGCGCCTCCTCCAGCGTCGCCGCCTCGGGCGCGGTCTCCTTCGGCAGGGTCGCGTTGACCTTGCCCCATTTCACATACGGCCCGTAGCGGCCCGAATGCAGCGTCACCGGCCCGCCGTCGGGGTGCTCGCCGAGCGTTCGCAGGGGCTCGGCCGCGGCCGCGCGGCGGCCGGGGCTTTCGCGCTTCTGCGCGATCAGGTCGACGGCGCGGTTGAGGCCGATGGTCAGCACCTCCTCCGCGTCCTTCAGGTTGGCGTAGGTCTTGCCGTGCTTCACGTACGGCCCGAAGCGCCCGACGCCCGCCTCGATCGGCTCGCCGTCCTCGGGGTGCGCGCCCACCAGGCGGGGCAGGGCGAGCATGTCGAGCGCGCGGGCGAGGTCCACCGCGTCGAGCGGCATGCCCTTGGGGATCGAGGCGCGTTTCGGCTTGTCCTCGCCCTCGGCGGCGCGTTCGACGTAAGGCCCGAACCGGCCCACGCGCAGCGTCACCGCGCGGCCCGCCTCGTCGTGGCCGAGCAGCTTCCCGTCGACCGCCGCCTCGCCGTTCTCGCCTTCGCCGCCGAGGGGACGGGTGTAGCGGCAGTCGGGGTAGTTCGAGCAGCCGATGAAGGCGCCGAACTTGCCGGTCTTGAGGCCGAGGCGCCCCGCGTTGCAGCCGGGGCAGAGCCGCGGCGGCCCGCCGTCGGCGCGCTCGGGGAACAGATGCGGCCCCAGCGCCTCGTCGATCTTCTCGATCACCTCGGAGATGCGGAGCTCCTTGGTCTCCTCGATCGCGCCGGAGAAATCCTTCCAGAAGTCGCGCAGCACGGTCTTCCAGTCGGCCCGCCCGCCCGAGACGTCGTCGAGCTCCTCCTCCAGATCCGCGGTGAAGTCGTAGCCGACGTATTTCTGGAAGTAGTTCTCAAGGAAGGCCGTCACCAGCCGTCCCTTGTCCTCGGGGATCAGCCGGTTCTTGTCCTTGCGGACGTATTCGCGGGTCTGGATGGTGTCGATGATCGAGGCGTAGGTGGAGGGGCGGCCGATGCCGAGCTCCTCCATCTTCTTGACCAGCGTCGCCTCGGTGTAGCGCGGCGGCGGCTGGGTGAAGCTCTGCTGCGCCAGCACCGCCGGGCCTTCGGCGGCGCGGGGCCGCGTCTCGCCCTTGCGCCGCTCTTCGCCGTCGCCCGCGGCGATGTCGGCGCCGAGGGCGCTGGCGGCGAGCGCGGGAAGGGCGGCGGGCTCGCCCGCGCGGACCTCCGGCAGGCGCGCGCCGTCCTCGCTCTCGTCGTCGTCGCGGCCTTCGTCGTAGACCTTCAGGAAGCCGTCGAACTTGATCACCTGCCCGGTGGCGCGCAGCGCCGCGCGCGGTCCGGTCACGTCGACGGTGGTGCGCTCCAGCCGCGCCGCGGCCATCTGGCTCGCGAGCGTCCGCTTCCAGATCAGGTCGTAGAGGCGGCGCTGGTCGGCTTCGAGCGTTCCGGCCTGATCGGGCGAGCGGCCCATCTCGGTCGGGCGGATGCACTCGTGGGCTTCCTGGGCGTTCTTCGCCTTGGTCTTGTAGAGCCGAGGGCTGTCGGGGACGTACGCTTTCCCGAAGCGCCGCCCGATCTCCTCGCGCGCCGCCGTCACCGCCTCGGGCGCCATGTCGACGCCGTCGGTGCGCATGTAGGTGATCCAGCCGGCCTCGTAGAGCCGCTGCGCCGCGCTCATGGTCTGCTTGGCGCCGAAGCCGAGCTTGCGGCTCGCCTCCTGCTGCAGCGTGGACGTCATGAACGGCGGCCAGGGGTTGCGCGTGGCGGGCTTGGCCTCGACGGAGGCGACCGTCAGCGGGCCGGCCGCGACCGCCGCCACGGCCTTCTCGGCGTCCTCGGCCGTCGCGAGGTCGAACTTGTCGAGCTTGGCGCCGTCCAGCGCGACCAGCCTCGCCGTGAAGCGGTCGCCGCGCGGCGTCTCGAGTTCGGCGCGCACCGTCCAGTATTCGCGCGG
>RECW01000179.1 GCA_007693835.1 Paracoccaceae bacterium | reverse complement strand
TCGAGATGGAGAAGGGCGCGCTCGAGGACATGATCAAGGGCATGTACGTCTGACGGCGCATAAGCGCGCGCTTACGGGCCGCCGTGTGCGCGCGCCGCGGATGGCGCGGCCGGACCGCGAACGGCATTTCGGGCGGAGCCGTCGCACATCGCGTCGGCGTCCACATCCCGGGAGCCCGCCATGATGAATCCAGTCCTTCGCTCTCTAGGGGCGATTTCGCTGTTGATCGCCGTTCCTTTCGTCGCCGTCGCCGTTGAGCTCGGCCAGTTCGTCGGAACCGGCGCTGCGGCCATCGCCGAGGCCGTCCGCGCCGAAGGCTGGGACGTGCACGAATTCGAGCGGGAGAACGGCGCCATCGAAGTCGAGTTGCGTCGCGGCGGCGAGCGTCTCGAGATCGAGGTCGACGCGGCCACCGGCGCCGTCGTGAAGCTGGAGCGCAAGTCGTGACCGCCGGGACAGGACCGCACGCCGAGCGGGTCTGGGACCCGTTCGTCCGGGTAGCGCACTGGAGCATCGCGGTCGCAGTCGTTCTCAATGGCCTCATCATCGAGGAGGAGTCCGTCGCCCATATCTGGATCGGCTATGCGGCCCTCGGCCTGCTCGCGCTCAGGATGCTCTGGGGCTTCGTCGGGCCCGAGACCGCGCGGTTCGAGAGCTTTCCGCCAAGCCTCTCGGCGGCGCGGGCGCATCTCGGCGAGGTGAGGACCGGAGTCGCGCGGCCTCATCGCTCCCACAATCCGCTCGGCGCGCTGAACGCCTACGCCATGTGGGCGGCGCTCGCCGTCGTCTGCGTCACCGGACTCGCCCTCGAAGAGACCAGCGAGAATGGGCATGCGGCCGCGCGCAGCGTCCTTGCGGCGAGCGCGCTCGCCGACGACGACGATCGCCGCGGCGGATCGGACGAGGGGGAGTCTCTGGTCGAGGAGCTGCACGAAGGCGCCGCGAACGCCCTGTTGCTGCTCGCGCTGTTGCACGTGGCGGGGGTGGCTTTCGAGACGCGCCGCTCCGGCGTCGATCTGGTGGGCGCGATGGTGCACGGCGAGAAGCGCTTTCCGAGCGGACCCGCTTGAGACGCGGCCCGCCCGCCGCTCGACCGGCTGTCATCGCCGCGGTCGTCGCCGCGCAGACCCTGGCGGCGACTTTTTTCCTCGCGGATTTCGTCGCCGACCTGCTGCGTGGCGGAAGCGAGGGGGCCCTTCACCTGGCGGTGGAGGGCCTCTTCGCCGCGTGTCTCGCGGTGGGGGTGGCGTTCGGCGCGCTGGCGCTTCGGCGCAGCCTCGACGCGCGCCGCCGCGCCGAGTCGGCGCTCGCCGTCGCCTCGGGGGCGTTCATGACGCTCGCGCAGGCGTGGTTCGACGCGTGGCGCCTCACGCCGGCCGAGCGCGAGGTGGCGCTGTTCCTGCTGAAGGGGCTGGATATCGGCGAGATCGCGCGCCTGCGCGGCGCGGCGGAAGGCACGGTGCGCGCCCAGGCCTCGCGCGTCTACGCCAAGGCCGGCGTGTCGGGGCGCGCGGGTCTGCTCGCGTTCTTCGTCGAGGACCTCATCGGCGGCGCGACGGTCTACGGGCCCACCCGGTCGACGCCCGACAAACCCTCATAGGCGGCGCGCCACTCCGCGGCGTCCCGCCGGGCGTCGCGCAGCGCCTCCATCGCGGCGTCTCGCTCGGCGCAGGCTTCGCGCAGGGCCGCAGACAGCCGCGTCTCGGTCTCGTGGGCGCTCGCCTCCGCCGCCGCGGCGCCCTCCGACAGGCGCGCCATGGCGGCGTCGCGCGCGACTTCCGCCGCGTGAAGCTGCGCCGCCATCCGCGCGAGGCGCTCCGCGGCGTGATCCTCGCCGCGCGCGCGACGCCACAGCCAACTGGCCAGCATGCCGAGGCCCGCGAAGCAGAGCAGCAGCGCCGCGATGGCGAACGCGAGGGTCAGTCGGGTCATGGCGCTTCGTCTCCTGCGGCCGCGTCGCCTTTCGCGACCGCTTCGGGCGGCGTCGCGGCGAAGGCGATGCGGCGGTTCTGCGCGCGGCCCTCTTCGGTCGCGTTGTCCGCTATGGGGCGTTCCTGCCCGTAGCCGCGCGCGGTCAGCGCGGCCTTGGGCGCGCCGCGCGTCGCCAGGGCCGTGCGCACGGCTTCGGCCCGGCGCTGGCTGAGCGCGAGGTTGTAGCCGGCCGAGCCCTGGCTGTCGGTGTGCCCCTCCACCACGATCTCGCCGCCGTCGCAGCGCCCCAGCACCTCGGCGAGGGCGTCGAGCGCCGGTTCGCTGTCGCCGTCGATCTCGGCGCTCGCCGGGGCGAACAGGATGGGGGACGCCGCGGTGATCGCGCTCAGCCGCTCGGCGCACAGATCGAGGGGCAGGCGCGCCCGCGCGGCGCGGGCGGGCAGGTCGACCGTCACGCGGCTCGCGGTCCGCCAGCCCGAGGTCTCCGCGTCGGCGAGCGCGCGGTGCGCCGCGCGGGCGGCGTCCGGCTTCGTCGTCACGCCGGACAGCGTCGCGACGCCCATCTTCGCGGCCGCCTCGCCTTCATCGAGCGCGGCGAGGGCGTTCAGCGCCGCCAGCGCGGCGGCCCGCCAGCCCTCCCGGCCCGCAGCGGCCGAGACCGTCAGTCCGTGATGCACGCGGTCGGCCCCGAAGCGCGCGCCCGCGTAGGCGATCACCGCGTCGCGGGTGGCGGCGTCGGGCGCCGCGCCGGTCAGCACGACGAGGTCGGCGTCGGCGCGCGCGCGCAGCCATGGCCCCGCCGTCTCCGGACCCGTCGGCGCGAAAAGCGCGCCGTCTCGCGGCGGACGCTGGCCCGGCGCATCGGCGTCCTGCGCTCCGGTCGTGCGATAGGCGCGCGAAGCGGCGACCGGGGGCGGCGCCGTTCGGCCCGGCGCCGCGTCGCCCGGCGCGGCATCGGCGAGGTCGAGCGACACCGTCGCGCCTTCGGCCGCCAGCCCGGCCGCCAGCGCCTCGATCTCCGCGCGATCCGCCGCCGAGCGTGGACGGCCCGCGACCGAGAACGACTGCGCGCCGAGCGTGACCGATCCTTCCGCGAGCGCCTCGGCGGCGCGGACGGCCGCCGCCTCGATCATGCGCCAGCCGGGCGGGGACGCGCCGTCGGCGCGCGCGTCCTCGGCCGTGTCCGCCACGACGCCCGGCAGCGCCTCGGCGAGCCGGAGCCGCGTATTCGCGGTGGGGGCCACGCCCGAAAGGGTCGCACCGCCCTCGCCGATCACCAACGTCAGCGCCACGTCCGGCGGCGGCGGCGCTGGCTCGGCGACGGCGACAAGGTCCACGACGCGGGCGAACCGACCGGCCGCCGCCGCGGCCGCGCGGGCCGCCTCGGCCCCCGCCTCATCGGGCGCGACGCCGGCGATCGTGACGCGCAGACCGTCCACCTCCATGACCAGCCAGTCCGCGCCCGCGGCGCGCGCCATCGCGGCCACCCGCTCGGCGGCGCGGCGCTCGAGTCCGGCGGCGGCCGTCCAGCCGAAGCCGCCGGCCCCCGCGACCGTCACGCCGACGGCCAGCGAGGCGAACAGGCGGGCTGCGGCGGTCTGCATGAACGCTCCGGTTGACAGGCCGGTCCTCTCTGGCCGCGCGGCGCGGCGTCGTCAAGGCGGCGCGGCGGCGGCGGGCCCTCGGGCGCTTCCGTCTCGCGGGCCGACGGCGTAGACAGGCGCAGCCACGGTCGGAGGAGCGCCATGCGCGTCGTCGTCGTCATTCCCGCCCGCCACGCCAGCAGCCGTTTCCCGGGCAAGCCGCTGGTCGCGCTGCGCGGCGCGACCGGACAGAGCCGCACGCTGATCCGGCGAAGCTGGGACGCCGCGACGGCGGTGGCGGGAGTGGCGGAGGTGATCGTGGCCACCGACGACGCGCGCATCGCCGCCCACGCCGAAAGCTTCGGCGCCCGCGTCGCGATGACCTCGGAGCGCTGCCGGAACGGCACGGAACGCTGCGCCGAGGCGCTCGCCGCGCTCGACCCGCGGCCCGATCTCGTGGTCAACCTCCAGGGCGACGCGCCGTTGACGCCGCCCGGTTTCGTCTCGGCGCTGATCGGCGCCATGGCGGCCAGCGACGCCGCCGCCGCGACGCCGGTGCTGCGCTGCGACGCGACGACCCTCGCCCATTTCCGCGACGACCGGCGCGCCGGCCGCGTCGGCGGCACCACGGCGGTCTTCGACCACGCGCGCCGCGCGCTGTATTTCTCGAAAGAGGTCATCCCGTTCGCCGACGCGGTAGGCCCAGACGGACCGGTTCCGGTGTTCCACCACGTCGGACTTTACGCCTACCGACCCGAGGCGCTCGAGGCCTACGCCGGCTGGGCGCCGGGGCCGCTCGAGACGCTGGAGGGGCTTGAGCAGCTGCGGTTTCTGGAGAACGGCGTGCCGATGCTCTGCGTCGAAGTCGAGGCGGCCGGGCGGGTGTTCTGGGAGCTGAACAATCCGGTCGACGTCGGCCGCATCGAGGACGCGCTGAAGGCGATGGGCGCGCCCTGACGGCGCGCCCGCAGCGCCTCAGAACGCGAGCGCCCTGGCGTCGCGCACCTGCTTAAGCGTCTTGATGTCGGCGAGCATCTCCGGCGTGACCGCCTCGTCCACGCCGAGGAGCGCGATCGCCTCGCCCCCCTTCTCGGCCCGCCCGAGCGCCATGGTCGCGATGTTCACCCCGAGCGCCCCGAGCTTCGCCCCGAGCGCGCCGATGTAGCCCGGCGTGTCCTCGTTGGTGGTGTAGAGCATGAACGGCATCGGCTCGGCTTCGACGTCGACGTTCTTGATCTGGACGAACCGCGGCTTGCCGTCGGAGAACACCGTCGCCGCCACCGCGCGCGTCTGCTGTTCGGTGGTCACCGACAGCCGCACGTAGGAGCCGAAGGCGCCTTGCGCCTCGCGCCGGGTCTCGGCGATGGCGATGCCGCGCTCGTGGGCCATCAGCGGCGCGGAGACCATGTTGACGGCCCCTTGCCCCATCGAGGGCTTCAGCAGCGCCGCCGTCAGCGCCGCGGTCAGCGGCTTCAGATTGAGCTCGCCCACGTGGCCGACGTATTCGATCTCGATCTCCTTGATCGCGGACTGGGTGAGCTGCCCGGCGAAGCCGCCGAGCACTTCGCAGACGCGCACCCAGGGCTTCAGCAGCGGCGCCTCCTCGGCGGTGATCGAGGGCGCGTTGATCGCGTTCTGGATCGCGCCGGTCAGCAGGAAATCGCTCATCTGCTCGGCGATCTGCAGCGCCACGTTCTCCTGCGCCTCGGTGGTGGAGGCGCCGAGGTGGGGCGTGCAGATGGCGTTCGGCGCGTGAAACAGCGGGTTGTCCCTCGCAGGCTCGACGGCGAACACGTCGAAGGCGGCGCCGGCGAGGCGCCCTTCGCTCAGCGCCTCGGCGACCGCCGCCTCGTCGACCAGCCCGCCGCGGGCGGCGTTGATCAGCCGCGCGCCGGGCTTCATGCGGGCGATGCGCTCGGCCGACAGCAGGTTGGCGGTCTGCTCGGTCTTGGGCAGATGCAGCGTGACGAAATCGGCGCGGGCCAGCAGGGCGTCGAGATCGTCGATCTTCTCGACGCCAAGCGTCACCGCGCGATCGTGGCTGAGGTAGGGGTCATAGGCGATCACCTTCATCCTGAGGCCGATCGCCCGCGTCGCGACCACCGCGCCGATGTTGCCGCAGCCGATCACGCCCAGCGTCTTGCCGGTGATCTCGACGCCCATGAAGCGCGACTTCTCCCACTTGCCGGCGCGGGTCGAGGCGTCGGCGGCGGGGATCTGACGGGCGACGGCGAGCATCAGGGCGACGGCGTGCTCGGCGGTGGTGATCGAGTTGCCGAAGGGCGTGTTCATCACCACGATGCCGCGGGCCGAGGCCGCGGCGAGGTCGACGTTGTCGACGCCGATCCCGGCGCGGCCGATGACCTTGAGGTTTTCGGCGCGGGCGATGATCGCGGCGGTCGCCCTGGTGGCGGAGCGGACGGCGAGGCCGTCATAGCCGCCGATGACCTCGGCCAGCGCCTCGGGGTTCTTGCCCAGGTCGGGGCGGAAGTCGGCCGCGACGCCGCGGTCGCGGAAGATGGCGACGGCGGCGGGGGAAAGCTCGTCGGAAATCAGGATTTTGGGCATGGGATGCTCCTGTCGCGCGGCCCTTCAGGGCGCGTCTGCGATGCGGGAGGCCGCCCCGTCGCGCAGGGCGGCCGGCGTCTCGTGCAGGATCAGGCGGCGGCGGCGCGCTCCGCGGCGGCGGTCGCGAAGGCCCAGTCGAGCCACGGCGTGAGCGCGGCGACATCCGCCGTCTCGACGGTGGCGCCGCACCAGACGCGCAGGCCCGGGGGCGCGTCGCGGTAGCCGCCGATGTCGAAGGCGGCGCCTTCTGCTTCCAGCAGCTTCACCATCCGCGATGCGAAGGCGCGCCGACCCTTGTCGTCGAGCGACGCGACCTCGGGGTCGACGATCTTCAGGCACACGGAGGTGTTGGAGCGGTGCGCAGGCTCGGCGACGAGGTTCTCGACCCACGGCGTCCGGTCGACCCACGCCTGCAACGCGGCGAAGTTCGCGTCGGCGCGGGCCTGCAGCGCCTTGAGGCCGCCGAGGCCAAGGCCCCAGTCGAGCGCGTCGAGGCAGTCGGCGACGGCGAGCATGGAGGGCGTGTTGATGGTCTCGCCCTTGAACACGCCCTCGATCAGTTTCCCGCCCTTGGTCAGGCGGAAGATCTTCGGCAGCGGGCGGGGGGGCGCGTAGCTCTCCAGCCGCTCGACGGCGCGGGGCGAGAGGATCAGCACGCCGTGCGCGCCTTCGCCGCCGAGAACCTTCTGCCAGGAGAAGGTGACGACATCGAGCTTCGCCCAGTCGAGGGCCTGCGCGAAGGCGGCGGAGGTGGCGTCGCAGAGGGTGAGGCCCGCGCGGTCGGCGGCGATCCAGTCGGCGTTCGGCACGCGGGCGCCCGAGGTGGTGCCGTTCCAGGTGAACACGACGTCGGCGTCTGGCCGCACCGTCGAGAGGTCGGGCAGCGCGCCGTAGTCGGCTTCGATCACGCGGCAGTCGCCGAGCTTCAGCTGCTTCACCGCGTCGGTGACCCAGCCGGCCCCGAAGCTCTCCCACGCCAGCATGTCGACCGGGCGGGCCCCGAGCATGGTCCACATCGCCATCTCCACCGCGCCGGTGTCGGACGCGGGCACGATGCCGATGCGATGGTCGGCGGGGACTTCCAGCAGCGCCCGCGTTTTCTCGATCACCTCGGCGAGCTGCGCCTTCGGGCCTGCGGCCCGGTGCGACCGCCCGAGCCACGCGCGCGCGGCGACGCTCTCGGCCGACCAGCCGGGACGTTTCGCGCAGGGTCCGGAGGAAAACTCAGGCCGCACAGGTTTCGTTTGCGGGATAGCGGCCGTCGGCCGCGGGGCCTGCGGCTTGGGGTGAAGCGTCATGGACGCGCTCCGTCGTCAGGGCGATTTCGCTGAGCCCGCCGCCGCTCGCCCTTGTCCGGCGACGCGCCCGCACGCGCGATACGCGGCGGAGGACCGGTTCGTCAACGCGAAACCGCAGGGCGCTTGCGCGAAGGACGCGCCGAGCGCATGGGTGCGCGCCCGTCGCCCTTCCGGAGCCGCCATGCCCGCGCCCGCCCCGCTTCGCCCTGCGACGCCCGACGACGCGCCGGCGCTCGCGCGACTTTACGCGCTGGCCGGCTTCGGCCTGCCTCTGGTGGTGTGGGCGGACTGGGCGCGGCCGGGCGAGACGGCGCTGGACTGCGGGGCGCGGCTGATCGCGGCGTCCGACGGCGAGTTCTCCCATGCGCAGGCGCTTGTCGCGCACGACGGCGCGGAGGTTTTGGGTTGCCTGCTCGGCTGGCGGCTGGAGGGTCCGCCCGCCGCCCCGTCCCATCCGCTCTACGCGCCGCACGCCGAGGTCGCGGCGCTGGCCGAGGGGGCCTGGTATCTCGACGTGCTGGCCGTGGCGGAGGCGGCGCAGGGCCGGGGCCTGGGGTCCGCGATGCTGGCGCGCGCCGAAGACCTGGCGCGCGAGAGCGGCGCGGCTGAGATTGCGCTCGATGTCGCCGATGCGAACGCGCGCGCCCGGTCGCTCTATGCGCGGCGCGGTTTCGTCGAGCGCGCGCGGCGGCCTTTCGTCAAGACCGGCTGGGCGGGGCCGTGGCGCGACCTGATCCTGATGGCCAAGCCGCTCTGACCCCCCGGTTGCCGCGCAGCGCTCCAACGGTCAGGATGCGCGCCTGCACAGGAGGCGGCGATGATCCCGAGCCAGCGCGCGTCGTTCGACATGCCGAGGGAGGTCGCATACCTCAACTGCGCCTACATGGGGCCGCTGCCCCGCGCGGCGGTCGAGGCCGGCGTCGCCGGCGCGCGGCGCAAGGCGCGGCCGTGGGAGTTGCGCCCGGCCGACTTCTTCGCCGAGACCGAAGTCGCCCGCAGCCTGTTCGCCCGGATCGTCGAGGCGGACGCCGAGGGCGTCGCCATCGTGCCCGCCGCGAGCTACGGCGTCGCCACGGCGGCGCGGAACGTGGCGCTGGCGCCGGGGCGGCGGGTGGTCACGCTGCGCGAGCAGTTTCCGTCGAACGTCTACAGCTGGCGCGCGCTGGCCGCCGACACCGGGGCCGAGGTCGTCGCCGTCGACGCGGCCGACCTGCGCGGCGCCACGGCGGCGGTGCTCGAGGCGCTCGACGAGCGGACGGCGGTCGCCGCGCTGCCCAACGTGCTCTGGACCACCGGCGCGCGGCTCGACCTCGCGGCCATCGGGGCGCGGTGCCGGGAGGTCGGCGCGGCGCTGGTGCTGGATCTCACCCAGTCCGCCGGCGCGATGGTCACGGACTTCCGGGCCATCCGGCCGGATTTCGCGGTGGCCGCCGCCTACAAGTGGCTGCTCGGCCCTTACGCGCTGGGCTTTCTTTACGTCGCGCCCGAGCGGCGCGACGGGCGGCCGCTGGAGGAGAACTGGCTGAACCACGCAGGCTCGGAGGATTTCGCGCGGTTGGTCGACTACCGCGACGACCACCAGCCCGGCGCGCGCCGCTTCGACATGGGCGAGCGCGCGCAGTTCGCCACCATGCCGGCGGGAATCGCGTCTCTGGAGCAGCTGCTGGCGTGGGGCGTGGCGGAGATCGAGGCGACGCTGGCGGCGAAGACGGCGGCGATCGGCGCGCGGGCGCGGGCGATCGGCCTCGCGCCGATCGACGACGACCGGCGCGGGCCGCATTTCCTGTCGCTCGCCCTGCCGCCCGGCGCGCCGCCCGACCTGCTCGCGCGGCTGGCGGCGGAGGGCGTGCACATCAGCCAGCGCGGCGCGGCGCTCAGGATCACGCCGCACCTCTACAACGACGACGCCGACGTGGACCGACTCATGCAAGCTCTGGGAGCGGCGCTCTGAACATCGTCACCTTTTCCCTCGCCGCGGCGGCCGTGGCCGCGATTGCGGCGGCGCAGGATGCCGAGGCGCCGGATGCGGCGGCGCTCGAATCGCGGATCGCCTCCCTCAAGGCGGAGAATGCGGCGCTGGGAGCAGAGAACGCGCGTCTTGTCGAGCGGATCCGCGATGCGGCGGTGCGGGAGCGCACGATAACGCTCGACCTCGACCGCGAACGGCGCGACCGCCGCGCCGCCGAGCAGGCGCGCCTCGAGGCGGAGCGCCGCGCGGGCGACGCCGACCGTCGCCGCGCCGCCGCCGAGCGCGACGCGACGACGGCGCGCGAAGCCGCCGGCCGCGCAGAGGCCGACGCCCGACGCTGGCGTTCTGAGGCCGACCGATGGCGCGCGGAGGCGCGCCTTCGCTGACCGGCGCGATTGCGTGGATTTCGACGCTTCGCGTTGCGGTATGGGGCGCGTCCTGCTAGGCCGCACGGCATATAGCGGCCAAGGCCGCGGCTGGAGCATCGCCATGCAGGATTACGTCGTCGCAGACATCGCCCTTGCGGATTTCGGCCGCAAGGAGATCGCCATCGCCGAAACCGAGATGCCGGGACTGATGGCCTGCCGTGAAGAGTTCGCCGCCAGCCAGCCGCTGAAGGGCGCGCGCATCACCGGCTCGCTGCACATGACGATCCAGACGGCGGTGCTGATCGAGACGCTGAAGGCCCTCGGCGCCGACATCCGCTGGGCCTCGTGCAACATCTACTCGACGCAGGACCATGCGGCCGCCGCCATCGCCGCAGGCGGCACGCCGGTCTTCGCCGTGAAGGGCGAGACGCTGGAGGACTACTGGCGCTACACCGACCTGATCTTCCAGTGGCCGGACGGCCAGCCCTCCAACATGATCCTGGACGACGGCGGCGACGCCACGATGTACATCCTGCTCGGCGCGCGGGCCGAGGCCGGCGAGGACGTGCTGTCGAACCCGACGTCGGAGGAGGAGGAGGTCCTCTTCGCCCAGATCGCCAAGCGCATGGCCGCGAGCCCCGGCTGGTTCGCCCGGCAGCGCGACGCCATCCGCGGCGTCAGCGAGGAGACGACGACCGGCGTCCACCGCCTCTACCAGCTCGCCGAGAAGGGGATGCTGCCGTTCCCGGCGATCAACGTGAACGACAGCGTCACCAAGTCGAAGTTCGACAACAAGTACGGCTGCAAGGAGTCGCTCGTCGACGGCATCCGCCGCGGCACCGACGTGATGATGGCCGGCAAGGTCGCGGTGGTCTGCGGCTACGGCGACGTCGGCAAGGGCTCGGCCGCTTCGCTTCAGGGCGCGGGCGCGCGGGTGCTCGTCACGGAGGTTGACCCGATCTGCGCCCTTCAGGCCGCGATGGACGGCTACGAGGTGGTGACGCTGGAGCAGGCCGCGCCGCGCGCCGACATCGTGATCACCGCGACCGGCAACAAGGACGTGGTGACGCTCGACCACATGCGCGCCTTCAAGGACATGTGCATCGTCGGCAACATCGGCCACTTCGACAACGAGATTCAGGTCGCCGCCCTGAAGAACATGAAGTGGACCAACATCAAGCCGCAGGTGGACATGGTCGAGTTCCCCGACGGCAAGCGGATGATCCTGCTGTCGCAGGGGCGGCTCCTGAACCTCGGCAACGCGACCGGGCACCCCTCCTTCGTCATGTCGGCGAGCTTCACCAACCAGGTTCTGGCGCAGATCGAGCTCTGGACCCGCGGCGACGCCTACGACAACACGGTCCACGTGTTGCCGAAGCAGCTCGACGAGAAGGTGGCGCGGCTCCACCTCGCCAAGCTCGGCGTCCAGTTGACCGAGCTGTCGCCCGAGCAGGCCGACTACATCGGCGTCGGGCCGCAGGGGCCGTTCAAGACCGACGCCTACCGCTACTGAGCGCGGCGCGGCCATGACCGTGGCCGCGCTGATCCGCGCCTCGCTGGCGCGGGTCTGGCGCCTGAAGGGCCTGTTCCTGGCGTTGCATCTGGCGGCGACGGCGCTCGGCGCGGCGGTGCTGGCGCCGCTCGCCGGCGCGGCGATGCGGCTGGCGGCCGAGGTCTCCGGCGCGCCCGCCGTCGCTGATCAGGAGATCGCGCGGCTGGTGCTGAGCCCCGTCGGCTTCGTGGCGACGGTGGCGGCGGCGAGCGTGCTGATCGCCGCCAACACGGTCGCGCTTTCGGCGATGATGGCGCTCGACGCCGACGCCCGGCGGGGCGCGCGGCCTTCGATCTGGCGCGCGCTGCGCCGGGTCGCGGCGCGGGCGCCGGCGATCCTGACGCTCGCCGCCGTGCTGACGGTGCGCCTGCTTTTGCGGGCGGCCCCGTTTCTTCTCGCGGCCTTCCTCGCGGCGCAGGCGCTGCTCGGCGCGCACGACATCAACTTCTATATCGCCGAGCGGCCGCCTGAGTTTCTCGGCGCCCTCGCGCTTGGCGCGGTGCTGGCGCTGGGCCTCGCCGCCGTCCTCGGCGAGCGGATCGCGGCCTGGGCGCTGTCGCTGCCGGCGGTGGTGCTCGGCGGGCTTGGGCCGCGGGCCGCGCTGGCGGAGAGCGCGCGGCTGACGGCCGGGCGGCGCTGGCGGGCGGCGGCGGCGATGGCGGTCTGGGCGCTCGGAGCGCTCGCGCTGACGCTGGCGGGGGCGGCGGCCGCGGGGCTTTTCTCCCGCGCCCTGGCGCCGGGGGCGGAGGCGGGGCTGCGCACGGTCGCGGCCCATGTGCTCGCCTCGATCGCGGCCCTCTCGGCCGTCGGGCTGCTCACCGGCGCGGTGGGGGCGGCGGGGCTCGCGACGATGCTCGGCGGCGCCCACGCCGCGCTCGGCGGGCGCGAGCGTCTGCCGGCCGCGCCCGAAGCGCCGCCGCGGCGGTTGTCGGTCGCGCTGCCGCTGCTGGCCGCGGCCGTGGTCGGCGCGGTGACGGCCGGGGTGGCGCTCTCGGCCTCGGTGCGCACGCGCCACGACGTCGCCGTGATCGGCCACCGCGGCGCCGGCGCCGCGCCCGAAAACACCCTCGCCGCCATCGAGATGGGGATCGCCGCGGGCGCCGACTGGATCGAGATCGACGTGCAGGAGACCGCGGACGGCGCGGTGGTCCTGATGCACGACCGCGACTTCATGAAGCTCGCGGGCGTCCCCCTCCAGGTCGCCGACGCGACGCTGGCGGAGGTGCGCGCCATCGACATCGGCGCGCCGTTCGATCCCGCCTTCGCCGGCGAGACCGCCCCGACGCTGGCCGAGGCGCTGGAGGCGGTGCGCGGCCGGGCGGGGTTGCTGATCGAACTCAAGCACTACGGCCGCGCGCTGCGGCTGGAGGAGCGGGTCGCGGAGATCGTCGAGGCGGCGGGCATGGCCGACGCGGTGGCGGTGATGTCGCTCGACCATGCCTCCGCCGCGCGGATGAAGGCGCTGAGGCCAGACTGGCGCGTCGGCGTGCTGGCGGCGACGGCGCTCGGCGATCTCGCGCGGCTCGACGCGGATTTTCTGGCCGTCAGCGCGCGGCTCGCGACGCCGGCGCTGATCCGCCGGGCGCGGCGGGCGGAGCGCGACGTCTACGTCTGGACGGTGAACGACGCTGTCGCGCTCTCGCGCTTCGCCTCGCGCGGCGTCGCAGGGGTGATCACCGACGACCCCGGCCTCGCCCGCGCCGTGCTCGACGCCCGCGCCGACATGACCGCCGCCGAGCGCCTCGCGCTGCTCGCCGCGGATCTTTTCGGCGTCGCCGCGCCGCCTGCGCCCGCGCGCCCGGCCGCGCCCTGAGCCGGGCGGCCGCCGCCTCGCGCAGGCGCGCCGCGCGTGCTAAGCGCGCGGCATGACCGACACCGGCGTCGCGGTGGGGGAGGGGGCGGCGAGCCCGATGATGGCGCAGTATCTCGCCATCAAGGCGCGCTGGCCGGACTCGCTCCTGTTCTACCGCATGGGCGACTTCTACGAACTGTTCTTCGATGACGCCGCCGCGGCGGCCGAGGCGCTTGACATCGCGCTGACCAAGCGCGGCAAGCATCTCGGCGCCGACATCCCGATGTGCGGCGTGCCGGTCGCCACCGCCGAAAGCTACCTCGCGCAACTGATCCGCAAGGGTTTCCGGGTGGCGGTCTGCGAGCAGATCGAGGACCCGGCAGAGGCGCGCAAGCGCGGCGCGAAGGCCGTGGTGGCGCGCGACGTGGTGCGCCTCGTCACCCCCGGCACGCTGACCGAGGACGCCCTGCTCGACGCCCGCGCCGCCAACCACCTCGCCGCCTTCGCCGAGATCCGCGGCGAGGGCGGGCTCGCGTGGCTCGACCTCTCGACAGGGGACTTCCGCGCCAGCCCCGTCGACCGCGCGGCGCTCGGGCCGGCGCTCGCCCGCGTCGCGCCGCGGGAGGCGCTGGCGCCGGACGGGCCTGACGAAGCCCTGCGCGCGCTCTTCGCCGAGGCGGGTTGCGCGGTCACGCCGCTCGCGCCGGCCTCCTTCGACAGCGCATCGGCCGCGGCGCGGCTGACGGCGCTCTACGGGGTGGCGACGTTGGAGGGCTACGGCGCCTTCACCCGCCCCGAGATCGCCGCCATGGGCGCGATCGCCGACTACGTGGCGCTGACGCAGAAGGGCGCGGCCCCGTTGCTCCGCCCGCCGCGGCGGGAGGCGCCGGGGGCCGCGATGCGCATCGACGCCGCGACCCGGCGCAATCTGGAGCTTTCCCGCACGCTCGACGGCCGCCGCGAGGGCTCGCTGCTCCACGCCGTCGACCGCACGGTGACCGGCCCCGGCGCGCGGCTCCTCGAACGCCGCCTCGCCGCGCCGCTGACCGACCCTGCCGCCGTCGCCGACCGGCTCGACGCGGTCGACTGGTTCGCGGCCGAGGCGGACGCGCGCGGCGCCGTCCGCGCCGCGCTGCGCGGCGCGCCCGACATGGCCCGCGCCCTGTCGCGCCTCGCGCTCGACCGGGGCGGGCCGCGGGACCTCGCCGCCGTCCGCGACGGGCTGGCGCGGGGGGCGGAGATCGCCGGCGTCGTCGGCGGGCCGCCCGCCTTGGCCGACGCGGTAGCGCGGCTCGGCGGGTTCGAGGCGCTGGTCGGGACGCTCGACGCCATGCTGGTGGCCGAGCCGCCGCCCCTGACGCGCGACGGCGGCTTCATCGCGGCGGGCGCCGACGCGACGCTCGACGCCGCGCGAAAGCTCCGCGACGAGGGGCGCGGCGTGGTCGGCGCCATGCAGGCGGACTACCAGCGCGAGACCGGCGTCGCGGCGCTGAAGATCCGACACAACAACGTGCTCGGCTACTACATCGAGACGCCGGCGACCCACGCCGCGAAGATGCTGGCGCCGCCGCTTTCGGCGCGCTTCGTCCACCGCCAGACGCTGGCGAGCGCGGTGCGCTTCACCACCGCCGACCTCGCCGACCTCGAAAGCCGCATCCTGTCGGCGGGCGAGGAGGCGCTGGCCATCGAGCGGCGCCTGTTCGCCGAGCTCCGCGCCGCCGTGCTGGCCGACGCCGCGCGCGTCGCCGACGCGGCCGAGGCGCTGGCCGAGATCGACGTGGCGGCGGCGCTGGCCGAGCTTTCCGTGGCCGAGGGCTGGACGCGGCCGGCTGTCGAGGCGGGGACGGCGTTCCGCATCGAGGGCGGCCGCCACCCGGTCGTCGAACAGGCGCTGCGCCGGCGCGGCGAGGGCGGCTTCGTCGCCAACGACTGCGACCTCTCGGGCGGCGAGGCGGGGCGGCTGCGGCTGCTCACCGGGCCGAACATGGCCGGCAAGTCGACGTGGCTGCGCCAGAACGCGCTGATCGCGGTGCTGGCGCAGGCGGGCGCCCATGTGCCGGCGGCCAAGGCGCGGATCGGCGTGGTCGACCAGCTGTTCAGCCGGGTGGGGGCCGCCGACGACCTCGCGCGCGGACGGTCGACCTTCATGGTCGAGATGGTCGAGACGGCGGCGATCCTCAATCAGGCCGGCCCCGGCGCGCTGGTGATCCTCGACGAGATCGGCCGCGGCACCGCCACCCACGACGGCCTCGCCATCGCCTGGGCGACCCTCGAACACCTCCACGACGTCAACCGCTGCAGGGGTCTGTTCGCCACCCACTACCACGAACTCACCGCGCTCGCCGACCGGCTCGCGGGCCTGCGCAACGCGGCGATGGCGGTGCGGGAGTGGGAGGGCGAGGTGGTGTTCCTGCATGAGGTGCGCGACGGCGCGGCCGACCGCTCCTACGGCGTGCAGGCCGCGAAGCGCGCCGGACTGCCGCCCTCTGTCGTCGCGCGGGCGCGGGAGGTGCTGGAGGCGCTGGAGAAAGGCGAACAGGAGGGCGGGCCGCGGGCGGCGGCGCTGATCGACGATCTGCCGCTGTTCTCGGCGGCGCGGCGCGCGCCGGCCGCTGCGCCTGCGCCTTCGGCCGTCGAAGCGCGGCTCGCGGAGATCGCGCCTGACGACCTGTCGCCCCGCGAGGCGCTGGAGCTGGTCTACGCGCTGAAGGCGCTGCTGCCGCGCGGCTGAGCGTCTCGCAGAGGGCCAGGCGCCGAGGGCTCACGCCGCGAAGCGGTTCTCCGCCGGCGGGCGCCGGTCGAACCACGGCCGCGCCTGCTCCAGCTCGCCGCAGAGCGCCATCAGCGTCTCGTCCTCGCCGAAGGGCGCGGCGAGGTGGACGCCGATGGGCGACCCCGCCGCGTTCCAGAACAGCGGGACGGAGGCGGCCGGCTGGCCGGTGGCGTTGAAGGCCGCGGTGAAGGGCGAGTACGGGTAGACGCCTTCGGGGCCGAGGCGGAACGCCTCGAAGTCGCTCCAGCGCGCATGGGCGAAGCGGCCGACGGCGGCCGGCGGCTCGCCGAGCGTCGGCGTCAGCAGCACGTCCCATTCCGCGAAGAACCCCGCCATCGCGCGGCCGTAGTCGTGGATCGCCTCGACCGCCGCGAGGTAGTCGGGGCCGGAGACCGTCGCCGCCAGCGCGATCGCGCCGCGGGCGGTGGGCTCGATGTCGTCCTCGGCGAGCGGGCGGCCGAGCTTCGCGAGCTTCTCGCGCACCCAGAGCGCCGTGCCGCAGGCGACGATGCGGGTCCACTGGCGCATCATCTCGCGGGTGTCGGCGGTGGGGCGCGCGAGGTCGACCGTGTGGCCGAGGTCCGCGAGCAGCCGCGCCGCGTCCTCCGCCGCCGCGACGCAGTCGGGGTGGATCGGGTCGCCGTCGAGGGTGGTGGCGGCGAGCGCGACCTTCAGCCGGCGTGGCGGGCGCGAGAGGGCGGCGGCGTAGCTCTCGCGGAGCGGCGGCGCCCAGTAGGGCGCGCCGAGGTCGGGGCCGGCGGTCGCGTCGAGCAGCGCCGCCGTGTCGCGCACGCTGCGGGTCAGGTAGCCGTCGATCGCCATGCCCGCCCAGCCCTCGCCGGCGTAAGGCCCGTCCGGCAGGCGGGCGCGGGTGGGCTTGAAGCCGAACAGGCCGCAGCAGGAGGCCGGTATCCGCACCGATCCGCCGCCGTCCGAGCCATGCGCCGCCGGCACGACCCCGGCCGCGACCGCCGCCCCGGCGCCGCCCGACGAGCCGCCCGGCGTGCGCGAGAGATCCCACGGGTTGCGGGTCGGCCCGCCGTAGACGGCCGCCTCGGTGGCGACGCCCACGCCGCCCTCCGGCGCCGTGGTGCGGCCGAAGGCGACGAGGCCGGCCGCCCTCAGCCGCGCGTAGAGTTCGGAGTCGACCGGGTAGCGCGTGTTCTTCAGCAGGCGCGAGCCGTTGTCGGCCGGGAAGTCCGCCGCCTCGCAGCCGAGATCCTTGAGCAGGAACGGGACGCCGCGCAGCGGCCCCTCGGGCAGGCCCTCGGCGATCAGCCTGCGCGCCGTGTCGGGGACGAGGTGCGTGAAGGCGTTGAGCTTCGGCTGCAGCGCCTCGGCCCGCGCGAGCGCCGCGTCGAGCAACTCACCGGGCGTGACGTCGCCGGCGGCGACGAGGGCCGCCAGTCCGACCGCGTCGTGGGCTTCATACTCGTTCACCGGCGTCACTCCGGGATGGGGGCGAGCAGGCCGAGCGCCTGCAGGATGTCGCCGGGCGGGATCGGACCGAAGGCGCGCTCGAAGACCGCCGCGATCTCGCCCGCGCGCCACATGCGGCTGAGAGCACGGTCGACTTCGAGCCTGAGCCGCGTCTCCCCCAGCGCCATCGCCAGCGCCTGCGGCTCGACCGACAGCACGTTGCCCGAAACGTTGAGGCGCGGCTCGGGCGGGGCGGCGAGGGCGAGGCTCATCAGGATGGACTGGTCGGCGAAGTAGGCGTCGACCACGCCGTCGCGGACGTGCGCGAGGCCTTCCGCGTGGTCGTCGACCTCCACGACCGCCGCCTGTATCCCGGCGCGCCCGAGCGTCGCGCGCAGCGCGCGGGCGGTGGTCGTGCCGGCGCGCACCCCGACGCGCTTCATGGCGAGATCCGCGAAGTCGTCCGGCCCGCCCTCCAGCGTCAGCACCGACGCGCCGTCGACGAAGACGGGGATCGAGAAATCCACCATCCCGCGCCGCGCGAGGGTGACGGTCGCCGCGCCGCAGAGCAGGTCCGCCTCGCCGTCCGCCACGGCCGCGAAGCGGGTTTCGGCGTCGACGATCACGAAGGCGGGTTCGAGCGCCTCGACGCCCAGTTGCTCCGCGAGCCGTTCGACGAGGCGCAGGCAAATCTCGACCGTGACGCCGGCGGGCGCGCCGTCGCGGAGGAAGGAGAGGGGCGCGGCGTCCTCGCGTACGGCGAGGCGGACGGTTCCGCTCTCCCGGATGCGGTCGAGGGCGTCGGCGGCGGCGCCGCCCGCCCAGGCGAGCAGCGTGAAGGCGACGGCGGCGCGGATCATGGCGAACTCCCTCTATCGGCCGGCGCGCACGCTAGCGGGGGGCGCGCCACGGCGCCAGAGCGCGCGGCGGGTCCGCCTGCCGGCCGCATGGCCGACGTCGCGCCGTCAGATAGAGACGCGCTCCAGAATCTCCTCGCGCGTGACGTCCTGCACCGGGCGCGACAGCACCACGCGCCCCCGGTTCAGCACGCAGAACGCGTCGGCGAGGCCGTAGGCGAAGTCGAAATACTGCTCGACGAGCACGATGGCGATCTCGCCTTCCTCGCGCAGCAGCGAGATGACCCGGCCGATCTGCTGGATGATGTTCGGCTGGATGCCCTCCGTCGGCTCGTCCAGCAGAAGCACCCGCGGCCGGGTGATCAGCGCCCGGGCGATGGCGAGCTGCTGCTGCTGGCCGCCCGAGAGGTCGCCGCCGCGGCGGTCCTTCATCTCGCGGAGCACCGGGAACAGCTCGTAGATGCGCTCGGGGATGCGCCGCTGATCCCGCGGCAGGCAGGCGAAGCCGGTCTGGAGGTTCTCCGTCACCGTCAGCAGGGGGAAGATCTCGCGGCCCTGCGGCACGTAGGCGATGCCCGCCTGCGCCGCAGCGGCGGCGGAGACATGGGCGAGCCGCTTGCCGTCGAGGACGATGGCGCCGCCGGAATAGGGGTGTCGCCCGGCGATGGCGCGCAGCAGGCTGGTCTTGCCGACGCCGTTGGTGCCCATCACGGCCGTCACCGCGCCGGCGCGGGCCTTGAGCGAGACGCCGTAAAGGATCTGCGAGGCGCCGTAGTGCAGCGTGAGATCGCGGACTTCGAGCATCTCAGCGCCCCAGATAAACGTCGATCACCTGCTGGTTGCGGGTGACGTGGTCGATGGAGCCCTCGGCGAGGACGCGGCCTTCGTGCAGGACGGTCACCCGGCAGTCGAGGCGGCGCACGAACTCCATGTCATGCTCGATCACCACCACGGCGCGCGTCCGCGCGGCCGTCTTGAGGATATCGGTGGTGTGCTCGCGCTCGGCCGGGGTCATGCCGGCGGCGGGTTCGTCGACCAGCAGCAGCCGCGGGTCCTGCGCCAGCAGCATGCCGATCTCCAGCCACTGCTTCTGCCCGT
>RECW01000040.1 GCA_007693835.1 Paracoccaceae bacterium | reverse complement strand
GTGATCCCGTTCCTGCTGCGCGGCGTGAACCTGCTCGGCATCGACAGCGTGATGCGTCCTTTCGATGACCGGATGCGCGCCTGGGCCCGCATCGCCCGCGACCTCGATCTCGCCAAGCTCGAGGACATGATCGAGCCCGCCACTCTCGCGGACGTGCCGGCGCTCGGCGCCGCAATCCTGAAGGGGCAGGTGCGCGGGCGCGCCGTGGTCGACGTGAACGCCTGAAGGACCCGCAGGCGCAGGAGTCGGCGTCCACCCTTTCGCAACCGCTCCTGACGATCCTCCACGACGCCGCCCCGCAGGCGGCTGAAATCGTGGAGCTTATTCCATCATGGCGCGTCACGGGGTCATCGTTCCGTTTCCGCAGTCGGGCCGGCGCGTGCTGCACCGGCCGCCGCCCGACCGCTTCGCCATAGCCCGCCGCGCAGCCTCCGCGGCGCTGAACGGCGCGCTCGTCATTCTGACGGTGCTCTGCATCGGGGTCGCGGCGGGCGGCGACGCGCCGAAGGGCCGGCGTCCGGCGGCGTCGGCGATCACGCAGGCCGCCGCCGCGACGCCGGCCCCCTCCGCCGTGGCGCCCGCGCCGCCCCGCGCCGATCTCGTCTCCGCCGCCGTGCGGGTGCGCGACGGGGACACCATCGTGGTCGGCGGGCAGCCGTTGCGCCTGAGCGGGCTGCACTGTCCCGAACTGCGCGAGCCCGGCGGCCCCGAGGCTGCCGCTGCGATGCGGCGCCTCGTGGCGGGCGCCGCCGTCTCCTGCGCGCTGACCGGCGCGCGCAGCTACGACCGCGTGGTCGGGCGATGCGCCGCCCGCGGCGCCGATCTCGGCGAGGCGCTGATCCGCGCCGGCCTCTGCGCCCGATGCCCCCGCTACGATGGCGGCGGCGCCTACGGGCCGGCGCAGGCCGCCGCGGGACCCTGGCCGCACGGCCTGCCGCGCTATTGCTGAAAATGCCGAGTTGACCCGAGTCAAGGCGGCGGCCCCCGCGCGCGCCCCAAGGTGCGACCCGAGACGCCCCATCCTCCAGGGAGGCCCCCGCCATGGACCCGATCATCGCCAAGCACGCCT
Organism: Paracoccaceae bacterium; assembly: GCA_007693835.1. Classification (GTDB taxonomy): domain Bacteria; phylum Pseudomonadota; class Alphaproteobacteria; order Rhodobacterales; family Rhodobacteraceae; genus Rubrimonas. Next base: position 3,177 of record RECW01000040.1, on the reverse strand, counting down.
CGCGCCGGGTGCCGCGCTACACGTCCTACCCGACGGCCCCCTACTTCTCGCCGGACTTTCCCGAGGAGACGTGGCGCGGCTGGCTGTCGGCGATCCCGGCCGACGCGGGTCTCTCGCTCTACCTGCACATCCCGTTCTGCAAGAAGGTGTGCTGGTACTGCGGCTGCAACATGAAGCTCGCCGCGCGCGAGCAGCCGGTGCGTGACTACGTCGATACGCTGAAGAAGGAGATCGCGCTGCTCGCGGCCGCCGTGCCGGCCAAGCGCGTGACCCACATCCACTTCGGCGGCGGCACGCCGACCGCCATGCCGGTCGACTGCTTCCGCGACGTGATGGCGACGCTGCGCGCCACCTTCGACGTGGCGCCGGACGCCGAGATCGCCGTCGAGATCGACCCGCGCACGCTGGAGGACGAGATGGCCTTCGCGCTCGGCGAGATGGGCTTCACCCGCGCCTCGCTCGGCGTGCAGGAGTTCGACGCCGAGGTCCAGAAGACCATCAACCGCGTGCAGCCCTTCGACGTGGTGCGCCACGCCGTCGAGACGCTGCGCGCCTCCGGCGTGACCGCGATCAACTTCGACCTGATGTACGGCCTGCCGAACCAGACTGTCGACACGCTGGCCGCCACGGTCGAGCGCGCTGTCGACCTCGCGCCGTCGCGCATCGCGCTGTTCGGCTACGCCCACGTGCCGTGGATGGCCAAGAACCAGCGCATGATCCCCGACGAGACGCTGCCGGGCGCCGCGGAGCGGTTCGAGCAGGCGGAGCTCGCCGCGCGGCTGCTGGTGCAGCACGGCTACGAGCGCATCGGCCTCGACCACTTCGGCCTGCCCTCCGACCCGCTGACCCACGCGGCCCGCGCCGGGCGGCTGCGGCGCAACTTCCAGGGCTACACCGACGACGTCTCGGAACATCTGCTCGGCCTCGGCGCCACGTCCATCGCGCAGGTGCCGCAGGGCTACGGCCAGAACATCGCCGAGACGGGCGCCTGGGCGCGGGCGGTGGAGGCCGGTCGGCTGCCGGTGCATCGCGGCCTCGCGCTCAAGGCCGACGACGTGCTGCGCCGCGCCGTGATCGAGCGGCTGATGTGCGACATGGAGGTCGATCTGGCCGCCGCGGCCTTCGCCCATGGCGAGACCCCGGGCTACTTCGCCGCCGAGATCGACGCGCTGAGGCCCTTCGTCGATGACGGGCTGGTCGCCGTCGAGCAGGGGCGCGTCCGGGTCGACCCGAGAGGCCGCCCGGCGCTGCGCGCCATCGCCGCCGCCTTCGACGCCTATCTCGACCCCGAGGCGCAGACGGCGCGCCACGCCGTCGCGGTCTGAACACCCGCCGGCCGCGCGGCGCCCGGCGTCTCTGCGACGAAGAGTCCGCATCGCGCCGGGTTCGCCTTGGCGCGCCAACTCCTTGAACGAGCGATCAAAGGCGTCGTGCTGACGCAGCGCGGCGCCCTTGTTGCGTGGGCCACGGCCCTATGCTACCCACGCCTCGCGTCGGGGGGATGATCACATTGTCTCGGCAGCGTTCACGCGCCCGGACCTCCCGGGTTCAGCCGAAGGATCGTCCGTGCCCGACAGCACTCCCGTATCCGGCGTCTCCGGCCGCTACGCCACGGCGTTGTTCGAGCTCGCCGACGAGGCGGGGCAGCTCGACGCGGTCGCGGGCCACGTGGCGTCGCTCGCGGCGGCGCTCAAGGAGAGCGCCGACCTGCGCGACCTCGTGCACTCGCCGCTCTACACGCGCGAGCAGCAGGGCGCCGCGATGGCCGCCCTCTGCGACGCGATGGGGATCGACGCGCCGACGCGCAACATGATCGCGCTGATGGCGGCCAAACGGCGGCTCTTCGCGCTCGCCGACGTGCTGCGGGGTTTCGAGGCGCTGCTGGCGAAGAAGCGCAACGTGATCTCGGCTTCGGTCGTGTCGGCCCGCCCGCTCGACGACGGCCAGCGCCAGCGCCTCGAGGAGATGCTGCGCGGCGCCGTCGGCGGCGACATCGACCTCGACGTCTCCGTGGACGAGTCGCTGATCGGCGGGCTCGTCGTCAAAGTCGGCTCGCGCATGATCGACACCACGATCCGCGCCAAGCTCAACCGGTTGCAGACCGCCATGAAAGAGGCAGGCATATGACGATCCAGGCCGCCGAGATCTCCGCGATCCTCAAGGAGCAGATCAAGAATTTCGGTCAGGAGGCGGCGGTTTCCGAGATCGGCCGGGTGCTGAGCGTGGGCGACGGCATCGCGCGCGTCTACGGGCTCGACAACGTGCAGGCCGGCGAGATGGTCGAGTTCCCCGGCGGCATCCGGGGCATGGCGCTCAACCTCGAAGTCGACAACGTCGGCATCGTGATCTTCGGGTCGGACTCGACGATCAAGGAAGGCGACACGGTCAAGCGCACCAACGCCATCGTGGACGTGCCGGTGGGCCGCGGCCTGCTCGGCCGGGTGGTCGACGCCCTCGGCGACCCCATCGACGGCAAGGGCGCCATCGACTCCTCCGAGCGCCGCCGCGCCGACGTGAAGGCGCCCGGCATCATCCCGCGCAAGTCGGTGCACGAGCCGATGGCGACGGGCATCAAGGCCATCGACGCGCTGATCCCCATCGGCCGCGGTCAGCGCGAGCTGATCATCGGCGACCGCCAGACCGGCAAGACCGCGGTCGCGCTCGACGCCATCCTGAACCAGAAGAACTACAACGACATCGCCGGCGGCGACGAGTCGAAGAAGCTCTATTGCATCTACTGCGCCGTGGGTCAGAAGCGCTCCACCGTCGCGCAGCTGGTTAAGAAGCTCGAAGAAACAGGGGCGATGGAGTACTCCATCGTCGTGGCGGCGACCGCCTCCGAGCCGGCGCCGCTGCAGTATCTCGCGCCCTACGCAGCATGCGCCATGGCGGAGTATTTCCGCGACAATGGCATGCACGCGCTGATCATCTACGACGATCTGTCGAAGCAGGCCGTCGCCTACCGCCAGATGTCGCTGCTGCTGCGCCGCCCGCCGGGCCGGGAAGCGTATCCGGGCGACGTGTTCTATCTCCACTCCCGCCTGCTCGAGCGCGCCGCGAAGCTGAACGAGGACAACGGCTCCGGGTCTCTGACCGCGCTGCCGATCATCGAGACGCAGGCGGGCGACGTGTCGGCCTACATCCCGACCAACGTGATCTCGATCACCGACGGCCAGA
>RECW01000139.1 GCA_007693835.1 Paracoccaceae bacterium | reverse complement strand
CGGGCCGCGCGGCGGCCTGCGTCAAGCCGCTGACGGTGGACGCGTGACCGCCGCCATCGAGGCGCGCGGCCTGACGCGCATCTTCGGCGGCGGCCGCACGCTGTTCGGCGCGCGCCGCCCGGCGGTCCACGCCGTGCAGGACGTCACGCTCGCCGCCGAGAAAGGCCGCACGCTCGGCGTCGTCGGCGAGTCGGGCTGCGGGAAGTCGACGCTGGCGCGGATGCTCGCGGGCCTCGACCGCCCGACCGAGGGCGCGATCCTGATCGACGGCGCCGACGCGACCGCCGAGCGCTCGGTCGCGGCCCGCGCGCGCCGCGTGCAATACGTCTTCCAGGACCCCATCGCCTCGCTCAACCCGCGCAAGACCATCCGCCAGACGCTGGAGGCGCCGATGCGCCGCCTGCTCGGGCTCGACGAGGCGGCCCGCGCTGCGCGGCTCGGCGACCTGATGGACGCGGTGGGTCTGCGCGCCGCCTTCCTCGACCGCCATCCGCACGAGTTCTCCGGCGGGCAGGCGCAGCGCATCGGCATCGCCCGCGCGCTGGCGGCCGAGGCGCGGATCGTGGTGCTCGACGAGCCGGTCTCGGCGCTCGACGTCTCGGTGCAGGCGCAGGTGCTGGCCCTGCTGCGCCGCCTCCAGCGCGACCTCGGGCTCACCTATCTCTTCATCAGCCACGACCTCGCCGTGGTGGAGACCATATCGGATTCGGTCGCCGTGATGTATTTCGGCCGCGTGGTCGAGAGCGGCCCGGCCCGCGCGCTCTACGCAGCGCCCCGCCACCCCTACACCGATCTGCTGCTGCGCTCGGCCCCGAGGCCCGGCCTTGCGCGCATCGAGGCCGAAAGCGGCGCGGCCGACCTGCCCGACCCGCTGAACCCGCCGCCCGGCTGCGCCTTCGCCGCCCGCTGCCCGCGCGCCGAGGCGCGCTGCCGCGCGGAGCGCCCGACGCTCGACCCCATCGGTTCTGAGGGCGCCCGCGTCGCCTGCTGGCGCCCGCTCGGCTGACGGCGCCGACCGTGACGCTTTCGCGCGTGCGCCCCGGCGCGCGGCGCGGCATGGTGCAGGGATATGGAGTCGCGCGCCCCCTCCCCGACTCGCCCGTCGCCGGAGCCGTCCATGCCCCCTTCCCGCCACCTGCCGCCCGACCACCCCCAGCGCCTGCCGATGACGCAGGAGCTGCACGCGCGGCCCTTCCCGCCCCTCTCCGCGCCCGGTCAGGCGATCCAGCTCGCCTTCAAGCCGCTTGATGATCGCATCCGCGACACCTCGGCCCACCGCGATCATCTCGAACGCCTCGTCGCCTTCCACCGCGCGCCGCGGCCCGACCGCGACTCGGCGCACTACTACGGCGAAGTCGGTCGGCTGCGGATCAAGTGGGAGCGGCACACCGAATACGTCTCCTACACCCTGTTCGAGGAAGGCGCCGGAGAGCCGTTCTCCCTGAGCCTCGACAGGCTGGCGCCGCCTGAGTGGCTCGCGGACGCTCCCGGCGCGCTGCTGTCGGCGATCCGCATCCACATCGAGCCGGTCGAGTCGGAGGAGGCCGCCGAGGCGGCGCTGATCGACCGCTGGCAGCACCTGTTCACGCTGGAGAGCCTCGCCGCGGCGCATCTCGGCGAGGGACAGGCGACCGCGGTGGGCGATTTCCGCATCGACGCCGACGGCTTCACCCGCTTCGTCGTGCTCGCGGGGCCGCGGGCGGGGTCGCGCCGGCTCGGGCGCATCGTGCAGCGGCTGATCGAAGTCGAGAACTACCGGATGCTGTCGATGCTGGCGCTGCCGGTGGCGCGGCGGCTGTCGGAGAAGCTCGGCGAGATCGAGGCCGAACTGACGACGCTGATCGGCGGCTTCTCGACCGAGACACACGACGATCAGGCGACGCTGGGGCGGCTGACGCGGCTGTCGGCGGCCATCGAGGCGCTGTCGGCCGAGAGCGCGTTCCGCTTCGCCGCCTCGAACGCCTACGCGGCGCTCGTCGACCAGCGCATCGAGGTGCTGCGCGAGGCGCGGGCGGCGGACCGGCAGCTGCTGTCGGAGTTCATGGCGCGGCGCTTCAAGCCGGCCATGCGGACATGGCAGGCGACCGAGCGGCGGCTGGCGGACGTGACCGGGCGCGCGGCGCGTGGCGTCGCCCTGCTCTCGGCGCGGGTGAACGTGGCCGTGGAACGGCAGAACCAGGACCTGCTGGAATCGATGAACCGCCGGGCGGAGGCGCAGCTCCGCCTGCAACGCACGGTCGAAGGGCTCTCGGTGGTGGCGATCAGCTACTACGCCGTGGGCCTCACGGCGTATCTGCTGAAGCCGCTCGCCAAGAGCGCCGGCATCGATGAGGCGACCATGATCGCGGTGGTCGCGGTCCCGGTGATCCTCGTCGTGCAGGGCTTCCTGCGCCGCATCCGCCGCGAGATGGAGCACGACTGACGGCCGTCGCGCGCTCCGAGGCGCTCCCTTTCCCGCGCCGCGACGCTACTTCTTCAGCGGTTCTGATCGCGTGGCCCCGATGCTCTCCGTCGTCTCCGTCGAAAAGTCCTACGCCACCCCGCAGGGGCCGACGCCGGTGCTGCGCGGCGCGTCGCTTGAAGTCGGGCGCGGCGAGAGCGTCGCGCTGATGGGCGAGTCGGGCAGCGGCAAGAGCACGCTGCTGCACCTGATCGCCGGGCTCGACAGCGCCGACGCCGGCGCGATCCGGATCGGGAACGTCGAGGTGACGGCGCTCGACGACGCCGGCCGGGCGCGGCTGCGGCGCGAGACGGTCGGCGTGGTGTTCCAGCAGTTCAACCTGATCCCGTCGCTGACCGTGGCGGACAACCTCGCCTTCCAGGCGCGCCTCGCCGACCGCCACGACGCCGCCTGGATCGCGACGCTGACCGCGCGGCTCGGGCTCGACGGGCTCGGCGACCGCTATCCCGAGCAGCTTTCGGGCGGGCAGCAGCAGCGCGTCGCGATCGGCCGGGCGCTGGCGGCGCGGCCGGCGCTGGCGCTGGCCGACGAGCCGACCGGCGCGCTCGACGAAGGCAGCGCCGACGCCTTCACCGCCCTCGCCCGCGACCTCGCCGCCGAGACCGGCTGCGCCTTCCTGATGGCGACCCACAGCGCGCGGCTCGCCGCGATGCTCGACCGCACGGCGCGCATCAGCCGCGGGGTGGTGGCGTGAGCGGCTTTCGCTGGACGCTGGCCGCGCTGCTCTCGCACTGGCGGCGGCGCCCGGTGCAGTTCGCCGCGCTGTTCGCGGGGCTCGCGCTCGCCACCGCGCTGTGGACCGGGGTGCAGGGGCTGAACGCCCAGGCCCGCGAGAGCTACGACCGCGCCGCGGCGATGCTCGGCGGCGGGCGGTTCGTGACGCTGGCGCGGCCCGAAGGCGGGATGGTCGACGAGGCGGTATGGGCGCGGCTGCGCCGCCTCGGCTGGCCGGTCTCGCCGATGGTCGAGGGGCGGACGGCCGTCGAAGGCCGGGGCGTGACGATCGTGGGGGTCGAGCCCGTGTCGCTCGCGGCGCTCGACGGCGGGCTGCCGGCGGCGGCGGGCGCGGCCGCGCTCATTGGGGCGCAGGCGCGCACGCTGATCGCGGCCGACACCCTCGCGGATCTCGGCCTCGCCGAAGGCGACGCGCCGCGCGCGCGCGGCGGGTCGCTGCCCCCGCTCGCCGTCGCCGACGGCGTGGCCGCAGGAACGCTGCTGCTCGACATCGGGCCGGCGCAGACGGCGCTCGGGGCGGCGGGCCGCATCTCGCGGCTGCTCGCGCCCGAGGGCTTCGCCGTCGACGCCGCCGCGCTGGCGGCGTCGTCGGACGGTCGGCTGGCGGTGGTGCAGGACGACGCGGCGGGTGACCTTGAGCGGCTGACGGCGAGCTTCCACATGAACCTGACCGCCTTCGGCCTGCTCGCCTTCGCCGTCGGCCTGTTCATCGCCCACGCCGCCGCCGGCCTCGCCTTCGAGCAGCGCCTGCCGACGATCCGCACCCTGCGCGCCTGCGGCGTGTCGCGCGGGACGCTCGCGGCCGCCCTGCTGGCGGAGCTGGCGGGGCTGGCGCTGCTCGCCGGCGCCGTCGGCGTCGCGCTCGGCTATCTGATCGCGGCGGCGCTGTTGCCGGACGTGGCGGCGACGCTCCGCGGGCTCTACGGCGCGCCGGTGTCGGGATCCTTCGCCGTGGCGCCGGCGTGGTGGCTGTCGGGGCTCGCCATGGCGCTGGCGGGCGCGCTGGCGGCGGCGGGGGCCGGCCTCTGGCGCGCGGCGCGGATGGCGCCGCTC
>RECW01000263.1 GCA_007693835.1 Paracoccaceae bacterium | reverse complement strand
GACGCCCGCGGGCTGAGGCGGCCCGACTTCGTCATCGTGGACGGGGCGCCGGGGCTTGAGGCCGCCCTCACCGCGCTGTGGGGCGAGGCGCTGCCGATCCAGCGCTGCGCCGCGCACAGGCGCCGCAACCTGCCGGCCCATGCGCCAAAGCACCTGCACGCCGAGCTGACCGAGGCCATGATCAGAAAAAAGGTGGCGCGACATGATCTGCGCCGAGACCGCCGCCGCATCAGGACCCGGACCGTCCTGCCCTGCGCCGAGACCGCGCCCATGCTGCTCCGGGCCCTGCGCGCCTCCGGACAAATCTCCATGCGCAAGGTCGACGGGTGGGGGACCCTTTCCCAGCCCCTCGAACCCTTCGCCCTCGACCAGGCCGCCTGATCAGGCCGACATCACCAAGCCCGGTGAACGTCGTTCGCGAATTTCAACCAACTCCCGGACACGACCCGCGCCGCGGGCGACAGCGGAAACCTCGGTCTGGGTCCAGCGTACGGCGGTCCAATCGGACACGCGGCGGCTCCACTCTTCGACGCGGTAGCCGAGGCTCAGGTCGGTCGGCGTCCCGTCCGCGAGGCGCTGGCGGATCGCCGCATAACGTACGAAGCAGAGCTAACGCGTCAGCCGCATGTAGAGCAGCGGCAGCGTCTCGGGCAGCGCCTCGATGCGCGCGATGGAGACGTGGCCGCGCCGGCCGAACACGCGGTCGAGCACCGCGCGGTCGATCGCGCCGCCGCCCACGGCGACGCAAAAGCAGTCGATTCCCTCGGCCGCGAGGCCGTGGACCGCGTGGCGCGCGTCCTCGACCAGATAGAGGGGGTCCGGACAATCGGTGTCGGACGGCTCGCCGTCGGTGACGACGAGGGCGAGGCGGCGGTGGGAGGCGCGGCCGCGCAGACCTGCGCCTGCGCGCCGCAGCGCCGCGCCGAGGCGGGTGGAGAGCCTCGGCTCTACGCCCGCCAGCCGCGCCGCCTGCGCCCGGCCGAACGGCTCGTCGAACGCCTTGACGGTCGTCACCCGAACTTCCTCGCGTCCGTTCGAGTGGAAGGCCGTCACCTCGAAGGGGTCGCCCAGCCCGTCCATCGCACGCGCGAGCAGGGCCACCGCGTCGCGCTCGACGTCGATCACCCGCCCGCCGCCCGGCGCGGGGTCGGCTGTCGACTGGGAGGCGTCGAGCAGCACCGACACCGAGAGATCGCGGCGCCGACGCGCCGTCGTCTGGTAGACGCGGGGGTCGGGCGTGATCCCTGCGCGGAGGTCCGCGGCCGCCGCGATGCAGGCTTCGAGGTCGAGGGTCTCGCCTTCGGCCTGTCGCTTCAGCCGGTCCGCCCGCCCGACGCGCGCCGCCCCGATCAGGGCCGCGAGGCGGGCCGCCACGTCCGCCCGACGCTCGAGCAGGTCGTCGAGCCATCGCTCGGGCCCTGGTCGCGGCGGCGCGTCGAGGATGGTGGTCCAGTCGGGCCGTTCGCGGCGGGCCTGATAGTCCCACTCCGGCAGCCGCGCGACCGGCACGGCCGCCTCGCTTTCGGCGGCGCGGGCGGGGGCGGCGCGCTCGGACGGCCTGTCGGACGCCTCGTCCTCGCGCTCCTGCCGGGGCGGCTTCTCCTCGGTCTGGGAGAGCTTCACGCTCTCGACCACGGTCTCGGCGCTGTTCGGGTCGGGGGGCTCGGTCTCGTCGATCTCCCACAGGCCGAGGTTGTCGTCGCGGTAGGGCGGCTCGACGACATAGGTCTTGGCGTTGAACTGCACGCGCATCTGGCCGAGGTCGTTGCCGAGCAGGTTGCCGATGGCGCGGCTTATCCCGGGGTCGTCCCACCGGTCGCGGGCGGCGTGGAACAGGTCGCGGCCCTTGCGCACCCAGCCGTCGATGTCCTCGAAGTCGGGGTCGATGAGCGCGCGGGAGAGGCGGGCGAAGAGGCTCGGCGCCGCCAGCGCTCCGGACGCCTGCGCGACATGGAACGGCAGCCAGAGCCGCAGCAGCCCCGGCATTTCGCGCATCGCCAGCGCCTCGACGCGGGCGTCCTCGATCAGGGACACGACCGCGAGTTGCAGCGGCTTCAGCTTGCCGAGCGGGAAGCGCGCGCCGGAGAAGGCGAGATGCGCGCCCGCATGGGCGAGGGCTGCGCGCTGGATCGCCTCGCCCTGCGCCCCGCGAAAGCCGGGGAAGCTCGGCGGCATGCGCACGACGCCGCCGCCGAAGGAGGCGCGCCGCCCCGCGCCGTCGTGGCGGCCGGGCGGCGTCTCGCGGATCGGCGGGGCCACGCCGTAGAGGGCGCGCAGGAAGGCCCGCATGCGCCGCTCGCGGTCGAAGAACGTCGCCTCGCCCGCCTCGAAGTCGAGCAGCCGCTCGGCGTCGGGCGTCTCCAGCGCGAAGAAGGCGCGGCGCTTCTCGCTGTCGCCGCCGCCGATGCGCACGCCCGCGAGCAGCCACGCCTCCAGCGCCGAGACGGTGAGCCGCGCGAGCAGCATGTCCATGCGCGCGAGCACGAGCGGCGTCGACTCCGGCGCGAGCGCCGCGAACCGCTGCATCAGGCTCACCCAGTTGCGAAACCGCGGCCCGTCCTTCAGCCGCGCGGCCACCCCCGCCGCGGCGACCGACAGCGCCTCCCCGGCCTGCCGGCCGGCCTTGATCGTCACCGCGGAGACGCCGTCGGCGAGATCGATCGCGGGCTCGGGGCCCACGCAGCGCGCGCAGGCGGGCGACGCGCGCTCCCACGCCCGCACGACCGACGCGCCGTAGCCGGCGCCGTCGAGCTTGCGCTTCGCCCGCAGCCACGGCGCCAGCCACGCCCCCGGAAACGCCGCCCGGACGTCGGCGGCGACGCCTGCGTCGTCGCCCTCTCCCGCGACGCGCAGGAATCCGGGCCGCGGCGTCGCCATCAGGCGCAGGCGGCGACGGCGTTGGCGAGCGCGTCGCGCATGTCGGGGTCGTCGGTCATCGGCAGGATCAGCGCCACGTCGCAGGCGTCGGAGAGGGAGACGCCGGCCCCGACCAGCTTGCCCGCGTGGATCAGCATCCGGGTCGAGGCCCCTTCGTCGAGACCCTGTCCGCGCAGGTTGCGCGAGCGCCGCGCGATCTGCACCAGCGTGTGCGCGACCGACGGAGAGACCCCCGCCTCCTGCGCCACGATCTCGGTCTCGATCGAAGGGTCGGGATAGCCGAAGTCGAGCGCGCAGAACCGCTGCTTGGTGCTTTCCTTCAGGTCCTTCAGCACGCTCTGGTAGCCGGGGTTGTAGGAGATCACGAGGTGAAAGTCGGGGTGCGCCCTGACCAGTTCGCCTTTCTTCTCCAGCGGCAGGATGCGGCGGTCGTCGGTCAGCGCGTGGATCACCACCGTCGTGTCCTGCCGCGCCTCCACGATTTCGTCGAGATAGCAGATCCCGCCGTGACGCACCGCCTGCGTCAGCGGCCCGTCGGTCCAGACCGTGCCGGTCGCGTCGAGCAGGAAACGGCCCACGAGGTCGGAGGCGGTCATGTCCTCGTGGCAGGACACGGTGACCAGCGGCTTCTTCAGCCGCCACGCCATGTGTTCGACGAAGCGGGTCTTGCCGCAGCCGGTCGGGCCTTTCAGCATCACCGGCAACCGCTGGGCGTAAGCCGCCTCGAACAGCGCCACCTCATGGCCGACGCTGCGGTAGTAGGGCTCCGACGTGATGCGGTAGGCGTCGAGCGGCATGGAGATCGGCTCCTCTCGGGGCGCGGAGCGCCGACGGGCGCTCCGCGGAAGCGGGCGGCGGGTCCGGTCGGCCCGCCGCCTGTGCGGCCTCAGCGGTGCGCCGCGGTCTTCTGGTTCGGGATGCCCTCCATCGGGCATTCGTCGGTGCCGACGGTGGGGCGCGTCAGCGCCTCGACCATCTCCCGCGTGCCCTCGGGGTCGGTGGCCCACTTGGTGTAGAACTCGTAGGGGCAGGCCGCGAGGCCCTTGTCGCCGTCGCCCGAGTTGATCATCCCCGTGTAGCCGCGGTGGAGCAGCTTGAAGAGGTGGTTCTGCGACTGGCCGTTGCGCCGCGCGTCGCGGATCGCCGAGACCGAGAGCTGGGCGTACTGGATGCCGTACTCCTCCTCGCCGCACTCGCCGAGGGTCCGGCCGTCGAAGCCGACGATCGCCGAATGCCCGAAGTAGGAGTAGACGCCGTCGAAGCCCGCCGCGTTGGCGACGGCGACGTAGACGTTGTTCGCCCAGGCCATCGCCTTGGACATCACCACCTGCTGGTCCTTGGCCGGGTACATGTAGCCCTGGCAGCGGACGATGAGCTCGGCGCCCTTCATGGCGCAGTCGCGCCAGATCTCGGGATAGTTGCCGTCGTCGCAGATGATCAGGCTGATCTTCATGCCCTTCGGACCTTCGGTCACGTAGGTGCAGTTGCCGGGATACCAGCCCTCGATCGGCACCCACGGCATGATCTTGCGGTACTTCTGGACGATCTCGCCCTTGTCGTTCATCAGGATCAGCGTGTTGTAGGGCGCCTTGTTCGGGTGCTCCTCGTGGCGCTCGCCGGTCAGCGAGAACACGCCCCACACCTTGGCGGCGCGGCAGGCTTCGGCGAAGATGTCGGTCTCGTCGCCCGGGCAGGCCGAGGCCGTCTCGTACATCTCCTTCTCGTCGTACATGATCCCGTGGGTCGAGTATTCGGGGAAGATCACGAGGTCCATGCCCGGCAGGCCGACCTTCATGCCCTTGACCATGTCGCCGATCTTGCGCGCGTTCTCCAGAACCTCCTCCTTGGTGTGGAGGCGCGGCATCTTGTAGTTCACGACGGCTACGCCGACCGTGTCCTTGCTGCTGGTGATGTCGCCGTGAAACATCGTGGCTTCCTTCCTGTTGTCCCGAAGCCGGACCATCCGGCTCCCGCCGCGCCGCTTCGCGCCGGCGCGACCCTTCCTTGACGTCGGCCGCCCCGGCGCGGGGCGGGGCGGCCCTCTACTTGCGCCGTGCGGGCGCCGCCGCGCCCGTCAGCGCCTCGCGCGCGGCCGCCCAGCCGGCGCGCAGAGCCTTGGTCAGCGCCGCGCCGTCCGCCGACAGGAACCGCGCGATCGCCACGCCCCGTTCGGCGAAACCGGAGACGCCGGCGTAGGTTTCGCCTGCCGCGTCGGTCTCCAGCGCGGCGCGGAGCGCGGCGACGACCGCGGCCGTCTCTCCGCCTGCGACCACCACCGTGCCGACGCAGGGCCGCCCGCCGGTGCGGGTCGCCCAGTCGGCGCCGGAGACCTCGGCGCGGTCGATCAGCAGGGGGCGCCCCGAGGCCTCCGTCACCGCGATGTCGGACAGGAGGCGGTCGAACGGCGCGCGCGCCCCGTCGGGGTCGTGCGCCAGCGCGGCGTCCGTCAGGATCAGCCGCGCGCCGGCGCCGACGCGCGCGCGGACGCTCTGGCGCAGCCGCGCGCCGGAAAACAGGATGACGGGATCGGGGCAGAACTCGAGAAGCGCGCCGTCGCCCGCCTCCAGCGTCACGCGCTGGCGCGTCTCGCCGCCGCGGGCGTGGTGGACCACGGCGGACGCCTGCGTGGTGACGTGCGCCGCCGCCCCGGCCTCCGCCGTGATCGCAAGGCTGAGGTCGTCGTCGCCGTAGAGCCCGCCCGAGGAGGATTGCAGGTAGAGCGTCGCCATCCCCGCCGGGTCGCCCTCGACCCGGAACGGCCGCGTGACGTGGAACGGGTGCGGCGTCAGCTGCCCGGCGATCCACGTCCGCCCCGCCGTCGCGCGGAAACGCAGCGTCGCGGCGACCCGGCGCGCACGCGGCTCTATGGCGCCCGCCAGCGTCACGCCGCCCCCGCCGTCGCGAACAGCACCTGCTCGCGCAGATGCGCGACGATGCGGCCGACGCCGTCGCCCGCGTCCGCGCCCCGGCAGCGGCAGGCGATGGTCGGCCGGCCGCCGCGGATCGCCGTCGCCTCGGCCAGCGTCGCGGCGGCGTCGACGCCGACATGCGGGGCGAGGTCGAGCTTGTTGATCACGAGCAGATCGGCCTGCATCGGGCCAGGACCCCGCTTGCGCGGGATGTCGTCGCCCTGCGCCACGTCGATGACGAACATCCACCAGTCCACCAGGTCCAGCGAGAAGGTGGAGGCGAGGTTGTCGCCCCCCGACTCGATCAGGATCAGGTCGAGGCCCGGAAACGCGGCTTCGAGGTCGTCGGCGGCGGCGATGTTCAGTGTCGGATCCTCGCGGATCACCGTATGCGGACAGGCGCCCGCCTCGACCGCCCGCACCCGCGCCGGATCGATGAGACCGGAGCGGCGCAGGCGCTCGGCATCCTCCTGCGTCACGAGATCGTTGGTCACCACGGCGACCTCGACGCCCGCCGCCGTCAGCCGCGGGATCATCGCCTCGATCAGGGCGGTCTTGCCCGAGCCGACGGGTCCGCCGACTCCGACGCGGGCTGCGCCGACCCGGCTCATCGCAGCATGTACCGCTGGGCGAGCGGCAACTCGGTCGCCGGCTCGCAGGTGGCCAGAACGCCGTCGACGAACACGTCGAAGGTCGCCGGGTCGACGCGGATGTCGGGCAGGGCGTCGTTGAGGTGCATGTCGCTCTTCTTCAGGTGGCGCACCGGGCCTGTCGGCAGCAGCGTCTTGGAGAGACCGAGGCGTTCCGACAACCCCGCCTCGATGGCGCGCGGGTTGACGAAGCAGGCCGAGAGGCCGTGCGGCGCGCGGCCGAAGGCGCCCCATTGCGGGCGCAGCATCAGCGGCTCGCAGGTCATCAGGCTCGCCGCGCTGTCGCCCATCGCGCCCCAGGCGATGAAGCCGCCCTTGACGATAAGCTCGGGCTTGATCCCGAAGAAGGCCGGCCGCCAGAGCACGATGTCGGCCAGCTTGCCGTCCTCGAGGCTGCCGACATGGCTCTCGATGCCGAAGCACCGCGCCGCGTTCAGGGTGTATTTGGCGATGTAGCGTTTGATGCGGGCGTTGTCGCCGCGGGCCGAGTACTCCTCCGGCAACGGTCCGCGCTGGCGCTTCATCTTGTCGGCGAGTTGCCAGGTGCGGCAGATCACTTCGTTGATGCGCCCCATCCCCTGGCTGTCGGAGCCGAGCATCGAGATCGCGCCGATGTCGTGGAGGATGTCCTCGGCGGCGATGGTCTGGGCGCGGATGCGGCTTTCGGCGAAGGCCACGTCCTCGGGGATCGCCGGGTTGAGGTGGTGACACACCATCGTCATGTCGAGGTGCTCGTCGAAGGTGTTCACCGTGTAGGGGTTGGTCGGGTTGGTCGAGGAGGGCAGGCAGTTCGCCACCCCCGCCACCCGGATGATGTCGGGCGCGTGACCGCCGCCGGCCCCCTCGGTGTGGTACATGTGGATGGTGCGCCCGCCGATGGCGGCCAGCGTGTCCTCCAGAAACCCGCTCTCGTTCAGCGTGTCGGTGTGGAGCTGGACCATGAAGTCCAGCTCGTCCGCCGCTGTGAGGCAGGCGTCGATCACGGCGGGCATCGCCCCCCAGTCCTCGTGGATCTTGAGGCCGATGGCGCCGCCCTCGATCTGCTCGGGGATCGAGCGCGTCACGTGGGTGTTGCCGCGGCCGAGGAAGGCGAAGTTCATCGGCCACTGCTCGGAGGCCTGGATCATCTTGCCGACGTTGAAGACGCCGCCGCAGTCGATGCCGACGGTGATCGGCCCGAGCGAGCCGCCGATCATCGTGGTGATCCCGCTCGCGATGGCGTGGGAGACGAGCTGGGCGCTGTCGAAATGCACATGGACGTCGATGCCGCCCGCCGTCGCGATCAGCCCTTCGGCGTCGCGCACCGTGGTCCCGGCGCCGACGATCAGCCGCGGGTCGACGCCGTCCATCATGTCGGGATTGCCGGCCTTGCCGATCCCGACGATCTTGCCGTCCTTGATCCCGATGTCGCCCTTCACGATCCCGAGCGCCGCGTCGATCACCACGACGTTGCAGATCAGCATGTCGAGCACGCCGTCGGCGGCGGTCGCGCCCGCGACAAGCCCCATGCCGTCGCGCAGGGTCTTGCCGCCGCCGTGCAGGCATTCCTCGCCGTAGGTGGCGTAGTCGTGCTCGATCTCGGCCCAGAGATGCGTGTCCCCGAGGCGGATGCGGTCGCCGGTGGTCGGTCCGTACATGGCGGCGTAGGCCGCGCGGCTCATCTTCGCCATCGGTCAGGCTCCCTTGAAGCCGGCGGCGCGGGCGCGCGCCAAGGCCGCATCGCGCGCGCCGGCCTCCGTGCCGCCGTTGGTCAGCGCGTTCAGCCCGCCGACGCAGCCCCGCCCGCCGATCGCCGTCAGCGGCACCTCCTTCGCCTGCCCCGGCTCGAAGCGGACGGCGGTGCCGGCGGGAATGTCGAGCCGCATCCCGAAGGCCGCGGCGCGGTCGAAATCGAGCGCCTTGTTGACTTCGAAGAAGTGGAAATGGCTGCCGATCTGCACCGGCCGGTCGCCGGTGTTGACGACCTTGAGCGTCGCCGTGCGCCGGCCCGCGTTGATCTCCAGATCGCCCGGCAGCGGATCGAGCGCGCCCGGCTCGCCGACATCGCCCTCGACAGGCAGCGCGCCGGGGCGGATCGGCTCGTGGACGGTGACGAGCTTGGTGCCGTCGGGGAAGGTCGCCTCGACCTGGATCATCGGCGCCATCTCGGCGACGCCCGGCATCACGTCGTCGGTGGTCAGGATGGTCGAGCCGAAGCCGATCAAGTCGGCCACCGAGCGCCCGTCGCGCGCGCCTTCGAGGATCTCGTCGCAGATGATCGCCACCGCCTCCGGGTAGTTCAGACGCACGCCGCGCGCCCGGCGCTTGCGCGCGAGTTCCGCGGCGGTGAAGAGCGTGAGCCTTTCGAGCTCGGTCGGCGTCAGCAGCATCGGTCTTCTCCTCAGGCGGCGAACAGCGCCACCGGCAGCCGCGCCCGACGGGCGGCGGCGATTTCGGCGAGGGGGGCGAAGGCGGCGGGCGCGGCGGGCGGCGGCGCCGCCAGCCCCTCGGCGGCGCAGTCGCCGAGCCGCCCGAGCGCCGTCTGCGCCGTAAGCGCCCCGATGCGGCCGAGGCGGACGGCGGCGCTGAGCGCGCCCATCAGCAGCGCGTGGACGGCGGCGGCCTCGGCGGCGGCGACGGGCATGGCCACCGCCCGCGCGACGAGGCCCTGGACGACAGGCAGATGGCCGAAGGCAGCGCCGGCCTTCGTCCGCGCCTCGAACGCGGCCGCCTCGGCGACCCCGAGGCGCGCGACGCTGGCGAGCGTCGCCCGGCCCATCCGGCGCGAGGCCTCGGCGAGCGGCGCGCAGAGGCTGCGCGCCTCGCACTCGGCGTCGAGCGCGGCCAGCGCGTCGGCGTCGGGCGCGGCGCAGGCCTCGGCGAGGAACCAGCGGTCGAAGCTCAGCCAGCGCGGCAGCATCTGCTCGGCGATCAGCGCCTCGACATCGGCGGCCGTCCGAAGCGCGCCCTCGTGCGCCAGCACCTCCAGCCCGCCGGAGAAGGCGAAGCCGCCCGAGGGAAAGGCGCTGTCGGAGAGCTGCGCCAGCCGGAGGAGGTCGCGGGGCGTCACGCGCCGCCCTCCTCGACGCTCGCCGTCGCGCGGCCGGTTTCGAGAAAATCCCTCAGCCGGTCGAGGTAGGTCGCATCGGGCCCTTCGAGCGCGACCATCAGATCGGCGCCGTCGAACCGCACGCGCCAATGCAGGTTGCCCGCATGATAGCCGAGCGCCAGCGCCGCCGCGGCGTCGGCGGGCGCCAGCCGCAGCCACCGCTCCGCCTCGACCCGGACGACCAGCGCCGCCGCGCCGTCGAGCGCCAGCACCGCGCCGTCCGAGAGCTTCTGCTCACGCGGCAGCGCCACCGCCACCTCGCGGCCCGCGCGGGTGACGGCGCGGAGGCGGCGGCGCGCGAGATCGGCGCGCGGCAGGATCAGCTCGTCGACCGCATGGGCGTGTTCGAGCCGGTGCAGCGCCTCGGCGAGCGCCGGGTCGTGGCGCGACCCGAGGATCGCGGTGAAGACCGGGAGCGCCGCCTCCGGCCCGTCGCCGTGGTGATGGCCGTCATGGGGCATCAGATCGTCATGTGCTTGTGGACGAGGTCCTCGGTCAGCCCGTCGATCGGGCCTTCGGCGACCACGGTCCCGTGCTCCACCATGGCGAAGGCGTGGCCCGCCTTGCGCGCGAAGCCCACGTTCTGCTCGACCAGCAGGATGGTGAGGCGCAGCTCCTTGTTGAGCCGGATGATCGCGTTCTCGATCTGCTCGACGATGTTGGGCTGGATGCCTTCCGTCGGCTCGTCCATCAGCAGCACCTTGGGCTCGGCGGCCAGCGCGCGGGCGATGGCGAGCTGCTGCTGCTGCCCGCCCGAGAGCACGCCGCCGGGGCGGTCGAGGTTCTCCATCAGGTAGGGAAACAGCTCCGGCACGATGTCGGGGATGCGCCGGCGCTGGCCCTTGGCGGCGAACCCGCCCATCAGGATGTTCTCGCGGATGGTGAAGTCGGGGATGATGTGGCGGCCCTGCGGCACGTAGGCGACGCCGGCGCGCGCCCGCTCGTGGGTGACCATCGCCGACAGCTCGACGCCGTCGAGGGTGATGGTCCCTTCGCTGCGGTCCGTCAGCCCGAGGATCGTGCGCAGGAGCGTCGTCTTGCCGACGCCGTTGCGCCCGAGAATCGCGAAGATGCCCTCGGTGGGCGCGTGCATCGACAGGTCGTGCAGCACGTGGCTGCGGCCGTAGAAGCTGTCGACGTGCTCCAGCGTCAGCATCAGTGGATGCCCCCCGACCCGAGATAGGCGTCGCGCACGGCCTGGTTGTTCTCGATCTGCTCGATGGTGCCCTGCGCCAGCAGCTTGCCCATGTGCATCACCGTGATCTTCTCGGCGATGGCGCGCACGAAGCTCATGTCGTGCTCGACCACGAGCATGGTGTGCTCGCCCTTGAGGCGATTGACGATTTCGGAGGTCTTGCGCGTCTCGGCCTGGGTCATGCCGGCCGTCGGCTCGTCGAGCAGGATCACCTTCGCGTCCTGCGCGATCAGCATGCCGAGTTCGAGCCACTGCATCTGGCCGTGCGAGAGGTCGCCCGCGCGCCGCTGCTCCACGTCCTCGAGCCCCGCGAGCTCGACGATGTCGTCGATCTTCGCGGCCTCCCGCCTGCGCAGGCCGAGGCGCAGGTTGCGCCACACGCCGACTTCCTCCGACGCGGCCACCTCGAGGTTCTGGCGCACCGTCAGCTCCCGGAAAATGCTCGGGATCTGGAACTTGCGCCCGATGCCGGCGCGGGCGATGCGGTGTTCGGGCCAGTTGGTCACGTCCTGGCCGAACAGGACGACCCGGCCGCTGGTCGACTGGGTCTTGCCGCTGATCAGGTCCATCAGCGTGGTCTTGCCCGCGCCGTTCGGGCCGAGCACGACGCGCAGTTCGCCCTCCTCGACGACCATCGAGAAGGTGTCGACCGCCTTGAAGGCGCCGAAGCTGACGCCGAGGCCGTCCGTCATCAGAGCCGTCGGAGCACCCATGTCGCCCTCCCTCACTCCGCCGGCTTGCCGGCGACGCCGGCCGGAGCGGCCCCCGCGCGCCCGAGCGGCAGCCGGTCGACCGCGTCGCGCGCGAGACCCGCAAGACCCCGCGGCAGGAACAGCACCACGATGACGAAGGCGAGACCGACGATCAGCCGCCACGCCTCCTGAAAGATCTCGCTCTCGCTCGCGGAGGTCTCCAGCACGCTGATCGCGATGGCGCCGATGCACGCGCCGAGCAGCGAGCCGCGCCCGCCGACGGCGGCCCAGACCACCATGCCGATGGAGAAGCCGATCTCCATGAAGCTCGGCGAGGCGAAGTCGGAGACCACGACGAACAGCATCCCGGCGAAGCCGGCCACGCCGGCCGACACGGTGAAGAAGAACACCTGATAGGCGGTCACGTCGTAGCCGAGATACCGCGCCCGGTTGGCGTCGTCGCGCGTCGACTGCAGCACGAGGCCGGCGCGCGTCGCCACCAGCCAGCGCATCGCCAAGAGCACGACCACCAGCGAGACGGCGATGAGGTAATAGCTGTCGTTCTCGAACGGATCGATCTCGTGGCCGAGGATGGTGAGATAGCCGAGGTCGGTGAGCCCGTTGAACCCGTTGGTGATCGGCTGCGCGTCGATCACCAGGAGCCGCACCAGCAGCACGAGCGCCAGCGTCACGATCGCGACGTAGACCCCCGAGACCCGCAGGCGGAACAGCGCCCAGGAGAGCAGCCCTGCGACGACCACCGGCGCGACGACCGACATGGCCACGCCGAACCACTGCTCCTGAAAGGGAATCCACACCCACGATCCGGGCACGATGCAGCACAGATCGGTGGGCGCGCCGGGCTGCGCGTTCCACAGCATGAAGTCGGGCACGGGCGTGTCCGAGCCCTGCTGCAGGCTGGTCCAGCTCGCCAGCTTCAGCGACATCGCCGTCATGTAGGCGCCGAGGCCGAAGAACAGCCCCTGCCCGAGGTTGAGGATGCCCGCATAACCCCACGACAGGGCGATGGCCGCGCCGAGCATCCCATAGACGAGGTAGCGCGCCCAGCGGTTCAGACCGAAAGGATCGTCCCAGAACAGCGGCAGGGCGAGGACGAAGACGATGAACAGACCGTAGGCGATCCATTCCGCGACGGTGTGGCGATTGAGCGACGTCATCGGCTCAGCGTCCCTTGAACGCGAACAGGCCGCGCGGCTTCCAGAGGATGAGCAGGATCACGACCCCGAACACCACAGCGCGCGCGAGAATGTCGTTGGTGAGGACGGCGACGATCCCGTTGATCTGGCCGAGCAGCCCCGCCGACAGCACCGTGCCGAGCAGGCTGCCGACGCCGCCGACGACGACGACGAAGAACCCGTCGACCACCACGGTCGCCCCCATGGCGGGCTGCACCGTGCGGAACCCTGCGAGCAGCACTCCGGCGACGCCTGCAAGCCCCGACCCGTAGGCGAAGGTGATGGCCGAGATGCGGCGCACGTCGATGCCGCAGGCCGCCGCCATCTGCGGGTTGCGCATGATCGCGCGCACCTGCGACCCGAGGCTTGTGCGGTAGAGCAGGAACCACGTCAGCGCCGTGAGCAGGATCGTCACGCCGAGAATGAACGTCCGGTAGGGCTGGATCGGTATCCCGAAGACCGAACCCGACCCAGCGAGCACGCGCGGGATCGACACGTTCTGCAGGCCGGGACCGAGACCGGGAATGTCGATCCCGAAGAAGGTGAGGCCGAGATCGAGCCGGACGAGCTGCTGGAGCACGATCGCCACGCCCCATGTCGCCAGCAGCGTGTCGATGATGCGCCCGTAGAGCCGGCGCACCACCACCCGTTCGATCGCGAGCCCCACGGCGGCCGTCACGACGAAGGCGAGCGGCAGGGCGAAGAACATGTTGAGCCCGAGATGGAGGCTCGCCAGCACCGTCGTGTAGGCGCCGATCATCACCAGTTCGCCATGCGCCATGTTGATGACGCCCATCGCCCCGTAGGTGATGGTGAGCCCGAGGGCGATCAGCAGCAGGATCGACCCGAGCGACAGCCCGATGAAAAGCGTTTCGGTCATGGCGCCGCCCCAGCTTCGCCCGAGAGGTGAGGCGGCGCCGGGAGGCCCCCGGCGCCGCCGACGATCAAAGACGCGCCGTGTCGAGGCCTGCGGCGGTGCAGAAGAGGTCGTCCGCCGTCTCGCCGTAGGCGACGTAGGGCAGCGGCTTTTCCGGCTCCGCAAACTCGTCGACGATCACGCCCTGGCCGGCCGCGTCCCACTGCGAGATGCGCGGCGTGAGGTAGGCGTGCAGGTTCTCCGGCTCGATGGTCACCCGGCCGTTCGGCGCGTCGAAGGTCTGACCCTTCACCGCCTCGCGGATCGCGTCGGGCGTCGCCTCGCCCGCCGCCTCGACCGCCTGCTTCCAGAGGTAGACCTGGAAATAGCTGCTCTCCATCGCGTGATGCGTCACCGCGTTCGGGTCGCCGACGAAGGCGCGGTAGCGCTCGATGAAGGACTGGTTGGCGTCGGACTGGATCGCCTGGAAATAGGGGAAGGAGGTGTAGCTGCCGACGGCGAACTCCGCCCCCATGGCGGCGATCTCGATCTCCGAGGTCACGGTGGCGCAGATCGGCATCTGCTCGTGCGTCACGCCCTGGTTGGCGTATTCGCGGTAGAACGCCACCACGGAGTCGCCCACCACGTTCGACAGCACCACGTCGCAGCCGCTGTTGCGGATGCGGCTGACCATCGCGCCCCACTCGGAATGCCCGAGTTCGAGGTACTCGTCCGCGACCCACTCGCCGCCGTTCTCCTCGATCAGGATCTTGGAGACCTTGGCCATCTCGCGCGGATAGATGTAGTTCGATCCGACGATGAAGAAGGTCTTTCGGCCGAGCTCGTTGATGATCCACGGGATGAAGTTGGAGAGCTGCTGGTTCGGCACCGCGCCCGTGTAGACCACGTTCTTCGAGCACTCGAAGCCTTCGTAGTAGGTCGGGTAGAAGAGCATGTTGTTGCGGCGCTCGAAGACCGGCAGCACCGCCTTGCGGCTGGCGGAGGTGTAGCAGCCGAAGGTGGTCGGCGTGCCTTCGCGGATGACAAGCCGCGACGCGCGCTCGTTGAACACGCGCGGGTCGGACGCGCCGTCCTCGACGATCGGGCGGATCATGCGGCCGCCGACGCCGCCCGCCGCGTTGATCTCCTCGATCGCCATCCGCGTGGCGTCCGCCATCGACCGTTCGACGATCGACAGGCCGCCGGTGAGCGAGAACAGGACGCCGACGGCGATCTCGTCGTTGGCGCGCGCGGTGCCGGCATAGATCGACGGCGCAAGCGCAGCGGCGGCGCCGAGCGCCGACGTCCCCTGAAGAAACTGGCGGCGGGTGGTGGTCATGGTTGCCTCCGTTGGACATCTGTTGAGCGGAGCGCGCCCGGATCAAAATGGCCGGAACGGCTTTTTTCGTTTCCGAGTTCGGCAGAGGGATTTGGCTGGCCACGTCAGCCGCTCAGGGTGTTCGTTGTGAGCGACAGCGAAATCAGCCGCGGCAGATGCGCGCCTGCGCCTCGCGCAGCAGGTCGCGTCAACCTCGCCGATTATGTCAGGGTTGGAGCGTCGCTGCTCCGCGCGCCGAAGACCTCAGGGACAGGTCCTCGCGCCATGCGTCAGAAGGCATCATTGACTCCCGACGGGCCTGACTATGCATCATCAATGCGTGAACTCAAGAGGGAATGTGCGTTGATGATCGCGAGCGCCATCTCCTCGAGCGATATCCGTTTCGCCATCGCCTGCGCCCGCATGGTGCGGTAGGCGTCCTGCTCGTCGATGCCCTGGGCGTCCATGAGTATTTTCTTCGCCTTGTCGACGCTCCGGAAGCCGGCGATGCGCGCCTCCAGCCGCCGGATCCGCGCCGCCTGCTCCTCGGCCTTCACCCTCTGGCTGCGGGCGATCACGAGGTTGGTCAGGATGCCGAAGCTGCGCACCGGCTTGCTGATCACGGCCAGCGCCTCAAGCTCGAGGACGAGCTGAAGCATGGCCGGGTTCTCGTAGTCCACCACGGCGATGACCCCCGGCGTCGGCTGCGCCGACTTGCGCAGCAGCCGCATGACCGCCGCATGCGCGTCGCGATCAACCCCGACGACGGCGAGATCCGGGGCCGTCTGCAGACTGCGCGGCGGCGGCCAGGCCGCCTCGGTGCGGCAGCCGATCCGGTTCAGCTGGTCGAGGATCACGCCGCCGTCGGCGTCGGGCGGGTGCAGCACCGCCACCGCGACGTCGCGAAGGTCCCTCAGAAGTCCCCGCGACACGGGCCGGCGCTCAGATCGCCAGCGCCCGCGCGCCCCACGCGCGCGGCTCGGGGTCGATCATGTAGGGGTCGGGCGCCACGGCCGCCGCGGCCTCCTCGACGATCGCGAATTCGCCCCGCGCCGTGGCGACGCCCACCCGCGGCCAGAGCACCGTGTGATGCGTGCGCCCGTCGATCCGCACCGGGCCTTGCGGCGCATCGTAGGCGCAGCCCGGCAGGTTCGCGCGCACCGATGCGACATCCGTCGCGCCGGCCCGCGCGACGGCCTCGGCGTAGAGGTGAACCTGAAAGTAGGCGGCCTCGGTGTTCGCGGAGATCGGCGCATCCTCGCCCCAGCGCGCGCGGAACGCCGCCACGAAGCGGGCGTTTCGCGGCGAGCCGATCGTGCTGAAATAGGGCGCCGCCGTGAGGTGACCCTCGGCCGCGTCGCCGCCCATGGCGGCGAGTTCCGGCTCCCCGGTGGTCAGGCTGCCGATCGGCATGGTCGACCGGTCGAAACCCGCGCGGTCGTAGGCGCGGTAGAAGGCGGTGGTCGCGTCGCCGACCGTCGTCGAGAAGACCATCACCGGCGCATGCCGGCGGATGTCGCCGATCACGCGGGCGATGTCCTCATCGGACGGGTGCAGCGGCAGATAGCGTTCCTCCACGACGACGCCGCCGCAGCTCTGCACATAATCGCGCATGATCCTGTTGGACTCATAGGGAAACACATAGTTCGACCCGACAAGGTAGAAACGCGTGCCGTAGCGACGCAACATGTGGTCGGCCAGCCAGACGCTGTTCTGGTTTGGCGCTGCGCCGGAATAAATGCAATGCGAGGAATACTCGAACCCTTCGTAGAGCGTCGGGTAGAAAAGCAGACCTCGCCTCTGCTCAACGACCGGAAGCACCGCGCGCCGGGTCGAGGACATGTAACAGCCGAAGATCGTCTCGACGCCGCTCGCCAGCAGACGCTCCGCCTCCGCGCGCGCCCGCGCGGGATCGGACAGCGAGTTCCCCGCCTCGATCACGGCTTCGCGCCCAAGCAGCCCTCCGGCGGCGTTGATCTCCTCCACGGCCATCGTCACCGCCTGGCGCTGCGTGCGCTCCACGACGGCTGTCAGTCCACTGTCGGAGAACAGCGCGCCAAGACGTATCGGGGAATCTGTGGGCCTCATCGGAACGACACCTGAGGGGAAAGGCCGTGAGAACGGCCGGCATGATCGCGCGTCAATGAACACCCAAGGAAAGTATACAGGCCCTCTGCGCATGTGCAATGCGCCGAGAAGCCTGTCGCATCCACACCTCGTGACGTCAGCGTTTGCGGCCCGGCGCCGACAGCCCGGCGCGCTGCGGCCGCTGGCCGATCTGATCCGCGACGTGGTCATGCCCTCGGACCGCATCCAGGCCGAGGACACGCCGGTCAGGGTGCTCGACCCCAGGCGGAAGCGCATCGAGGAACTTGATCACCGCGTGAAGGAGGCCGCGTCGGGTTCGGGCGACGGATCACGGTTTCATTCACCGTTTCCGCGGACGACGTCACCATCCTGAGGGTTTTCCGCACCGAGCGCGACTGGGCGAAAAAGTTGTAGCTGGCCGAGATCGAGGCGTGTTGGAAAGGCTCGGCAGCGTCCACGCGCCGGTGCGGAACTCGTGGGTCCACGGCGCCTCGGTCCCCGTCGTCGTGGGTTGACCGAACGCCGCCTTCAGCCGGGCGCCGAAGGCTTCCGTGTCGATGGGCACGACGACGTCGCCGTCGGCGGTCACGGCGTCCTTCACCGGCCGCAGCGGATCGCGGCCGTAGCCGGGCAGTTCCGAGGTCAGCAGCGGCTGCTCTGCGCCGGGCGAGGCGATGGCGAAGGGCATGCGCCGCCAGCCGGTCGCCGGCGGCGCGCCGTAAACGCTCTCGAACGCGAGCGCCATCTGACCCCGCGCGCCTTGGGCGCGTGCCATGGAGATGTCCTCTAACTTTTGGAAAGGGTCATGGGCCGTGCCGCAGTCGGCCTGAATTTCAGCGCCTGCGCGCGCCCTCGCCTCCCAGCCTCGCCAGCTTGCCGGGCAGGTCGGATCGCGCGTGCAGGAAGTCGATGACGATCACGGCGTCAGGGTTGTCGATGAACACGATGAAGTGCTGCCCGCACCGGGTGAAGCGGAGGTCTTCGGGGAGGTCCGGATCGATCAGACGGCGGCAGCTCTGCGAGGGCGCCGCACCATCGGCGACCGCCTGGCAGCGCGCGATCAGGTCTGTCTCGTAAGCCGTCGCCTGCCGCGGTCCGAACGTCTCGATTGTCCAGCGTGCGATATCGACGAGGGACCGCTCGGCCTGCCGGGTGAGCCGCCATGGCTTCGGCATCAGCCGTCGCCGCGCGCCTGCGCGAAGGCGCGGCGAACGACGTCTTCGCCGGAGCCTTCGGCGAGGTCGCCCGCGCGCGCCTCGGCGAGCCCGGCCGACAGCCGGTCGCGGATGTCGGCGAGTTCGGCCTCCTCGCGCTCGAGAAGCCGCAGCCCGGCGCGCAAGGCCTCGCTCGCGTTCTGGTAGCGCCCGGAGGCGACAAGCCGGTCGACGAGCGCCGACTGCGACTCCGTCAGGACGACGTTCCGCGTGGCCATGTTACTCTCCGTTCCTGCTATGGCAGAATATGCCAATCCGGAGGCGCGACCAAGGCCTATCCTGTAGGCCGCTTCGCGCTGAGCCACTTCGCCACGATCAGCCCCGGCACGCTGTCGTGCGCCCGCTCTGCATCCCGCGCGAGATCGAGCCGCTTCGCCAGCTTCACCTGCGGCACCAGCAGGAAGATCGGCACGGTGGCGACGCCGCGCCCGGTCTTGGAGCGCGACGCCCGCGCGCGCACGCGGCTGTCGATCCGGCTCTCGGCGACGAGCAGGCTCGCGCCTGAGCGGCGATAGACGAAGCGCAGCCGCAGCCCGGTGCGGCGCTCCCATTCGCCGGGGGTGATCCGGCCACCGCGAAGCCCGCGCCCCGCTGCGGGCGTCGGGATCGTCAGCCAGAACCCGTTCCGCGAGCGGATCAGCGGGCCCGTGTCATGCGCGCCGATGAGCACCGGCGCCTTGGACCAGACCAGCGCCGCGGCGTTCAGGCTGGGCCTGTTCGCCGGGTAGACCTGCGCGCGGATGCTGTTCGCGAGCCGCTGGCCGAGACCGGCGCCGGTGATCTGGCTGCGCCATGCCGTCTTCAGCCCGACGCCCGCCTTGCGCATCGCCGCGGAGACGGCACGCTCACGCTGCCCCGGCCGCTGCCGAGTTGCGTGTTCCATTTCGATCGCGGATCCCAATACGCGTCCGAGCTGCACCGCGACTTGCTGAAGGCGCATGGCTTCGGCGGCTCCATGAGCCGGCGCGGCAACCCCTACGACGACCCGCAGGCCGGGAGCCTCATGAAGATGTTGAAGGTGGAAGACGTCTACCTCATGGAGTACGAAACCTTCGACGACGTCGCCGTCGGCGTGCCCCGCTACATCGAGGCCTACAACGAAAGACGCCTGCACTCAGCATTGGGGTATCTCAGCCCCGCCACGTTCGAGGACCGCAACGCCCGCGCCCCTGTCAAAACCGCCGCGTGATCGTGTCCACCCGCAGGGGCGCACTCCGGGTAACGGGGCTGTCTGGGTCAAGGAAACTTGGACACATGGTCCCGGACGCCCAGGGGCGGCGATAATGAGTTGACTTTTGTGCGTTGCCGTTCTGCGGACGCGGCGTTCGGTTGTGATCAGCCAGGGTGGAT
>RECW01000041.1 GCA_007693835.1 Paracoccaceae bacterium | reverse complement strand
ACGTTCTCGTACTGGAACGCCCCCACCCGGTCGAGCCGCGCTTCCTCCAGCCAGTCGAGCAGGCGCTGGAAGTCGTCCTCCGTCTCTCCGGGAAAGCCGACGATGAAGGTCGAGCGGATCGCGATCTCGGGGCAGATCTCCCGCCAGCGCGCGATGCGCTCCAGCGTCTTCGCCTCGTTGGCCGGGCGGCGCATCGCGCGCAGCACGGTCGGACTCGCGTGCTGGAAGGGGATGTCGAGATACGGCAGCACCAGCCCCTCGGCCATCAGCGGGATCAGGTCGTCGACATGGGGGTATGGGTAGACGTAGTGCAGCCGCACCCACGCCCCGAGCGAACCGAGGTCGCGCGCGAGATCGGTGACATGCGCCCGCGCCTCGCGGTCGCGCCAGCGGCTGGTCGCATAGCCGATGTCGCGCCCGTAGGCCGAGGTGTCCTGGCTGATCACCAGCAATTCGCGCACGCCGCTCTCGACAAGCTTCTCCGCCTCCCGCAGCACCGCCGCCGCCGGGCGCGAGGCGAGCGGGCCGCGCATCGAGGGGATGATGCAGAAGCGGCACTTGTGGTCGCAGCCTTCGGAGATCTTCAGATAGGCGTAGTGGCGCGGGGTCAGCCGCACGGCGCCCGCCGGGATCAGGTCGACGAAGGGATCGGGCGCAGGCGGAACGGCTTCGTGCACCGCCTCCATCACCGCCTCGTATTGCTGCGGGCCGGTGACCGCCAGCACCGAGGGATGCGCGCCGCGGATGAACCGCTCGTCGGCGCCGAGGCAGCCGGTGACGATGACGCGCCCGTTCTCGGCCAGCGCCTCGCCGATCGCCTCGAGGCTCTCGGCCTTGGCGCTGTCGAGAAAGCCGCAGGTGTTGACGATGACGGCGTCGGCGCCCGCATAGTCGGGCGAGATCGCGTAGCCCTCTGCGCGGAGCCGCGTCAGGATGCGCTCGCTGTCGACGAGCGCCTTCGGGCAGCCGAGCGACACCATGCCGACGCGCGGCTGGCCGGGGCGCGGCGCCGGGCCGCCGTCGAGTCGGGCCGACGGGGCGAGATCGGGGCGGAGGGCGGGCGGGTTCGTCATCGACGGCGCTATACCCGCCCCCCGCGTGTCAGGCGAGAGGGATCAGAAGGTGAAGAAGTTGTAGTTCACGCTGAGCGAGATCACGCCTTCGTCGGCGCTGCGGCTCTCGACGAAGTCGTATTGCACGCGCGCCTCGATGTCGCCGGCCTTCACGCCGATGCGCGGGCCGCCGAGGAAGCCGCCGGTGCCGGAGCCGTCGATCCACATGTGGCCGCCGCTGGCGCCGACGAACGGCCGCACGCCGCTCACCTCGTTGAACACGTAGTCGGCGCCGGCGGCGATGCGCCCGCCCCAGCCGTCGTCGTTCGCGTCGGTGTTGTAGAACACCGCGCCTTCGCCGGTGAGGTCGACGTTCGGGGTCACCGCGTAGCGCGCGATGATCTGGCCGCCGAGCAACCAGCTGTTGTCCCCGTTCTCGAGGTTGTAGCCGATGAACGGTCCGGCTCCGAGGGTCACGCCGAGCGGGACGGCGGCCACGGGCGCGGGCGCAGGGGCCGGCGCCGCGGCGGGCATGTCGATCGTGATCTCGGCCCGGCGGTTGCGCGGTTCGAGCACGTTGTCGGCGGTCGGCACGGCGAGGTCGTCCTGACCGCGCCAGGCGAGCGTCACCGCGTCGGCCGGCACGCCCCGCGCCGCGAGCGCGCTCGCGACCGATTCGGCGCGGCGCTGCGACAGGCGCATGTTGTGCTCGCGCGAGCCTGTGGTGTCGGTGTGGCCGACGATGGAGACCGCCGTGGTGCCCGTCGCGGCGAACTCCGCCGCAGCGCGCTCCACGATCGCCATGTTCTCGGCGTCGATCCGCGAACTGTCGAGAGCGAAGAAAACCGTGTGGCTCGCCTGGGCCTGGGCCTGCGCGGCGAGGCCGATGGCGGCTACGGACGCCAACCCGACCGGCGCGACGGCGAGGGCGGCGGTGGCGGCCAGAGTGGTGAATCGCATGGCGGACTCCTCCTTAATATGGTGCGTCTTTCACATGGGCATTGACGACGCCGCCGCCAACTCCGCCATTCGTCACGTCGCCTCACAAAATTCGGCGCGGTCCCAGCTTTTCGGCCGGCGTTGCGCGCATGCAACTCACCTCGAGCGCGACGCCGCCGGCGCCCGCGCCCCGGCTACCGGCTGGACGGCGACGGTTCCGGCACGCCGCGCGCGAAAGTTGCTCGCGAAGCCGGCGAGGACCCCTCACGCATCCACGCCCACGGCGTCCGCGACGGCGGCGAACCCGTCGCGCGCGAGCAGCGTGTCGAGGCCCTCGGCGATGCGCGCGCCCAGAGACACGCCGCCGTAGACCAGCGCCGTGTAAAGCTGGACGGCGTCGGCCCCGGCGCGGATCTTGGCGTAAGCGGTCTCGGCGCTGTCCACCCCGCCCACGCCGACAAGCTGCAACCGCCCGGCGGTGAGGCGGCGCAGCCGCCGCACCATCTCGGTCGAGCGATGGAACAGCGGCCGGCCCGAGAGGCCCCCGGCCTCCCGCGCGGCGGGGCTGCGCAGGCCCTCGCGCGACAGCGTCGTGTTGGTCGCGACGATCCCGGCGACGCCGCGCGCGACCGCGACTTCGGCGATGTCGGCGAGCGCCGCGTCGTCGATGTCCGGCGCGATCTTCACGGCGACGGGCGTCTCTCCTGCGGCGGCGACCGCCTGGGCGAGCAGCGCGTCGAGCGCGGCGCGGCCCTGCAGGTCGCGCAGCCGCTCGGTGTTCGGCGAGGAGACGTTGACGGTGAAGAAGTCCGCGAGCCCCGCGAGCCCTTCGATCAGCGCCACGTAGTCGCCGGGCCGATCGGCGCTGTCCTTGTTCGCCCCGAGGTTGACGCCCACGACGCCCGGCCGTCGCCGCGCGCGCAGGCGCGCGGCCATCGCCGCGAGACCGTCGTTGTTGAAGCCGAAGCGGTTGATCGCGGCGCGGTCCGCCTCGAGCCGAAAGAGCCGCGGGCGCGGGTTGCCGGGTTGCGGACGCGGCGTCACCGCGCCGACTTCGACGAAGCCGAAGCCGGCGGCGAGCGTCGCGTCGACGGCCTCGGCGTTCTTGTCGAACCCCGCCGCGACGCCGACCGGGTTCGGCAGCGCCAGTCCGAACAGGGTGGTCGCGAGCCGCTTGGTCGTCACCGGACCCGGCGCCGGCGCGAGACCCGCGCGCAGCGCGCCGAGCGCAAGGCCGTGGGCGGTTTCAGGATCGAGGCGACGAAGCGCGCCGAGCGCCAGGGACTCGGCGACCGCGCGCCATGTCAAATCCCCACCTCGGGGGGAAAGACGTGCCCTCCCGGCCCGAGCGGCAGCGGCTTCGCCCAGGCCACTTCCGCGTGGAAAAGCGCGCGATGGAGATGCGGAAACAGCGCCCCGCCGCGCGACGGCTCCCACTTCAGCGCGTCGTCGAGCGCCTCGGCTTCGGCCGCGATCAGCCAGAGCCCGTCGCGCCCGGCGAAGTGCTTCGCGGCGGTCTCGGCCACCTGCTCGGCGGTCGAGAAGTGAATGTAGCCGTCGGCGCGGTCGACGGCGGCGCCCTCGGTGAAGCCGTCGCGCTGCAACGCCGTCCAGTCCGCCTCGTCGAGAATCTTGTAGATCACCATCGCTGGGCCCTCCGGCGGCCCCACCTCACCCGACCGCCCCACCTCAACCGAAGGCGCGACGCGCCCGAAACCCCGAGGCTGCGACCGGCGTTGCGTGCCGCCTGTAGGACTCGAACCTACGACCCTCTGATTACAAATCAGATGCTCTACCAGCTGAGCTAAGGCGGCTCGCCGTCAGCGGATACACGCAGGCGATGGCGGCGACAAGGCTGCGCGCCACGGGGGTGCGCCACGAGGGTGCGCAGCGGGGGTGCGCCGCGAAGCGCGATCGCGCGCCGCGCCAGGGCGAGGCGCGCGCAGTCGGGTTCACCCGAGCGACGGGTCGATGCCCTTGCACGCGGCGACAAGGCCCTTCACCGCCTCGACCGACGTCTTGAACATGTCCTTCTCGGCGTCGTTCAGCGCGATCTCGACCACCTTCTCGACGCCGCCCGCCCCGATGATCACCGGCACGCCGACATACAGGCCGTCGAGCCCGTATTCGCCCGCGCACCAGGCGGCGCAGGGCAGGACGCGGCGCTGGTCCTTCAGATAGCTCTCGGCCATCTGGATCGCCGAGGCGGCCGGCGCGTAGAACGCCGAGCCGGTCTTCAGCAGCGCCACGATCTCGCCGCCGCCGTTGCGGGTGCGGTCGACGATGGCGTCGAGCTTGGCCTG
>RECW01000182.1 GCA_007693835.1 Paracoccaceae bacterium | reverse complement strand
GGTAGATCGAGGCGATGGGCGCGATCTCGGCCGGGTTGATGATGCCCGCCTGCGGGTAATAGAGCGCGCCCGCCACGCCGGAGACGACGGCGGTGAGGGTGAACACGAACAGCTTGTAGCCCTCGACGCCGTAGCCGAGAAACCGGACGCGGGGCTCGTTGTCGCGGATGGCGCGGACCACCGAGCCGAACTTGCCCGAGACCACCCACGCGAACAGCAGGTAGCCGAGCCCGAGCGCCACGGCGGAGGCCCAGAAGAACCAGATCGAGATGATCGACTGCGGCGTGTCGAGGAAGCCCGGGATGTTCTGCAGCCCCGACAGCCCGTTGTTGCCGCGCAGCCCGCTGTCGTTCTGGAACAGGTAGAGCGAGAGGGCCAGCGTCATCGCCTGCGTCAGGATCGAGAGGTAGACGCCCGTCACCCGGGACCGGAACGCCAGCCACCCGAAGACGAGCGCCAGCAGTCCCGGCACGATCACCACCATCGCCAGCTGGAACGGCAGCGAGTGCGCGAAGCTCCAGAGCGCCGGCAGGTCGCTGGAGCCGACGACGCCGAAGATTTGCGCGGCCACGCCCTCCGCGACCTCGCGTTCCGTGGGCGGGATGACGCCCGACGCCAGCGACTGGCGCACCAGAATCTCGGTGCGCGCGTACATCAGCCACATCCCGATCGCGTAGCCGCCGAGACCGAAGAAGGCGAAGTGGCCGAGCGAGAGGATGCCGCAGTAGCCCCACACCACATCCATCGCCACCGCCAGCAGGCAGAGGCAGAGCGTCATGCCGAGCACCTTCACCATCGAGGTGGAGATCACCCCGAGGCCGACGCCGTCGGCCAGAATGCTCACGACCGTGGTGAAGGCGGTCAGGGCCAGCAGCACCCAGAGCACCGAGGGATGCTCGCGCAGGAAGCTGCGGCGCGCCGGTCGGGCGGGGTCCGGCGCCATGGCGCTCCCCGGAAGGCTGGCGCGTGCGTCAGCGACGTCGGCCATCGGATCAGTCTCCCGCCGCGCGGCCTTTCAGGGCGATGATCCCCCTCGGCCGGAACTGGATGAACAGGATGATGAAGAGCACCATGTAGGTCTGAGCGGCCAGCGTGTTGGCGGGGTTGAACCACTCGATGCCCTTCTGCAGGAAGCCGATGAGCCCCGCGCCGGCCAGCGTGCCGAACACGCTGCCGACGCCGCCCACCACCACCGTCATGAAGCTCTGGACGATGTAGTTCGCGCCCATCTCGGAGGTCACCTGCGCGAACAGGCCGATCGCCACGCCCGCCGTGCCGGCGATCCCCGAGCCGAGGCCGAAGGTCAGCATGTTGATCCGGTCGGTCGCGATGCCCATCGAGGCCGCCATGCCCGGGTTCTGGGTGACGGCGCGCACCTCCAGCCCCAGTCGCGTGCGCGTCAGGATGTAGAGCATCGCCAGCAGGAACATCGCCGCCATCCCGAAGATCGCGACGCGGATGGTGGAGATCGACGCGATGTCGTTGATCCGCACGGCGCCGGCCAGCCAGTCCGGCGCCGTCAGCGGCCGCGCCTGGGGGCCGAAGATGTTCTTCGCCAGTTGCTGCAGCGCGATGGAGATCCCGAAGGTCGCGAGCAGGGTCTCCAGCGGCCGGGTGTAGAGATGGCGGATCACCAGCCGCTCCATCGCCACGCCGGCGGCGAAGGCGACGGCGAAGGCGAGCGGCAGCGCCACGGCGATGCTGAGCGTATGGCTCGGGATCCACGTCTGCACCACCACGCCGGTGTAGGCGCCGAGCATGATGAACTCGCCGTGGGCCATGTTGATCACCCGCATCACGCCGAAGGTGATCGCGAGGCCGATGGCGCCGAGGAAGAAGATCGAAGCGAGCGACAAAGCCTCGAGTCCGAGGTTCAGCGCCTGAAACAGGCCGACCCGCGTGGCTGTGCTGTCGAGCGCCGCGCGCGCCGCCCCCGTCACCGCCGGGTCCGGCTCCAGATATCGGTCGAAGAACACGAACTGCGCCACCGCCGCGCGCATCTCCGCGTCGGACGGGAGCGGCGGAACCAGCCCTTCGGCCTCGAGCGCTTCGTACGCCTCCCGCCGGGCCTCCTCGGTGGTGAGCCGCGCCACCGGCACGCCGCCGACGCGGCCGTTCTCGACGTGGGCGCGCAGCGCGTCGCGGATGGCGTTGCGGCCGGGGCGGGGCGGGACGAGACCCTCGTCGGCCAGCCGGGCATGGGCGCGCTGAAGGTCGAGATCGACGCCGACCGTGCGGACGCGGGCGATGTTGACGTCGGGCGGGACCGCCGCGCCGTGGGCGAGTTCGGTCTGGACGAGCTGGTTGAGCACGCGCCGGGCCTCGGTGCTCACGTCGCCGGTCAGCGCCTCGATGGCGGCCACCCGCGCGGCGCTGTCGGTCTCGAAGCGCGCGGTGAGCAGCGCCAGCAGGCGCTCCTTCCGGGCCCGGATCGCCGCGTCCGGCTCGTCTGGAATCGAGGCGGCCAGCAGCGGCATCTGCTCGGGGTCGGGGCTGCGGGCGATGGCCTCCATGGCGGCCAGCCGGCGCGCGGGGTCGGCCGAGGACAGTTCGAACTGGACGAGGGCCGCCGCGATCTCGCGCCGCACGCCGGCGTTCGGGCGTATCTGGTTGACGTCGCGGGTCGAGACGGTCGCGACCTCCTCCCCGGTGTCGACGTCGATCAGCACCAGCGACCGGTCCGGTCCTTCGCGGGAGATGAAGAAGCGGCCGTCCTCGGGGCGCTCGACGACCTCGCGGTCCGACCAGGCGCGGAGAAAATCCCGGGTTCCGGGCAGATCGGCTGCGAACAGCGCCTGCAGGACGCCGGGCACGGCGCCGCGCGAGGGGCGCGCGACATCCTCCTGCACCTGCTGCAGCACCTGTTGCAGCGGCCCGTCTTCGGCGCTGTGGGCCGCGACCGGCGGCATGAGAGCGGTCCACAAAAGCGCGATGGCTTGAAACAGGGGTTTCACGCGGCGCGGCATCGTCGGCGGTTTCCTTGCGACGAAGGCGAGAGGGGCGCGGCGCGCCCCCCTCGGGGTCGGATCAGAAGTTGGACCCGATCTGCACGCAGGTGTCGGTGCTGGTGTCGAACATTCCGCAGCCGAGGTTCTGCCAGTCGCTTGTCAGGGTGGCGCTCTCGGGCAGGAACGGGCTCCACGCCTCGCCGGGGATCTCCGGGGTCTGGCTGATGATGTCGAACTGCCCGTCGGCGCGGATCTCGCCGATCAGCACCGGCTTCGAGAGGTGGTGGTTGGGGTTCATCACCGCCATGCCGCCGGTGAGGTTGGGGAACTCCTGCCCCCACATCGCCTCGCGCACGGCGTCGACGTCGGTGGTGCCGGCCGCCTCGACCGCGTTCACCCACATGTTGAAGCCGATGTAATGGGCCTCCATCGGGTCGTTGGTCACGCGGTTCGTGTCGCCGATGAACTCGTGCCAGCGCGCGATGAACGCCTCGTTCTCGGGCGTGTCGGCCGACATGAAGTAGTTCCACGCCGCGAGGTGACCCACGAGCCGCGAGGTGTCGAGGCCCGACAGCTCCTCCTCGCCGACCGAGAAGGCGATCACGGGGATGTCGTCGGCGCTGACGCCCTGGGCGGCCAACTCGTTGTAGAAGCCGACGTTGGCGTCGCCGTTGATGGTTGAGACGATGCCGACCTGCTGGCCGCCGGCGCCGAGCGCGATCACGTCCGAGACGATCGTCGACCAGTCGGAGTGCGCGAACGGCGTGTAGTTGACGAAGATGTTCTCTTCCGGAATGCCCTTCTGCGTCAGATAGGCCTGCAGGATGGCGTTGGTCGTGCGCGGGTAGACGTAGTCCGTGCCGAGCAGCGCGAAGACTTCGACCCCAAGCTCCTCAAGGAAATAGTCGACGGCGGGGATCGCCTGCTGGTTCGGCGCCGCGCCGGTGTAGAACACGTTGCGCGAGCTCTCCTGACCTTCGTACTGCACCGGGTAGAACATCAGCCCGTTCAGCTCTTCCAGCACCGGCAGCAGCGCCTTGCGGCTGACCGACGTCCAGGCGCCGAAGATCACGTCGACCTCGTTGACGGTCAGCAGCTGGCGCGTGAGCTCCGCGAAGCGGGGCCAGTCGCTCGCCGGGTCGACGACGACCGCCTCGAGCTGGCAGCCGAGCAGACCGCCCTCGGCGTTCTGGCGGTCGATCAGCATCAGCATGACGTCGCGCAGCGTGGTCTCCGAAATCGCCATGCTGCCGGAAAGCGAGTGGAGCACGCCGACCTTGATGGGACAGTCGGCGGCGTGCACAGGGCCTGTCGCGGCGAACAGCGCCGCGGCGGCGGCCGTCGACGCCAGGGTTCGTCTGATCAGCATTGTTCTTGTTCCTCCTACCCGTGCCCAACCTCCGTGGTCGGCGGGCGTCGCGAAAAAATGCGCCGCGACCGCCCCCGGGAGATCGAGAGACCCCGGAGCGCTGGCGCGCCCCGCTCGTCGCAGCGCCGAACAGATACCGTGCGTGTCCGCCCGATGTCGTGCGCCGAGGCGCCTTCAGAGAAAAGTAACGGATGAATGACGGCTTTTTGGGCGGCGCATGCCGTCAACGCCCTTGTTTTGCGCGAATCTCTGCTCGCGTCCGATGGCTCTTGGTGCCGGCGCACCCCCGTTTCGCGCCTGTGGTGCGCGGCGTGCCCACAAGCCCCGGCGACGCCGCCGGTTCTGTCGATCCGAACCGGGCGCGCGCCGACGCGGCGCTCGCGCCGCGCCTCAAAGGCCGTCGAACAGCGCTGTCGAGAGATAGCGTTCGGCGAAGCTCGGCAGCACGACGACGATGCGCTTGCCGTCCATGTCGGGCCGCGCGGCGAGCTCCAGCGCCGCGGCGACAGCCGCGCCCGAGGAGATGCCGCCGGGAACGCCTTCGAGCGCGGCGAGGCGGCGGGCGGTCTCGAAGGCGGTCTCGTTGCCGATGGTCAGCACCTCGTCGATCAGGCCGCGCTCCAGCACCGCCGGGGCGAAGCCTGCGCCGATGCCCTGGATCTTGTGCGGCCCCGGCTGACCGCCCGACAGGACGGGGCTGTCCTCCGGCTCGACCGCCACCACGCGCACGGCCGGATCGCGCGCCTTCAGCACGCGCCCGACGCCCGTCAGCGTGCCGCCGGTGCCGACGCCGGAGACGAAGACGTCGAGCCTGCCGCCGGTGTCCGCCCAGATCTCCTCGGCGGTGGTGGCTTCGTGGATCGCCGGGTTGGCCGGGTTCTCGAACTGCTGGGGGATCACCGCGCCGGGGATCTCGGCGGCCAGCGCCTCGGCCCGCGCGATGGCCCCTTTCATGCCGAGCGCGCCCTCTGTCAGTTCGAGCCGCGCGCCGAGCAGCGCCACCATCTTGCGCCGCTCGACCGACATGGTCTCGGGCATGCAGAGGATCAGCTTGTAGCCGCGCGCGGCCGCAGCGAAGGCGAGGCCGATGCCGGTGTTGCCGGAAGTCGGCTCGATGATCACGCCGCCCGGCTTCAGCGCGCCCGACGCCTCGAGCGCGTCGATCATCGAGACGCCGATGCGGTCCTTGACGCTCGAGGTCGGATTGAAGAACTCCAGCTTGGCGAGAATCTCCGCCCCGACCCCCGCGGCCCGCGCGAGGCGCGAGAGACGCACCAGCGGCGTGGACCCGATGGTCTGCGTGACGTCGTCGTAGATGCGGCCGCGCGGCGGCGTGAAGTCTCGGGTCGGCATCGGCGTCCCTCCGGTCAGATCGTGAAGTCGGGCGCGTTCTCGTCCGCCCGCGGCACGCCGAGATCGGCGCTGCGGGCGCAAAGCTCCTCCATGGTGATCGCGTCGAGTTGCGCCAGCGCGCTCTCCTGCACGGCGCGGCACAGGGGCCGAACGACCCCCGCGCCGAGGTCGGAGGCCGCCGCCTCCGCGTCCTCCTCGGCGCGTTCGAGGGCGTCGACGATCCGCACCACCTCGCCGGCGGTGATCCGGCGACGCTCCCGCGCGAGGACGTAGCCCCCGCGCGGCCCGCGCACGCCTTTCAGGACCCCCTCGTGCACCAGCTGCTGCATCGCCTGTTCGAGGTAGCGCTGCGGCACCCCTAGTCGCGCGGTGATGTCGCGCGACTGCACGGGATCGGGCCGCGCATTGTAGGCGACGTCGAGCACCGCCTCCAGCGCGAGCAGCGTCTTGCGGGAAAACCGCATTATCGCCGCCCCGCGTGGGCGCCGCAGCGCAACGGCGATGCGTGCATGACGGCTTTCCTCGAAAATTGATCGTGTTTCAGCTTAATGACCTTGTTCTGGGTGTCAAACGCGGCGTTCGACGTCGCGCGAGTGTCATCAACCTGTTGCGCTTCGTCCGCGATGGGCGGTCGCTGCAGGCATGGCGACAGGCGACCGCGATGGAACATGGCTTCAGGCCGCAGTCGGCCGCGCCGCGCCGGGCCGCGGCTGGAGCGGGTCGCCGTCGGCGGCGCCGTGCTGTGGCCGAAGAGGGCGGCGCGCCTGCGGGGACGGTTTCGGTTGACCAAGCCGAGCGCCCGCGCCGCGCCGAGATGCGCTTTCGACGCGCTGCGCCGCGGCGCCCGGCCGGGCGCGCCCGCGCCGGAACTTGGCTGCGCCGGCGGCGATTTCTTCCTGATGCGCGACGGCGGCGCTTCGGTCGAAGCGCTGCTGCGACAGGGCCACGACGACCCCGAGGCCTTGCTCGAGGCGGCCGGCGCGGCGCGCGCGGGGCCGCACGCGGCGGGCCTGACGCACGGCCGCCCGGCGCTGCGCGCCTTCGTCGCCGCCGACCGGCTCGGGGCATGGGGAGAGGCCGCCGCGCTGCGCCGCCGCCATCGCCGGGTCTGGCGGCTCAGTCGGCCGATGCACGGGCGCTGCGGGCGCGGCGACGACCTGCGCCCCCTCGGCTGGCTGTTCGCGCCCATGGCCGGTTGGGCGAGGGCCTGACGCGCCGTCACGCCTCCGTAGGCGGCCCCTCGAACTGGAGCGCCGCGAGCCGTGCGTAGAGCCCGCCCTTCGCCGTCAGCGTGGCGTGGGTTCCGCTCTCGACGACCTGTCCGTGGTCGAGCACGTGGATCGCCGCCGCGTGCCGCACGGTCGCGAGCCGGTGCGCGATGGCGATGGTGGTGCGCCCCGCCATCAGCCGCTCCAGCGCCTCGGCGACCGCCGCCTCGGACTCCGCGTCGAGCGCCGACGTCGCCTCGTCGAGCAGCAGGATGGGGGCGCCGCGCAGCATGGCGCGCGCGATGGCGATGCGCTGGCGCTGCCCGCCCGACAGCCGCGCGCCGTTCTCCCCGACCGGCGCGTCGTAACCGCCGGGCAGCGCCGCGATGAAGGCGTGCGCGTTGGCGGCGCGCGCCGCAGCCTCGATCTCGGCGTCCGTGGCGTCGAGCCTGCCCATGCGGATGTTGT
The DNA here is from genome assembly GCA_007693835.1 of Paracoccaceae bacterium. Lineage (GTDB taxonomy): Bacteria > Pseudomonadota > Alphaproteobacteria > Rhodobacterales > Rhodobacteraceae > Rubrimonas. The sequence continues at coordinate 12,114 of RECW01000182.1, read as the reverse complement.
CGCGGACCGAGACGTCGAACAGGAAGGCGTCCTGCCCGACATAGGCGATCGCGGCTCGCAGCGACGCCGCGTCGACCTCCCGGATGTCGACGCCGTCGATGGTCACGCGGCCTGCGTCGGGGTCGTAGAACCGCTCGATCAGCGCGAAGACCGTGGACTTGCCGGCGCCCGAGGGGCCGACAAGCGCGGTCACCTCGCCGGCGCGGGCGGTCAGGTCGACCCCGTCGAGCGCCGGCGCGTCGCCGTAGCGGAAGCGCACGCCTTCGAACCGCACCTCCCCGCGCGCCGCGGGCAGCGCCTTCGCGCCGGGCGCGTCGGCGATCCGCGCAGGCGAGTCGAGCAGCTGATACATCAGGTCGACGCCGACGAGATGGGTCTGCAGCGCGACGTTGAGCTTGGCGAGGCGCTTCGCGGGATCGTAGGCGAGCAGCAGCGCCGTGACGAAGGCGAAGAACGAGCCGGCGTCGCTGCGCCCGCCGATCACCTGGTTCCCGGCGATCAGGATCACCGCGGCGATGGCGAACCCCGCCAGCGTATCCATCAACGGGCCGGTCGCCGCGGAGAGCCGCGCCACGCCGTCCGCGCGCCGGCGCACCCCGTCCACGGCCTTCGCCATGCGCGCCCGCATCAACCCCTCGAGCCCGAAGGCGCGGATCACGCGCGCGCCCTGCGCCGTCTCCTTCACCGTCCCGAGCACCTCGGTGAGCGACTGGAACTCCTGACGGGCGATCTTCTTCACCCGCCGCACCAGCCGGCCGACGCCGAGCACGGCGGGCGGCGCCACGAGGAGCGCGATGATCGAGAGCTTCGGGTTCTGCACGACCATGACGAGGCTGAGCGCGATCACCGACAGCAGGTCGCGCCCGAGGCTGGTCGCGACGAGGTCGATGGCGAGGCGCGCCGAGCGGGCGTTGTTGCCGATCCGCGTCGCGACGTCGCCGAAGGCGTATTGGTCGAAGAAGTCGACGCGCTGCCGCTGCACGTGGTCGAACAGCCGCATCTGCACGTCGGCCACGATGCGGTTGCCGATGCGGCTCAGGATGCGCTGCTGTCCATATGTGGCTGCGCCCTTCACCGTGAAGATCGCCGCCACCCCCGCCGCGATCAGGACCACCATGTCGCGTCGGCGAGCGACGAAGATCTCGTTGATGACGTCGCGCATGATCCACGCGCTCAGCGCCGTCGCGCCCGCCGCCACCGCCATCAGCGCCAGCGCCAGCGCATAGCCGCGCCAGTGCGCGCGCCCGTTCTCGGCGAGCAGGCGCAGGAGCAGGCGGCCTCTGGGTGCGGATGCGCCGGGCGTCATGGCGCGCCCGGTAGCAAAGGGCCGCCGCGCGGGGAAGGCCGCGCCGCGGCGGCGGCGTTCAGCCGAGCGCGGCGCCGCCGAGAAGCCACAGCCAGAAGGTGATCGTCGCCACCGACAGCGCCGTCGAGAGCAGCACGGTGCTCGCCGCCGCGCCCATGGCCCGGTCGTACATCGCCGCGAAGACGTAGCCGTTCATCCCCGTAGGCATGGCGGAGGTGATCACCGCCGCGCGCAGCAGGTCGTCGGGCATCGCGAAGACGTGCGCCCCGAGCACGAAGGCGACCAGCGGGTGGACGACGATCGAGAGCGTCGTCGCCATCGCCGCCTCGCCGAGATCGGCGCGGATCGCGTAGCGCGTCATCGCGCCGCCGAGGCCGAACAGCGCCACCGGCAACGCCGCGCGCGCCATCATCTCCATCGCCGTCTCGGCGAAGCCGGGCAGGCGCACGCTTAGCGCGTTGAGCAGCAGGCCCGAGGCGATGCCGATGGTGAGCGCGTTGGAGAGAATCGCGCCAGCCGCGCGGGCGGCGGTCTCCGCCGCGCCGGTCCCGTCGCGCCGCAAGGTCTCCATGGTCACGATGCCGACGGCGTAGTGCAGCGGGGCGTGGATCGCGAGGATCGAGAACACCGGCGGCAGCGCGCCTTCGCCGTAGGCGAGCGTCATCACCGGCACGCCGAGGAACAGGGTGTTGGAGAACATGGCGCAGAACCCGATCGCCACCGCCTCGCCGGGCCGCCTGCGCCAGACCAGCCGCGCGAGGATGATCGCGAGCACGAACGACCCGAGGGAGCCTGCGTAGAAAGAGGCGAGCAGCCGGAGATCGAACGCCTGGGAGAGATCCAGCCGATACATGCCGCTGAACAGCAGGAGGGGCGCGGCGTAGCGCACGGCGAAGGCCATCAGCCCGTCCACCCACGCCCGCCCGAACCCGTGCAGCCGCGCGGCGGAATATCCCGCGGCCACCACCATGAAGACCGGCGCGACGACGCCCAGGACCGCGAGCATTCAGGCCCCGCGGCCGGTCACGGCGCGAAGCTCAGCACCATGCCGTCATGGGCGGGGACGACGTGATCCGGCGTCTCTGCGGCGACGCGGTCGTAGTCGAGGTCGATGTGCATGTTGGTGATGACGGCGCGCCCGCAGCCCGCGCGCTCGATCCACTCCAGCGTCTGCGCGAGGTGCGAATGGGTCACGTGCGGCTCGTAGCGCAGCGCGTCGACGATCCAGCACTCGACGCCCCGCACCGCCTCCCACGCCGCCGGGCTCATCGCCGAGACGTCAGGCAGATAGGCGACCGGACCGAAGCGGAAGCCGAGCGCGTCGCGGTCGCCGTGGGGGGTGGCGAAGGGCAGGGCGGTCACGGGGCCGCCGCGGCCCTCCACGGTCAACGGCCCGCCGATCAGGTGCAGATCGAGGATCGGCGGATAAAGGCTGCCGGGCGGCGACTCGAAAGCGTAGCCGAAGCGGCTCGTCAGCGCCTCGGCGGTTTCGGGCGAGGCCCATACCGGCAGGCGGGCGCGGCGGTTGAACACGACCTGTCGCAGGTCGTCGAGGCCGTGGACGTGGTCGGCGTGGTCGTGGGTGAACAGCACGCCGTCGAGCGTCTGCACCTCCGCGTCGATCAGTTGCGCGCGCATGTCGGGGCCGGCGTCGACAAGCACCTGCGTGCGGTCCTCGCCCTCGATCCGCTCGACCAGGATCGAGCAGCGCCGCCGCACGTTCTTCGGGTTGGTCGGGTCGCACGCGCCCCAGCGCCCGCCGATCCGCGGCACCCCGCCCGAGGATCCGCAGCCGAGGATCGTGACGCGCAGTTCGGCCATCAGGCGGCGGCCCGGAACGCCGCGGCCTTGGCGAACAGCCGGTCGAAATTCGCGGTCGTCGCGGCGGCGAAGGCCTCCGGCGAGACGCCCTTCACCGCGGCGCCCACAGCCGCCGTCAGCGCGACGTGCGCCGGCTCGCAGCGCTTGCCGCGGTGCGGGTGCGGCGCGAGGTAGGGCGCGTCGGTCTCGACCAGCAGCCGGTCGAGCGGCGCGTCGGCGAAGATCGCGCGCAGGTCGTCCGACTTCTTGAACGTCGCGATGCCGGACATGGAGAGGAGGAAGCCGAGCGACAGCGCCGTCTCCGCCAGCGCCCGGCCCGACGAGAAGCAGTGCATGACGCAGGAGAACGGGCCCGCGGCGTGCTCCTCCGACAGGATGCGCGCGATGGCGTCGTCCGCGGCGCGGGCGTGGATGATCAGCGGCAGCCCCGTGCGCCGCGCCGCCTCGACGTGGACGCGCAGCGACCGCTCCTGCGCCGCCGCGGTCTCGGCGGTGTAGTGGAAGTCGAGGCCGGTCTCGCCGATCCCGACCATCTTCGGGTGGCGCGCGAGCGCGACAAGCGCCTCGACGGAGGCGGTCGGCGCTTCGGCGACGTGCATCGGGTGGACGCCGGCGGCGTAGAACACCGCCGGATAGGTCTCGGCGAGCGCGCGGGCGCGGGGCTCGGCGGCGAGGGTGGTCGCGATGGTCACCATCCGGCGCACGCCGGCGGCTTCGGCGCGCGCGACCACCGCGGCTGTGTCGGCCGCGAGGTCGGGGAAGTCCAGATGGCAATGGCTGTCGACCAGCTCGGGCGCCGGCATCGTCATGGCTCCGGGCGGAGGGGTTTTCGGGGCTCAGCGCGCCGCGGCGGCGGTCGCGTCGATCTCCAGCCAGATATCGAGGATCGTCTGGGCGGGGTCAAGATTCACGGCGCGAGCCCGCGCCGCCGCGTCCTCCACCCGCGCCGCGGCCTCGGCCCAGCGCCGGGCGGCGGCGGCGTCGGGCGCGAGCCGCAGGGTCGCCGCTGCCTCGCCGGGCGCCGCCTCCGGCTGCGGCCCGAGCGCCGCGGCGCGGGCGAGCCGTTGCAGCAGCGTCGCCGTCAGCCGCAGCGCGAGGTCGAACCGCGTGGCCCCCGCCCGCCCGCCGAGACCGTCGGCGAGCCGCATGAGCGCCCGCCGGTCGAGCCCCGGCGCCGTCGCCGCCAGCGCCACGAGATCGGCGTAGAGCGCCGGCCCGTCGTCCGCCAGCAGCCGCAGCGCCTCTCCCGGCGCGGCGCCGGACAGCGCCGCGAGGCCGGCGGGTTCGGCGGCGGGCGCGCCTGCGGTCTCCAGCGCGCGCGCGAAGTCGGGTTCGGCCAGAGGGCCGAGCGTCAGCGTCCGGCAGCGCGACCGGATCGTCGGCAGCACGGCGGCGGCGGCGTGGGCGACGAGGAGGATCAGCGCCTGCGGGGGCGGCTCCTCGATCACCTTCAGGAGCGCGTTGGCCGACTCGGCGTTCAGGTCGTCGGCCGCGTCCACCACCGCCACGCGCCAGCCGCCGTCCGCCGCCGTCAGGCGGAAGAAGTCGCGCTCCATGGCGCGGGCGGCCTCGGCCGTGATCACCGTCGCGTGGCGCTTCTTCTTCGCGTCCCACGGCCGGCGCAGCACGTAAAGCCCCGGCTCCGACCCCGCCGCCACCCGCCGCGCGACCGGGTGCGCGGGGTCGAGGTCGAGCGTCTCCCGCGGCGCGGGGTCGGCCAGCAGGGCGCGGGCGATGCGGTAGGCCAGCGTCGCCTTGCCGACGCCGCGCGGCCCGCGCAGCAGCCACGCATGGGGCAGCTTGCCCGACGCCCAGCTCTCCAGAAACGCCGCCTCCGCCGCCGCCTGCCCGAACAGCCGCGCCGCGCTGCGCGGATGCGGCGCGTCGGCGACGCGGTCGATCTCGGGCGGCGCGTCGACGTCGCTCACGGCAGGAAGCCGCGGTCGGCGACGGCGGCGCGGATGCGTGCGGCGACGGCCTCGGGGTCTCCGGCCGCGTCGATCAGCGCGCATCGGTCGGGGTCGGCTTCGGCGATGGCGCGGAACGCGGCGCGCAGGCCTTGCTGGAACGACAGGCCGAAGCCCTCGAAGCGCGCCTCGCCGCCGCCGCGCGCGGCGCCGCGCGCCAGCGCCTCGGCGGGGTCGACGTCGAGGACGAGCGTCAGGTCGGGGTCGCGGGCGATGAAGGCGGCGTGCAGGTCGTCGACCATCCGTCGCGCCACGCCGCGCCCGGCCGCCTGATAAGCGCGCGTCGAGTCGACGAAACGGTCGCAGAGCACCACGGCTCCCGCGGCGAGCGCCGGCGCGACCGTCCGTTCGAGGTGGTCTCGGCGGGCCGCGGTGAACAGCAGAAGCTCCGTCTCGGCGGACCAGCGGCCGGGCTCGCCCTCGACCAGGAGCCGACGGATCGTCTCGGCGCCTGGCGAGCCGCCGGGTTCGCGCGTCTCGATCACCGCGCGCCCCGCGGCGGCGAAGGCGGCGGCGAGACGGCGCAGCTGGGTGGTCTTGCCGGCGCCGTCGACGCCTTCGAGGGTGATGAAGACGCCGGCGCCGGCGCCGCTCACGGTCGCGTCAGCACGCCTGCGCGCGCCGCGAGCAGACGCGCCGCCGCCGCGACCCGCGCCGTCAGCCCGCCCGCCGCCACGTCCTCGCCGGCGACCAGCGGGAAGATCATCGGCTCGACCCCCGGCGCTTCGACGATGAGGTCGGCGACGCGCGCGCCGGCGACGATGGGGGCCGGCAGAGGCCCGTCGTAGCTGACGCGCGCCCGCAGCGCCGCGGCGTCTGCGATCGGGACCGTCACCACGATGTCGCTCTCGGGGGCGAGGGTCACCCGGTCGCTGGCGCCGATCCAGACTTCGGCGTCGGCCACCGGCTGGCCGGCGCTGAACAGCGGCGCGGTGCGGAACTCGCGGAACGCCCAGTTGGCGAGCTTCTCCGCCTCGATCCGGCGCTGCTGCGCGCTCTCAAGCCCCGCGAGCACCAGCACGATCCGCCGCCCTTCGCGCTCGACCGTCGCCGTCAGGCCGTAACCCGCGTCGCTGGTGTGGCCGGTCTTCAGCCCGTCAGCCCCCATGTCGAGGTAGAGCAGCGGATTGCGGTTCTGCTGGGTGATTCCCTCCCAGGTGAACTCGCGGATCGAGAACAGCGGGTGGAACTCGGGGAACTGCGTCACGATCCGCTCGGCCAGCGTCGCGAGGTCGCGCACGCTCATCACGTGGTTCTCCTCGGGCCACCCGCTGGCGTTGCGAAAGTTCGAGTTGGTGAGCCCGATCTCCGGCGCGCGCCGGTTCATCGCGGCGGCGAAGGCCTCCTCGGTGCCCGACAGCCCTTCGGCGAGCACGATGCAGGCGTCGTTGCCCGACTGGACGGTGACGCCGCGCAACAGGTCGCCGACGCGGATCCGCTCGCCGACGCGCACGAACATCTTGCTGCCGCCCTTGCGCCAGGCGCGCTCGCTGACCGGCAGCAGGTCGTCCTCCGAAAGGCGGCCCTCCTGCAGCGCCTCGAACACCATGTTGAGCGTCATCAGCTTCGACATGGAGGCCGGCGGCAGCGGCTGGTCGGCGTTCTTCTCCAGCAGCACCGCGCCGGAGGTCACGTCGACCACGATCGCGGCGCGGGCCGGCGTCTCGATGGCGCCGGCGGGCGGAGGCGCAGCCAGCGCTGCGGCGAAGGCGAAGGCTGCGGGCAGGGCGGCGCGGCGCATCGAAGTCTCCTTCCGGCGCGGGATGCGGCCTCAGCAATCGGGGAGGCGGCGCAGCGTGTCAACGGCGGTCCGGCGTCGCCGCATGCACGCGGAGGTTGCAGGCTGCGCCGCCTTGCGCGCGATGCCTAAAATTCGCCACGTCCGGCTAACGCGACTCTAACGACCACCGTCTACAACGGCTCTTGCGCTGCGGCGCGTGTGTCGTTGCGGGCGTTCGGGCCGGCGTTGCGTTCCGGCCTCGCCGCTCTCTCTCCGGCCCGGAGAGAGCGGCGCCAAGGATCGGAAATCCATCTCACAAGGGGATGACCGCGCCCGGATTCATGATCCCGGCGGGATCGAGCGCCGCCTTGATCGCCCGCATCGCGGCGATCTTGGCGGGGTCGCCGTAGCGCCGCAGGTCTTCGGTCTTCAGGCGACCCACGCCGTGCTCGGCGGAGACCGAGCCGCCGAGACCATGCGTCAGGTCGTGGATCGTCCGTTTCACCAGATCGCGTTGCGCTGCGTAGTCGGCGGCGCTGCGTCCTTCTGGGGGGAAGACGTTGTAGTGGAGATTGCCGTCGCCGATGTGGCCGAAGCAGTTGACCCGAAACGCCGGGTCAAGCGCGCGCACCGCCGCCCCGGCCTGCTCGACGAAAACCGGCACGGCCGAGAGCGGCGTCGAGATGTCGTGGTTCGAGATCGCGCCGACGCGGCGGTTCGCGACCGGCATGTCCTCGCGGATGCGCCAGAACGCCGCGCGCTGGGCGTCGGACTGGGCGATCGCCGCATCGGTGCAGAAGCCGGCTTCGAAGGACTGCGCGAGTCCCGCCTCGAGCGCCTCGGCCACGTGCGCGCCTTCGCCGCCGGCCGCCTCGACGAGGGCGAACCAGCGGCCCTCGACCGGCGGGCGCGGCGTGTCAGGGCAGTGGGCGGCGAGGAAGGCCATGCCGGTCTCGCTCATCAGTTCGAAGGCGGAGACGGTCTCGCCGAGGCGGTCGCGGAGCGCGCGCAGCATGGCCCCGGCGGCCGCAGGCGAGGCGACGGCGCAGAACGCGGTCGCCCGCTCGCGCGGCCGCGGGAACAGCTTCAGCGCCGCGGCGGTGATGACGCCGAGGGTGCCTTCGGCGCCGATCAGCAGGTGGCGCAGGTCGTAGCCGGTGTTGTCCTTCCGCAGCGTCTTCAAGCCCCGCAGGATCGAGCCGTCGGGCAGCACCGCCTCGATCCCGAGGCAGAGGTCGCGCGCGTTGCCGTAGCGCAGGACGTTGACGCCGCCGGCGTTGGTCGAGAGCAGCCCGCCGATCCGCGCCGACCCCTCCGACGCGAGGGAGAGCGGAAACAGCCGGTCGGCCTCCGCCGCCGCCGCCTGCACGTCCGCCAGAACGCAACCGGCCTCAACGACCGCCGCGTCCTCGGCCGGGTCGAGGCGGCGGATCGCGTTCATGCGCTCGAGCGACAGCAGGAGCGGCGCGGGGCCCTCCGTCATCACCTGCCCGCCGACGAGTCCGGTGCCGCCGCCGTAGGGCACGACCCCGACGCGCGCCTCGGCCGCCATGCCGACGACGGCCGAGACCTCGTCGACCGACGCCGGGCGCAGCACCAGCGCCGCCTTGCCGCGCCAGCGGCCGCGCGGCTCCTCCAGCATCGCGGGCGCGTCGGCGGGGTCGCGCCAGCCCGCGGGGCCGAGACGCGCGCGGAGCGCGTCGAGAAGGGCGGTGTCGGGTTCGTTCAGCGCCATGGCCCGAACCTAGCGCGGGGCCGCGGCGCGGCGAAGCCTGTCGGCGATCGCCTCGCCAAGCCCGCGCCGGGGAATCGGGGCGACCGCGATCACCCCCTCCCCGCCGAGCGCGGCGTCGAGGGCGCGCAGGTGGGCGTAAAGCGCCGCAGCGGCTTCCGCGAGATCGCCCGCCGGCGAAAGGTTGAGCGCCGGGGCGGCGACGGCGACAGGGTCGGCGCCGAAGCCGAGCCACGCCTCGCCCGGCCGCTGCCCGGCGGCGTCGAGGCGCAGCCGGGCGCCGGGCGCGTAATGGCTGGCCAGCATGCCGGGCGCGGCCACGCGACCCGCCGCGGTCGCCGCGCGCAGGCGGCCGCCGAGCGCCGCCTCCAGCGTCTCGCGCGGGAGCCCGCCCGGGCGCAGGAGCGTCGGCCCGTCGGGTCCGAAGCCGACGATGGTCGACTCGATCCCGACAGGACACGCGCCGCCGTCGAGCACGCCGGCGATCTCCGGCCCGAACGCGTCGAGCACGTGCGCGGCCGTCGTCGGCGACACGGCGCCGGAGCGGTTCGCCGACGGCGCGACCACGGGGACGTCGACCGCGGCGAGCAGGGCCTGCGCCAGCCGGTGGGCGGGCGCGCGCACGCCGACGGTGGGCAGCCCCGCCCGCGCGAGGTCGCAGACCGGCCCTCCGGGCCGCGCCGGCGCCACCAGCGTCAGCGGTCCGGGCCAGAACGCGGCGGCGAGGCGTTCGGCCTCCGGCGGCAGGACGGCCGCCGCGCGCGCCGCGGCGAGGTCCGCCACATGCGCGATCAGGGGATTGAACCGGGGCCGTCCCTTCGCCGCATAGAGCGCCGCCACGGCGACGGGGTCGTCGGCGCGGGCGCCGAGGCCGTAGACCGTCTCGGTCGGGAACGCGACCAACCGTCCGCCCCGGAGCGCCGCCGCGGCTTCCGCAATCGCCGAATCATCCCATCGCGCGGCCATGGCTCTCTCGGTGACGCCCCGGCGCGACCGGCGCAAGCCCCGCGTCGCGCGCCGGACGAGAGAAACCCCGCGCGCCCCGACGCCGCGGCGACCCGGCGCCGACCATGAACGCGGACGCGCCGCAGGGGCTCCGCCCGCCGCGCGGCTTGGCCGACGCGACAAAGCTGATAAAGTCCTGACCAAGAAGCCGGCGCGACGCCGGATGCAGAGAGGGAGACGCCCATGCGCACGCGCGCCGCAGTGGCCTTCGAGGCCGGAAAACCGCTGGAAGTGACGGAAGTCGAGCTCGAAGGCCCGAAGGCCGGCGAGGTGCTTGTCGAGATCAAGGCGACCGGCATCTGCCACACCGACGAGTTCACCCGCTCCGGCGCCGACCCCGAGGGCATCTTTCCGGCGATCCTCGGCCATGAGGGCGCGGGCGTGGTGGTCGACGTCGGCCCCGGCGTGACGTCGGTGAAGAAGGGCGACCACGTGATTCCGCTCTACACGCCGGAATGCCGCGAGTGTCCCTCGTGCCTGTCGCGCAAGACCAACCTCTGCACCTCGATCCGCGCGACGCAGGGGCAGGGCCTGATGCCGGACGGCACCTCGCGGTTCCGCACCCTCGATGGCGACCCGATCTACCACTACATGGGCTGCTCGACGTTCGCGAACCACACGGTGCTGCCCGAGATCGCGGTGGCCAAGGTCCGCGAGGACGCGCCCTTCGACAAGATCTGCTACATCGGCTGCGGCGTGACCACGGGCGTGGGCGCGGTGATCAACACGGCCAAGGTCGAGCCGGGCGCGACCTCGGTCGTCTTCGGCCTCGGCGGCATCGGGCTCAACGTGATCCAGGGCCTTCGGCTCGCCGGGGCCGACATGATCATCGGCGTCGACCTCAACAACGACAAGAAGGAGTGGGGCGAGCGCTTCGGCATGACCCACTTCGTGAACCCCAAGGAGATCGACGGCGACATCGTGCCGCATCTCGTCAACATGACGAAGCGCGGGGCCGACCAGATCGGCGGCGCCGACTACACCTTCGACTGCACCGGCAACGTCGGCGTGATGCGCGCCGCGCTGGAGGCCTGCCACCGCGGCTGGGGCGTCTCCGTCGTCATCGGCGTGGCGCCGGCGGGCGCCGAGATCAGCACGCGTCCGTTCCAGCTGGTGACGGGCCGCGTCTGGAAAGGCACCGCCTTCGGCGGCGCGCGCGGGCGCACCGACGTGCCGAAGATCGTCGACTGGTACATGGACGGCAAGATCGAGATCGACCCGATGATCACCCACCTGCTGCCGCTCGAGAAGATCAACGAGGGTTTCGACCTGATGCACGAGGGCAAGTCGATCCGGGCGGTCGTGACCTTCTGAGCCGATCTTTCGCCGCGAAGCCGCAACCGCCGCGCAACGCCGTCGCCTTCGGGCGGCGGCGTTTTTTTTGCCTCAAGATCTCTGTCGCGATGCAGCAAAATAAGAGTGTGTGCATCGACAAATCTCAGAGTGCTTGACACGAATCAGTTGTTAATCAAGCATTAACCAACGGAGGAGAGTAGAATTTCCAAAAAACCGGAACTTCGCGTGGCGAATTTTTCCCACGTGCGGCTGGAGGTCGCTCTCTATCCCGTGAAAATATGAAATCTTGCGCCTTTTCGGTTGAGAATTCGAAGCCGTCATAGTTGGCCGAAGAGACGCAGGTCAGTTGTCGATAGCAAAGGGAGTGATGAAGGCATGGCTTATCCGAAATTGACATGCTTGGCTGTCGCAGCCGCCGTCGCAGTCGCTACTGGCGCGACGGCCGCGACCTTCACGCTGGAGGACCGCAACAGCAGAGTGGTCTTCGAGACCCAAACCTCCGCTGACGGCTTCAGTCGGCATGGGATGGTCGCGTGGGAGGTGAACGGCATCAACCACATGTACGAGCAGAACTTCTGGTTCCGCTTCGCGGGAGACACGCGGGATACCCCCCTTGCGTCGCTTCCGACTACCTTCGCCCAATCGTTCGATACGAACGAGTTCGTCGGCGATGACCTGCTTTCTCTCACCTACAACAACGCCGGCTTCTTTACCGCGAATGTCCGCTATTCGTTGTCAGGAAGCGACGGGTGTTGTTCGGATATCGCAGAGCAGGTGAACATCACGAACACATCGAGTTCACCGTTCACGATGATCTTCACCGAGTATACAGACTTCGATCTGTCGGGTACGATTGGCGACACGTTCGCCGCGCATCCAAACCCCAACCTCTTCACCCAGATCGACCGGACGACGCTTGTCGACTGTCCGCCGTTCACCCAGCATTGCTGGTATCGCAGCGACACGACCGTGGTCGCGCCCGCGGGGACCTTCCTCGGTTGGGAGATCTCGCAGTATCCTGACTTGCGAAACCGCTTGACTGACGACACGCCCACGGTGTTGGCCAATCTCGCGGGCACATCTGGCGCATTCGGGGCGGGCGATCTCGTGTGGGCGGCGCAGTGGAAGTTCACGCTCCTGCCCGGGCAGTCCTGGCAGCTGAGCAAGGACAAGCTTCTGACGCCGACGCCGATCCCGCTGCCGGCCCCCGCTTTCCTGCTGCTCGGCGGGCTCGCGGCGCTCGGCGCCCTGAAGCGGCGGGCCGCCT
>RECW01000042.1 GCA_007693835.1 Paracoccaceae bacterium | reverse complement strand
GAGGACGCCGAGAGCCGCCCGCCGAAGCGGATGATCTCGCAGTGGGGGATCAGCTCGTCGGGGAAGGCCTCGGAGGTGAGGCGCACCGCCTCGATCAGCCGGTCGTGCGGATAGAGGCATTGCAGATAGGTCACGCCCCGGTCGGCCTTCAGCATCTGCAACGTCGTGTGGTTCCAGGTGTATTCGTAGAGCGGGATCTTCCCCGGCGCCTCCTCGGTCGGCGTCTGGTGGGTGATCCGCCCGCCGTGAGCCGTGACGATGTCGGCGAAGCTCTCCAGCGAAGGCTCGGCGATCATGCAGGCGAGGATCGCGGCGCCCTCCGGGCAGTGCGCCGCCATCGGGCCGAAATAGGAGGGCAGGGGCCAGGCGATCGGCGAGACCAGCTTCTTCACCACCCCGTCCGCCATCCCCACCGCCTGCCCGCAGGCCAGCGCCGCGTAGAAGTCGTCGAAGGCCACGACGACGTCGACCCACGCCCAGCGGGGCGCGAGCGGCATTTCGAGTTCGGTGATGATCCCCGTGGTGCCGTAGGCGCGGTTGACCTTCTGCGCCGCGTCGCCGCGCAGGCGGATCACGCGCGGCTCCGGTTCGACCGTGACGACGCGGGCGGCGAGGATGTTGCCGGGCTCGCGCAGGCCGCCATAGGTCACCGAGCCCACGCCGCCCGAGCCCCCCGCGACGAACCCCCCGATGGTGGCGGTGCGCTTGGTGGAGGGGTGCAGGCGCAGCTCCCACCCCGTATCCGCGAGCGCCGCGTCGACGGCGCCCATCTTCGCGCCGGGCTCGACCTTCAGCCAGCCGGGCTTGGCGCCCCGGATCGCGGTCATCGCGGTCATGTCGAGCAGCACGCCGCCCTCCAGCGGCACCGCCTGCCCGTAGTTCCCGGTCGCGCCGCCGCGCACCGTCAGCGGCACGCGCCGGCGGGCGCAGGCGGCCGCGACGCGGATCACCTCGGCCTCGCTCCGCGGCGTCACCATCAGGTCGGCCGAGAGGCCGTGCAGCTGGCGGTTCAGGATCGGCGAATACCAGAAGAAGTCGCGCGAGCGTTTCCGCACCAGCGCCGCGTCGTCGCTGACGTCGAGGCCGTCGAGGTCGCCCATCAGGGCGGCGAGCGCCGCGTCTCGGGGCATCGCGTCCATGGGCGTCATCCTGCGTTCGGAGAGGGATGTCGGTGTGTCGCCGCGATTCGCCGCGAAGGCAAGTCGCGCGCCTCTCCGCAGGGCGAACGGCGCGCGCGGCGCCGCTTTGGTGTGCGAAACCGCCCGTTTCGGAGGCGCCGCTCGTCGCGCTTCTTGCGCTTGGCGCTTGAGGTCGCGACCCACCGCCGGTGGAGCAAGGGAGACGACGATGCGCGCGCTGGTGGTGAAGGCTCATCCGGTCGAGGACAGTTTCTGCGCCGCGACGACGCGCGCGGTGGTGGAGGGCCTCGACGCGGGCGGCGCGTCGGTCGACCTCGCCGACCTCTACGCCGAGGGCTTTCAGCCGCTGATGACGCGCGAGGACCGTCTGCTCTACCACGCGATCCCCGAGAACCGCGCCCTGGCGCAGGGTTTCGCCGAGCGGCTGGAGGCCGCCGACGCGCTGGTGATGGTCTTCCCGACCTGGATCAACGGCCCGCCGTCCATGCTCAAGGGATGGCTGGAGAAGGTGATGCTGCCCGGTCTCGCCTTCGACCTCGGCCCCTATCGGCCGAAGCTGCGCCATCTCAAGCTGGTGGCGGGGGTCACCACCTACGGCGGCTCGCGGCTGCGCAACGCCATCGCCGGCGACGCCTCGCGCAAGATGGCGACGCGCCTCGTGCCCGCCTACACGGGCTGGCGGGCGAAGCGGCGATACTTCGCGCTCTACGGCATCGATCTCTCCACGCCGGATCAGCGGACGGCGTTTCTCGACCGCGTGCGGGAGGGCATGAAAGCGCTGGCGTGACGCTGGTTTTTTAGGCGCCATCGCGGCGGCGGCATGCGAACGCCGCGTAAATCGGCGCCGCCATAGCGCATGAGCGCGCCGTCGCCCTTGCTTCGCCGCGCTCCGGGTCGCAAAGATCGCAACGCAGAAACAAACCGTCGCGCCTGCGCGACGCCCGAACCGGAGACAGGGATGTTCCACAAGCCTCTCACCTGCTGCGCGCTCGCCGCAGCCGTCGCGACGGCGGCCCTCGCCGCGCCGGCTTCCGCGACGAACGTGAATTTCATGATGGACTGGGCGTGGCAGGGTCCGCAGGCCTTCGCGCTGGTCGCGCGCAACTCGGGCTGCTTCGCCGACGGCGGCGTGAACATCACGCTCGACCGCGGCTTCGGGTCGGGCCGCGTGCCGGTGGAGCTGGCGTCAGGCACCTACGACATGGGCGTCGCCGACATCAACCCGAGCATCAAGTTCCGCGCCGAGAACCCCGACAGCGACATCATCGCCGTCGGCATCCTGCTGACGAAAAGCCCGCTCGTCGCCGTGGTGAAGGCCGACAGCGGGATCGAGACGCCGCAGGACCTCGAAGGCCGCACCCTCGCCGCGCCCGACTTCGACGCCGGCCGTCAGCTGTTCCCGCTGTTCGCCGAGGCGACGGGCATCGACGCGAGCACGGTCAACTGGATCTCCGTCACCCCCGAGCTCCGCGAGCCGATGCTGGTGCAGGGTCAGGCCGACGGCGTCACCGGCTTCATCACCTCGTCCGTGCCGAGCCTCGCGCGGCTCGGCCTCGCCGTCGAGGACCAGCGGGTGTTCCGCTACGCCGATTTCGGCGTGGAGCTCTACTCGACCGCGATCCTGACCACGCGCCGCTTCGCCGAGGCGAACCCGGAAGCCGTCCGCACGGTCGTCGGTTGCCTGATCGAAGGCTTCCGTCAGGCCGAGCACGACCCCGAGGCCGCCATCGAGGCGCTTGCGGCGCACGAGCCGCTGACCGACAAGCCCGTCGAGCTCGGCCGCTGGACCATGACGCTGGAGGAGCAGGTGCGCATCGACGAGGTGCGGGAGAACGGCGTCTCCTTCGTCGACATGGAGCGGCTGCAGCGCACCATCGAGGGCGTCGAGCGCGCCTATGGGCTCGAACCGACGCTGCAGGCCGACGACCTGTTCACGCCCGAGTTCCTGCCGCCGCAGGAAGCGCGGATGCTGCTCTGAGCCGACAGTCCGGGCGGCCCTCGGGGGCCGCCCAACGCCACGCGGAGGCCGCGCCGTGAGCCATTTCGTCGAGATGACGGACGTCGACCTCCGCTACGGCGGCGAGGAGGACGGCACCCTTGCTTTGTCCGGCGCGTCGCTCAAGGTCGACAAGGGCGAGTTCGTCGCCGTCGTCGGCCCCTCGGGGTGCGGCAAGTCCACGCTGATGAAGGCGATGGCCGGTCTCTGGCCGGTCTCGAACGGCGTGGTGATCGTCGCGGGGCAGGAGGTGAAGCGCCCGCTCTCGATCGTCGGCATGGCGTTCCAGAACGCGACGCTGCTGCCGTGGCGGCGGACCCTCGCGAACGTCATGCTGCCGCTGGAGATCGTCGAGCCGCACCGCCGCAGGCTCGGTCGCGAGCGCCGCGCCTACGAGGCGAAGGCCCGCGAGCTGCTCGCGCTGGTGGGGCTGCGCGGGTTCGAGGACAAGTATCCGTGGCAGCTTTCGGGCGGCATGCAGCAGCGCACCTCCGTCTGCCGCGCGCTGATCCACGAGCCGCAGCTCCTGATGCTCGACGAGCCGTTCGGCGCCCTCGACACCTTCACGCGCGAGGAGCTTTGGGCGGTGATGCAGAACGTCTGGATGGCCAAGCGCCCGACCGTCATCCTCGTGACGCACGATCTGCGCGAGGCGGTCTACCTCGCCGACACGGTGCACGTGATGAGCGCGCGCCCCGGCCGCATGATCCACAGCCGCAAGATCGACTTGCCGCGGCCGCGCACGCTGGAGGACACCTACACGCCCGAGTTCGCCGAGCACACCCACGCGCTCCGCGACCACATCAGCACCGCCCGCGCGGAAGCGGCCTGAAGGGAGGCGACCCCATGACCGACGCCGTTCTCGACACGCCGCCGGCGACCCGGCCCGCCGCCCGCCGCCGCCCGTTGCTCGCCTCGCGGCGCAACCTCGAACGCGTGCTGCCGTGGGCCATCGTGATCGGGCTGTTCGCGGTCTGGGAGGCGTCGGTGCACCTCTTCGCCATTCCGCGGTTCGTGCTGCCGGCGCCGTCGGTGATCTTCGAGTCGATGTGGCAGTGGCGCGTGCCGATCCTCGACAACGCGTGGCAGACCCTGTTCACCACCACGATCGGCTTCGCCATCGCCATCGTCTTCGGGCTGGTGACGGGCGTGCTGATCGGCTCGTCGACTCTGGTCTACAACGGCTTTTATCCGGTGCTGATCGGCTTCAACTC
>RECW01000043.1 GCA_007693835.1 Paracoccaceae bacterium | reverse complement strand
AAGCCGGACGCCTTCCTCGGCGCTGTCGAGCGGTTTCTCTCCGCGGCGCGCTAGGGGCGGGCCGCCCTACCCCGCCCCCATGCCGATCTTCATCGCCATGCGCCGCGCGAACGGCAGGCGGTGGGTGACCGCCAGGCCGAAGCGGCGCAGGTCGCGGACGATCGGCGCCTCGGCCCTTGCGGCGCGGTTCAGCGCGTCCACGCCGGCGACGCGCGCCGCGGTCTCCGGCCAGCGGCGGCGCTGGTAGCCCTCGACCACCTCGCGCCCGCCGATGTCGCGGCCCTGCGCCCGCGCGTCCGCCACGCGCTGCGCCAGATCCTCCAGATCGGCCAGCGACATGTTGAGGCCCTGCGCGCCGATGGGCGGGATGACGTGGACGGCCTCGGCCATCAGCGCCACGCGCCGCGCCGCCATGCGGTCGGCGATCTGGCCGACGATGGGCCACGCCTGCTTGCGGCCGATCACCTCAAGCCGCCCCAGCACGTCGAGCGATCTTTCGTTCAGCGCCGCCTCGAAGGCCGCCTCGTCAAGCGCCATCAGCCGGTCGGCCTCCGCCGTCCGCTCCATCCAGACGATCGAGGACATGTGCCGCCCGTCGCGGTCCGGCATGGGCACGAGGGTGAACGGGCCGCCGGAGCGGTGGATCTCGGTCGAGACGCCGCCGTGGGGCCGCGGGTGCGCCACGGCGAAGACCAGCGCCTTCTGGCCATAGCGCCAGCGGCGCACGCCGATCCCGGCGAGGGTCCGCACCCCGCTGTCGCGTCCGTCCGCCCCCACCACCAGCGCGGCGCGGATCAGCGAGCCGTCGGAGAGCCGCGCGAAGGCGGCGTCGTCGCGGAGCGTCAGGGTCTCCAGCCCGGCGGGGGCGCGAAGGGGCGCGCCGAGCTCCGCGAGGCGCGCGGTCAGCGCGCGGCGGGCGGCGACGTTGGGCACGTTCCAGCCGAACGGGCGGTCGCCCATCTCGGCGGCCTCGAAGTCCGCCGTCTCCCGCGCGCGGTTCCGCCGCCCCCCGGCGTCGAGGATGCGCATGACCCAGAGCGCCTCCGCGTCGGGCCCCATGCCGTCCCAGGCGCCGGCCTTGCGGAAGGTCTCGACGGCCGGATGAAGGAAGGCGGTGGTGCGGAGGTCCGCGCCGTCCGCCTCGGCGCTGACGGGTTGCGGCGGCGCGCGGTCGGCCACGATCACCGAAGCGCCGTCCGCGGCGAAGCGGGCCGCCGCCGCGAGCCCGGCCACGCCGCCGCCCACCACGAGAATGTCGATCTGTTCCATGACGCCTAGAATAGGCCGCGGCGCCGCGCGCCGCCAGTCGTCACGCCTGCGCGCGGCGGATCGCCCACAGCCCCGCGCCGATCATCGCCGCGAAGGCGAGGGCGCCGAGATTGGCGAGCGACACCCCGGCCACGGCGACCCTGGCCGCCCCGCACGAGGCCTCGACGCCGAACAGGAACGGCGACAGCGCGCCGAGCCCCAGCGCCGCCGTCTCCAGCGCCTGCGGGATGGCGCCAGCGTCGCACGCGAGGCCCGCGCGCCGCTCGATGACCGACTGCACCACCGCGACCCATAGGCCCGCCGCCGCCAGCGCCAGCGTCAGCCCGGCCGCCGCGCCGCCCCCCGGGCGCCGGAACCGCACTGCGGCGACGATGGCGGCCGGCGCCACGGCCAGGAGCGCCGCTCGCTGCAGGATGCAGAGGTGGCAGGCCGCGAAGCCGCCGAGGGCGCTGAGGCCGAGGCTGACGAGACCGGCGCTCAGGCCCATGTCGGCCACCAGCAGCCAGGCCAGTTCAGGCCGCCGACGCGCGAGGGCGAGCAGCCCGTCGTCCACCGGCGCGCTCACGCCTCGCCGACGCGCGCGCGGCGCAGCGGCGTCTCCTCGGCGGGGAACCACCGCCGGGTGCGGTTGGCGAGCGCGACCAGCGACAGCATCACCGGCACCTCCACCAGCACCCCGACCACCGTCACCAGCGCCGCGCCGGAGTTCAGCCCGAACAGCCCGATCGCGACCGCGACCGCGAGTTCGAAGAAGTTCGACGTGCCGATCAGCGCGCAGGGCGCCGCCACCTTGTGCGGGATGCGCCACGCCAGCGCCGCCGCGTAGGCGATGGCGAAGACGCCGTAGGACTGGATCAGCAGGGGCAGGGCGATGATCGCGATCAGCGCGGGTTGCGCGAGGATCACGTCGCCCTGGAAGCCGAACAGCAGCGTCACCGTCGCGAGCAGCCCGAGCACCGAAAGCGGCTTCACCGCGCCGGTGAACCGCGCCACGGCCGCCTCGCGCTCCGCCATCGTGCGCAGGCCGCGCGTGAGCGCCGCCCGCGTGGCCGCGCCGGCGGCGAGCGGAATGACGACGTAGAGCCCCACCGAGAGCAGCAGCGTCTCCCACGGCACCGCCAGATCGGTCAGACCGAGCAGCAGCGCGACGATGGGCGCGAAGGCCACCACCATCACCACGTCGTTCACCGAGACCTGCACCAGCGTGTAGGCCGCGTCGCCCCGCACCAGCTGCGACCAGACGAACACCATCGCCGTGCAGGGCGCGGCGCCGAGCAGGATCATGCCGGCGATGTACTGGCTCGCGTCCTCGGGCGCGATCATGTCGGCGAAGACGTGATGGAAGAACAGCACGCCGAGGGCCGCCATGCTGAACGGCTTGATCAGCCAGTTCACCACCAGCGTGACGATGAGGCCCTTGGGACGCTCGTGGATGCGCGCGACGGCGGAGAAGTCCACCGCCACCATCATCGGGTAGACCATGAACCAGATCAGCACCGCGACGACGAAGTTCACCGATCCGTACTCGAGGCGCGCCAGGTATCCGAAGGCTTCGGGGAAAAGCGTCCCGAGCGCGAGGCCCGCGGCGATGCAGAGCGCGACCCAGATCGAGAGCCAGCGCTCGAAGGCGGAAAGCGGCGCGGCGTCGGACATGCGGGGGCTCCCTGCCGGTTCGGGCGGGGATCTAGCACGTCCGCGCTTGCGCGTAACCCGCCGGGCGGGTCTTTTCCCCGTCCGCGCCGCGCGCTAGGGGAAAACCGCGCAGCCAGAGGCCGACCCATGGACAAGACCTTCGACGCCGCCGCGGCCGAACCGGAAATCTACGCCCGCTGGGAGGCGGAAGGCCGCTTCCGCGCCGGCGCCAACGCGAAGCCGGGCGCGGAAGCCTTCTGCATCGTCATCCCGCCGCCGAACGTCACCGGCTCGCTGCACATGGGCCACGCGCTCAACAACACGCTGCAGGACGTGCTGGTGCGCCGCAAGCGGATGCAGGGCGCCGACGTGCTCTGGCAGCCGGGGCAGGACCACGCGGGCATCGCCACGCAGATGGTCGTCGAGCGGCAGCTCGCCGCCGCCGGAGAGCCGGGCCGGCGCGAGATGGGCCGCGAGGCCTTCGTCGAGCGCGTCTGGCGGCAGAAGGAGGAGTCGGGCGGCACGATCATCGCCCAGCTCAAGCGCCTCGGCGCCTCCTGCGACTGGGACCGCAACGCCTTCACCCTCGGCCGCACCGACGCCGACCAGATGTCGCGCGCCGTGCTGCTGGTGTTCAAGCGCCTCTACGACGAAGGGCTGATCTACCGCGGCAAGCGCCTCGTGAACTGGGATCCGCATTTCGAGACCGCCATCTCCGACCTCGAAGTGGAGAACGTCGAAGTCGACGGTTTCATGTGGCACTTCAAGTATCGGCTCGCAGGCGGCGAAACCTACGAATACGTCGAGAAGGACGCCGACGGAAACGTCACCCTGCGCGAGACGCGCGACTACATCTCCATCGCCACCACCCGCCCCGAGACGATGCTCGGCGACGGCGCCGTGGCGGTGCACCCCTCCGACGAACGCTACGCCCCCATCGTCGGCAAGCTCTGCGAGATCCCGGTCGGCCCGAAGGAACACCGCCGCCTGATCCCGATCATCACCGACGAGTATCCCGACCCCGCCTTCGGCTCGGGCGCGGTGAAGATCACCGGCGCGCACGACTTCAACGACTACGGGGTGGCGAAGCGCAACGGCATCCCGTGCTACCGGCTGATGGACACGAAGGGCGCCATGCGGGCGGACGGGGCGCCTTATGCGGTTTGTGCACAGGAAGCCAACCGACTGGCGGGCGTCCCTGACCCCGACGCCGCCTCCGGCTTTACGTTCGACACAGGGCCAAAGACCGAGGACGAGGTCGACAGGATCAATCTTGTCCCCGACGAATACCGCACGCTTGACCGCCTTGAATGTCGAAAGCTGGTTGTCGAAGCGATCACCGCCGAGGGATTGGCGGTGATGACAACCGATGCGGAGGGGAATGCGATCCCCTTCGTTGAGTCGAAGAAGATCATGCAGCCCTTTGGCGACCGCTCGAAGGTGGTGATCGAGCCGAT
>RECW01000044.1 GCA_007693835.1 Paracoccaceae bacterium | reverse complement strand
GGCTGCACGGCGTGGACTTCCGCAAGGGCTGCTACGTCGGGCAGGAGGTGACGGCGCGGATGCGCCACAAGACCGAACTGCGCAAGGGCCTGATGCGCGTCCGGGTCGAAGGCGCCCCGCCGCCGCCCGGAACCGAGATCGCGGCGCCGGACGGGAAGCCTGCGGGAACGCTGTTCACCGTCGCCGGAGGCGAGGGCCTCGCGCATCTGCGGTTCGACCGCATGGGCGACGGCATGCGGGCGGGCGGGGCGGCGATTTCGCCGATCGCGTAGGCGGCGGCGGCCCGACGCGCTATGGTGGCGACCGAGGAGGCCGCGATGAACCACCCCGCCCCGCCGTCGCGACGCCCGGCGACCTACGCCGACGTGCTCGCCGCGCCGCCGCACATGGTGGCCGAGCTGATCGACGGCGCGCTCCACGTGCAGCCGCGCCCCGCCTCGCCGCACGCCTTCGCGGCCATCGCGCTCAGCGACGAGATCAGCGGGCCGTTCCGCAAGGGGCGCGGCGGTCCGGGCGGATGGTGGATCCTCGGCGAGCCCGAAGTCCATTTCGGCGAACAGATCCTCGTGCCCGATCTCGCCGGATGGCGGCGCGACCGGATGCCGGTGTTTCCGCGTGAGGCGTTCTTCACCGTCGCGCCGGACTGGGCGTGCGAGATCCTCTCCCCGTCGACCCGCCGCCTCGATCTGGGGCGCAAGCGCGAGGTCTACGCGGAGCACGGCGTCTCGCACCTCTGGATGGTCGACCCCGACGCCCGCACGCTGGAGGTGTTCACGCGCACCCCCGATGGCTGGCTTCTGGTCGCGACGCTCGACGGCGACGCGCCCGTGGCGCAGCCGCCGTTCGACGCGGTGACCTTCCCGCTCGGCGCGCTCTGGCCGCCCGAGGGCTGAGCCGCGACCCTTGCGCGCGCCGCGGGCGCGCCGTATATCGCGCCCAACAGCGGCGGTCTCGCCTCCCGAAGGCGGGTCCCACGGGCGACGAGGCGGGCCGCGAAAGCGGCCTTTTTGCTATCCTCGGAGGACCGTCCGCACCATGAGCGACCTGCTCGCCAAGGCGCCGGCCGACCAGCGAATCGCCGGGATCGTGCGGCCCACCGTCGAAGGCATGGGGTTCGAGCTGGTGCGCGTGCGGCTGATGGGCGGCAAGCGGCTGACGCTCCAGATCATGGCCGAACGTCCGGACGGGCGCATGGAGGTCGACGACTGCGCCGAACTTTCGCGCGCACTGTCGGCGGTGCTCGACGTCGAGGACCCCATCGACCGGGAATACGCGCTTGAGGTCTCCTCGCCCGGCATCGACCGCCCGCTGACCCGGCTCGACGACTTCGACCGCTGGAAGGGCTGGACCGCGAAGCTGGAGACCGAGGCGCCGGTGGAAGGCCGCAAGCGGTTCAAGGGCGAGCTGACCGGCGTCGAGGGCCGAAGCGTGATGCTTGCAACCGAGACCGGGACGGTCGCGCTGCCGTTCGATTCGCTCGCCGACGCGCGGCTGGTGCTGACCGACGCGCTGATCGAGGCGTCGCTCAAGGCGCAGCAGGACAAGGGGTTCGACCCCTCGCAGTTCGACGCCATCGAGCACGACGACAGGGACGACGAAACCGACGCTGACGACGACGCAGAACACGACGACGGGGACGCCCTCCCCGATCAGGAGGAACAGAGATGAGCAACGCCGCCGTCGCCGCCAACCGGCTCGAACTGCTGCAGATCGCCGACGCGGTCGCGCGCGAGAAGCTGATCGACCGCGAACTCGTCATCGAGGCGATGGAGGACAGCCTCGGCAAGGCCGCCCGCGCCCGCTACGGCGCCGATGTCGACGTGCGCGCCCACATCGACCGCAAGTCGGGCGAGATCACCATGACCCGCGTGAAGGAGGTGGTCGAGGAGGTCGAGAACCATCAGGGCCAGATGAGCCTCGAGGAGGCGCGCGTCCTCAACCCCGAAGTCGAGGTCGGCGACTTCGTCGAGATCGACACCCTGCCCACCATGGAGTTCGGCCGCGTCGCCGCGATGACCGCGAAGCAGGTGATCGTCCAGAAGGTCCGCGAGGCCGAGCGCGAGCGGCAGTACGAGGAGTACAAGGACCGCGTCGGCACCATCATCAACGGCGTGGTCAAGCGGGTCGAATACGGCAACGTCATCGTCGACCTCGGCCGCGGCGAGGGCATCATCCGGCGCGACCAGCTGATCCCGCGCGAGGCGTATCGCGTCGGCGACCGCATCCGCGCCTACGTCAAGGACGTGCGCGCCGAGGTGCGCGGCCCGCAGATCTTCCTCAGCCGCACCGCGCCCGAGTTCATGGCCGAACTGTTCAAGATGGAGGTGCCGGAGATCTACGACGGCGTCATCGAGATCAAGGCCGTGGCGCGCGACCCGGGCTCCCGCGCCAAGATCGGCGTGATCTCCTACGACAACTCCATCGACCCGGTGGGCGCCTGCGTGGGCATGCGCGGCAGCCGCGTGCAGGCGGTGGTCGCCGAGCTTCAGGGCGAGAAGATCGACATCATCCCGTGGAACGACGACGCGGCGACCTTCCTCGTCAACGCGCTCCAGCCCGCCGAGGTGGCGAAGGTCGTCATGGACGAGGACGCCGAGCGCATCGAGGTGGTGGTGCCGGAGGAGCAGCTCTCGCTCGCCATCGGGCGGCGCGGCCAGAACGTGCGCCTCGCCTCGCAGCTGACGGGCTGGGACATCGACATCCTCACGGAGGACGAGGAGAGCCAGCGCCGCCAGAAGGAGTTCAACGAACGCACCCAGCACTTCATGGACACGATGAACCTCGACGAGACCGTGGCGCAGCTGCTGGTCTCGGAGGGCTTCACGTCGCTGGAGGAAGTGGCCTACGTCGACATCGACGAGCTGAGTTCGGTCGAGGGCTTCGACGAGGGCACCGCCGAGGAGCTCCAGGCCCGCGCCCGCGAGAGCCTCGAGGAGGCGGCGGCGGCGGCGATCGAGAAGGCGCGCGGCCTCGGGGCCGAGGATGCGCTGATCACCTTCGAGGGGTTGTCGCCGCAGATGGTTCAGGCGCTCGCCGAGGCGGGCGTGACCACGCTGGAGGAGTTCGCCACCTGCGCCGACTGGGAGCTCGCCGGCGGCTACACGACCGACGCAGAGGGCCGGCGCGTGAAGGACGACGGGATTCTCGAACCCTTCGACGTGACCACCGAAGAGGCGCAGAACCTCATCATGACAGCGCGCGTCCAGCTCGGCATGATCGAGCCGGAGGCGGCGGAGGCCGAAGCAGCGCCGGCGCAGGACGAGACCGCCTGACATGACCCGCGGCGGGCGCCGCAAGGAGCGCGACGGTCCCGAGCGCCGCTGCGTCGCCACCGGCGCCAGCGGACCCACCGAAGGGCTGATCCGCTTCGCGCTCTCGCCCGAGGGCGTGGTGACGCCCGACCTCGCCGAGCGGCTGCCGGGCCGCGGCGTGTGGGTGACGTCGCGGCGCGATCTCGTCGAGAAGGCGGCGCGCAAGGGCCTGTTCGCGCGCGGCTTCAAGGCGCAGGCGAAGGCCCCGGACGGGCTGGCGCAGATGGTCGAGGCGGCGCTGGCGCAGCGTCTTATCGAGGCGGTCGCGCTGGCGCGGAAGGCCGGGCTTGCGACCAACGGCTTCGAGAAGGTCAAGGCGCGGCTCAAGCAGGGCCGGGTCGGCGCCTTGCTCGAGGCCTCCGACGGATCGGCGCAGGGCCGGGCCAAGCTGACGCCGCTCGCGGCCGGGGCCCCGGTTGTCGACTCGCTGGCTGCGGCGGAGTTGGGGTTGGCGTTCGGGCGCGATTTCGTGATACACGCCGCGCTGGAAGCGGGAGGGGTGACCGACCGCGTCGTCCGCGAAGGTCTGCGGTTGTCGGGCTTCCGTGCGGACGAGGCGGCCCCCGACGCGGCCGCCGCCGGCGGACCCAGGGCTTGACGGCGCGTTGGTAACGGACCATGCCCTGCCGCGGTCGGCGCGACAGGGGCCGGCGCGCAGCGTGGACCGGGATGGACGCAGACTGAACGGCGCGCATGCCGACCGCGCGTCGGTGAGACGACGACGGCGGCGCGGCGGACGCGACGCCTAACGGAGGCCGGGCGCCGGTGGCGCCGACAGATACGCGGGCCGCGAATGGCGCGGCCGATGAAGGACGGTTCATGAGCGACGATAGCGACAACAAGGGCGGGCGCGGCTTCGGGATGCGCGGCGGCGGCGTGGGCGAGACCACGCGCGTCCGCCAGAGCTTCTCACACGGCCGCACCAAGTCCGTGGTCGTCGAGAAGAAACGCAAGCGCGTGGTGACGCCGGGGACCGCCCCGGCGCCGGCGCCCGCGCCCGCGGCGAAACCCGCCCCGCAGGCACAGAAGGTCGAGGCGACGCCCGCCAAGCCCGCGGCGGCGCCCGCCGCCGAGGCCGCGCGGGCGGAACCGGCGCGGGCGCAAGCCGCGACG
>RECW01000045.1 GCA_007693835.1 Paracoccaceae bacterium | reverse complement strand
CGCGAGAGCATCATCGCCCAGATCCCCGCGGGGCGCCTCGGCGAGCCGGAGGAGATCGCACGCTGCGTCGCCTTTCTGGTCTCGGACGACGCCGGCTTCATCAACGGGTCGACGATCTCGGCCAACGGCGGCCAGTTCTTCGGCTGACGCCCTTCAGCAGGGTTGCGCGGCGCGCCCGGCCGGCTTGACGGCCGGGCGCAGGGACGGCCCATGGCCAAGCGCCTTGCGCACGGCGACGGAGAGCCCGGCGATCGGAGCGGAGGCCGCGCGGGCGCGCTCGCGCCGGCCGCGGGCCAGCAGGGCGGCGAGACGGGCGGCGTCGCGGTCGGTGGCGCGCACAGTCGTCATCGCAAGGCTCCCTTGTCTGAAATGGGCGAGGATCATCGCCCCGCGCCGACTACGTGCTTGACCGCACGAGCGCGCAAACGAGTATTTCGCACCCGCAACACAAGCGGAATTGAATCGAAAGCGCCATGTCGGATCGCCTGCCGCCGCTGACTGCGCTCCGCGCCTTCGAGGTCGCGGCGCGGCGCATGAGCTTCGCCAAGGCGGCCGAGGAGCTTGGCGTCACGCCCGCGGCGCTCAGCTATCAGATCAAGCAGCTCGAGGAGCATCTCGGCGTCAGCCTGTTCCACCGGCTCAACCGCGCCGTCACGCTCACCGAAGCCGGTCGCGCCCTGCGGCCGGGCGTCGCCGAGGGCTTCGACGCGCTGCGCGAGGCGGTGCGGGCGCTCGACGGCATCCGCGAAGGGCGGGCGCTGACCATCACCGCCGGCCCCGCCTTCACGGCGAAGTGGCTGGCGCCGCGGCTGTTCCATTTCCTCGAGCGCCATCCCGACGTCGAAGTGCGCATCGTCGCCGTGCTGCGCGTTCTCGACTTCGACCGCGACGACGTCGACGCCGCGATCCGCTTCGGCGTGAAGCACGACCCCGGGCTGTTCGCGGAGACCCTGATTCGCGACCGCCTGACGCCGCTCTGCTCTCCGGCCTTCGCCGCGCGGCTGACGTCGCCCGAGGCGCTGCGGGACGCGCCGTTGATCCACGACGACAGCATGGCGCCGCTCGGCTGGTCGCCCACCTGGGGCGACTGGCTGGAGGCGGCGGGGGTCGAGCGGCCGGACTGGCGACGGGGGCCGCGGTTCTCGAACGCCGATCACGCCCTGTCGGCGGCGGCGGAGGGCGCGGCGGTGGCGCTCGGGCGGGTGTCGCTGGCGGAGCCGGAGTTGCGGCAGGGGCGCCTCGTCGCGCCGTTCCGGCTCGCCATCGACCCGGAGGCGCATTTCCGCTTCATCTGCCCCGTCGGCGCCGAAAGCCGCCCGCCTTTGTCCGCGCTGCGGACATGGCTGAAGGAGGAGATCGCCGCCTCTCCGGACCCCCTGCCTCGCCTCAAGGTCGTCAAGGTCCCGCGCATCGTCGCCGCTGCGCAAGGGTGATCGCTCCTCGCCGGCGGACTCACTCGGCCGGCGGCACGGGCACGCAGTCGCGGCCTTCCTGCGCGATCATCGCGCAGGCGCGGTGCGCCGTCGCGGCGTCGATTCCGGCGAGCGTCACGCTGTAGAGCGCGGTGTCGCCGAAGGCCGCGACGTCGATCCGCCGCTCCGCCTCCGACAGAGCCGGCACCGGCCCCAGCGCGACCGCCGCGAGATTGGCCACGGCGTGCTCGCGATTGGGGAAGGCGCCGAGGAAGACGGCCCACTCGCCGCGACCGTCGCCTTCGAACCGCGCGGGCGGCGCCAGGGCGCGGCGCGGCGCCTGGCGAGTCGGGTTCACCTCGGCCAGACGGATCGGCTCCTCGCGGGCCGGCGGCGGCGCGGCGGCTTGGGCCGCGGCGGGCGCCAGAGCCTCGCCCACCGCGCGGGCCCCGGCGACGAGCAGGCTCTCGGCCGGCTCGGGCTGCGCCCAGGGCCGCGGCGGCGGCGACGGCGCGTCGAACCGCACGAGCTGGGTGGCCGGCGGGCGCTCCCGCACGCGGGCCGGCGCCTGGGCGAAGCCGAGGTCGAGGAGGCGGGCGACTTCGGCGTTTCGGGTGGCGGCGGAGCGCCCGCCGAAGACGGTGGCGATCACGCGCACGCCGTTGCGCTCGGCCGAGGCCACCAGGTTGAACCCGGCGGCGCGGGTGAAGCCCGTCTTGATGCCGTCGGCGCCCGAGTAGCTCGACAGCAGCCGGTTGGTGTTGTTGAGACGGCGGCCGAAGGCGTCGGTCGATTGCCGCCCGAAGAGATTGTAGTACTGCGGAAAATCGTAGAGCATCCGCCGTCCGAGCACCGTCATGTCGCGCGCCGTCGACAGTTGCCCTGCGGCCGTGAGGCCCGAGGCGTTGCGGAAGGTCGTGGAGCCCATGCCGATTTCGCGGGCGCGGCGGGTCATCAGTTCGGCGAACCGCGACTCGCTTCCGGCCACCGCCTCCGCGAGCACCACGGCGGCGTCGTTGGCCGACCGGATCGCGGTCGCGCGGATCAGTTCGCGCACCGTGACGCGCTGCCCCGGCCGGAACCCGATCTTCGAGGGCGGCCGCGCCGCGGCGTGCGCCGAGACGGGCACGCGCTGGTCGAGCGACAGCTTGCCGTCGCGGATCGCCTCGAACGTCAGGTAGAGGGTCATCATCTTGGTCAGCGAGGCCGGGTGCAGCCTCGTGTCCGCGTTGCGCGCATGGAGGACCTCGCCCGTCCGCGCGTCCATCACCATCGCCGCGTACTGCGGTTGCGCCGACGCCGTGTCGGCCGCTCCCGTCGCGCCGACCACCGCCGCCAGCACGACGGCCAGCCAGAATCTCGCCATGTCCGCCTGTCCACTCTCGCCTCGACCTCGGTCGGCGGATGTTCCCCCGCTCAACCTTAAGGAAGGATGGTAACAGGCGACGCGCCTTCGTGAAACCGTCAATCGCGCGCGCGCCGTCGCGGCGGCGGCGGGTGCGCTTTGCTGCACTGCACAATTTTCCTTGACGCACTGCAGCAAATCCGGCATAACCTCGTCCGTAGCGGTCGCGGAGAGAGCCGGGCCGCAGACGGAAGCCTGGATAGAGGGAGCCCGACATGGCCGCCGCGAAAGACCCGATGAAGACCGTCGAGACGATGACCGCCGACGCGCAGAAGACCCTGACCGCGAACATCGAGAAGGCCTCGAAGTCGTTCGAGGACGTGGCCGCCTTCGGCCAGGAGACCGTCGACGCCATGATCAAGGCGCAGAACCTCACCGCGAAGGCGGTCGAGGAGATCAACGCCGAAGTGATCGCGTTCTCCAAGAAGACGCTGGAGGAGACGGTGGCCCACGCGAAGGACCTCGCCTCGGCCCAGACCGTCACCGACTTCATCGAGAAGCAGGCCGGCTTCGCGAAGACCGCCCTCGACTCGATGGTCAAGCAGTCGACCAAGATGAACGAGATGATGATGGCCGCCGCCAAGGACGCGATGGCTCCGGTCACGGCGCGCATGAACGCCGCCGCCGACATGATGAAGTCCCACACCGCCTGAGCGCTCGAACCGCTCGACGCGCCGAGGGAAAGGGGGCCACGCGCCCCCTTTCTTCCGTCCGGCGGCCGGATATATGATCGCGCGCGCACCAGGGAGCCGCGTAGCCGATCATGACCGCGCAGACCGCCATCGCAGAATCGCTTTCCCGCCGGCCGCTTCTCGCCCGCCCGCGCGCGGGCGACGACGACGAGCCGCGCGGCCCGGGGAGCGCGGTCGTCACCCGCACGCGCCCGAAGACGCAGCGCCCGTCGATGTACAAGGTGCTGCTGCTGAACGACGACTACACGCCGATGGAGTTCGTCGTCCACGTGCTCGAACGCTTCTTCGGGCTCTCCAACCCCCAGGCCGTCGAGATCATGCTGACGGTGCACCGCAAGGGCGTCGCCGTGGTCGGCGTGTTCTCCTACGAGGTCGCCGAGACCAAGGTGACTCAGGTCATGGAGTACGCCCGCCGCAACGAACACCCGCTCCAGTGCACGATGGAGAAGGAATAGCCGCGCGCCGGCGGCTGGCGCCGCTTGAGACGGCGCCGATGCTTTTCCTCGCTCCGCCCTTGAACGGTTGCTGACAGGACCGAAATCCTGTGATGTGATCCTGTTCACGCGGCGGCGCGGTCGCGCGTCGCCATCCCCTCTCCCGGGAGCTTGCGATGCCGTCGTTTTCGTCCAGTCTCGAAGAAGCGATCCACCGCGCCCTCGCGCTCGCCAACGCGCGTCGGCACGAACTCGCGACGCTGGAGCACCTGCTGCTCGCGCTCACCGACGAGGTGGAGGCCGCCCGCGTCATGCGCGCGTGCGGCGTGAACATAGACGAACTCAAGGCGGCGCTGACCAAGTTCATCGACGACGAGCTGGAGGCGCTGATCGCGGACGTCGACGGCTCGGAGGCCGCGCCGACCACCGGCTTCCAGCGGGTCATCCAGCGCGCCGCCATCCATGTGCAGAGCTCCGGCCGCACCGAGGTCACCGGCGCCAACGTGCTGGTGGCGATCTTCGCCGAGCGCGA
>RECW01000046.1 GCA_007693835.1 Paracoccaceae bacterium | reverse complement strand
TGCGCCAAAGCCGCCGGTCGGAGGCTGTGGACGACTCGCTCAGGAGCCGCCGTTCGCCGCCGGGACGGCAAGCTTGATGCGAGTCGCGGCCGACGCACCAGGGGGATAGAGTTCCCTCAGTAGCCTTCTCGACCTCGGTGGGTCGAGAGACCCAGCTGCGGTTATGGTGAGCAATCTAGCCCCCTGCCAATGAGCCATGCCTCGCAACATGATCACGGTGGCAACTGGACGCGGCGAGCCTAATACATCCCATACATGAGTTGGTTGCCGCTCCCCTCTGAGAGCGGACACGCTCTCTCTGGAACGATGAGCAAGGAGAGTAGCGATGGAAGTGTATGTTGGTCTGGACATGAGCCTCAAGCGGACGGCGATCTGCTTCGTGGAGGCTTGCCATCGTGCTGCGCATTCCAGCCGAGCGTGCGGTCCAGTCGCTTCGGCGCCCGCAGTATCGCTTCGAGGTCGGCGATGCTGGAGGGTGCCGCCATGCGTCAGGTTCCGATAGCGTCGGCGTGGTGCCGGCTCGCCGGCGGCGTTCCCGCGAGCTTGTGCGGACGGACGGTGCTGGAACCGCGCGCGCCGGTCACGCCGCGCCGTTCAATCTGCGTCCTCGCTTCGGCTTAGGCGCCCCGGCGCGGGCGGCGCGGAGGCGGGCGAGGAGGTGGGCGGCGGGTTCATCGGCGGGGTCCTGGGGGACGAGCTCGCCGCGTAAGGCCTTGGCCAGCAGGCGCTCGTCGAGCCGGTCGAAGAGATGGGCGGCGCGGGCGGCCTCGGCGGCCAGCCGGTCGATGCGGGCGAAGGCGGTCTCGATGCGGCGGACACTCGTCGAGAAGGCGAAGGGAGCGCGGAAGTCTTCCCATGGCCCGTCGGCAGCGACACCCACGTTGTCGATGCCGCGGGCGTAGCGCTCCGCCTGATCGATGGCGGCGGCGACGTCCCGTCAGGGTGC
Organism: Paracoccaceae bacterium; assembly: GCA_007693835.1. GTDB lineage: Bacteria > Pseudomonadota > Alphaproteobacteria > Rhodobacterales > Rhodobacteraceae > Rubrimonas. Next base: position 3,541 of record RECW01000046.1, on the reverse strand, counting down.
ACGCAGCAAGCATCAATACGATACACGTAATCAGCCGTCGAAGCCTCGTCTAAGTCAGCGATTGATCGACACTGTCGGCGTTCAGAGGGCGTGGCATGGGGTGGCGAATGGCCGGGCTGCGCGTGGGGACCGAGTACAAGGCGAGCGGATTTCGGCGGCCCATTCCGCTACGACGCGCCTTGCGACCGGAGACCAGATGCGGGAAGAGGAACCGAGGCGAGGGCCGGGCCGGATGCCACGGAGCGAACTGCTGCAACCGTGGTCGACGACCGGTCGCAAGTGCCGTTGCGGTCATTCCGGCGGCGGCGACGCACCTGGTGCAGGAGGCAACATGCGCGGCTTCCTGTCGTTCGCTCCCTCACTCGACCCAGGGACGGAGTGCGGACCTTGCCGACCTCTGGAGCGGCCGCCTCAGGGCGCGCGAGCGGCCCTCAGTTCAGCCGGCCCCAATCAAATGTCTTCTACGCGCGGATTCTGTCTGTCGAAAGACGCGGTTGCCGAGCGGCTTAGCCCCTGATTCACTGCCTGGGACGGGGTGATGGAGGGCGCTGGCGATTATGGGGCCGAGGCGAGTTGCGCATGGCGCGCTGTTCTACGAGTTCTCCCTGGAGCGCCATGTCCCCAACGATCATGTCCTGCGCGCCGTCGACCGGGTGGTCGACCTTGGGACCGTGCGCGCCCGGCTCGCGCCGTTCTACAGCGCGAGGTCACGTCCGTCAATGAGGTGGAGAATCCGGGTGTAGCCGTGGCGACCACGGTCATGCGGCCTTGGTGCTGGGGATGAGGGACTGGGCCTCGGCGGCTGGCGCGTCGAGCTCGGCCATGCCCTCGATCTGCATGTAGCGGTGCTGGAGCTGCCATTCGTCGTTGGCCTCGAGCAGCACGGCGCCGATGAGGCGGACGATGCTGTCCTCATTGGGGAAGATGCCCACGACGTCGGCGCGCCGTTTCACCTCCTTGTTCAATCTTTCCAGTGGGTTGGTGGAGTGCAACTTCGTGCGATGCTGGGCCGGGAACGTCATGTAGGCCAGCACGTCATGTTCGGCGTCGTCCATGAGCGCGCCGAGCTTCGGCCAGCGGCCGCGCAGCTGGTCGGCGACATGGCGCCAGGTCTCGCCGGCGCTCTTGCGGTCGGGCTGGATGAAGGCCTGCCGGATCGCGGCGGCGACCATGGCGTGCTGGCCGCGGGGCACGTAGGCCAGCGCGTTCCTTGAAAAATGCACCCTGCACCTTTGCCACGTCGCGCCGATCACGCGCTGAATCGCCGCCTTCAGGCCCTCGTGCGCGTCGGAGATCACGAGCTTCACGCCCCGCAGGCCGCGCCGGACAAGATCCTTCAGGAAGGTCGCCCAGAAGGTCTCGGCCTCCGACGGGCCGATGTGCAGGCCCACGATCTCGCGCCGCCCATCGGTGTTGGCCGCCACAGCGATTATAGCGGCGACCGAGACGATGCGGCCGCCCTCCCGGACCTTCAGATACGTCGCGTCAAGCCAGAGATACGGCCAGTCGCCTTCCAGCGGGCGCTTCAGGAACGCACCGACGCGCTCGTCGATGTCCTTGCACAGCTTCGAGACCTGGCTCTTGCTGATGCCGCTCAGGCCCATGGCCTGGACGAGGTCGTCGACCTTCCGGGTCGAGACGCCCGCGATCCATGCCTCCTGGATGACGGACACCAGCGCCTTCTCCGTCGTCTTGCGGGCTTCGAGGAAGGGCGGGAAATAGCTGCCGGTCCGCAGCTTCGGGATGCGCAGGTTCAGCTGCCCCAGCCGGGTGTCGAGCGTGCGGTCGCGGTAGCCGTTGCGCCAGGTCGACCGCTCGCCGCTGCGTTCGTAACGCCCGGCGCCGATCACCCCCTCCACGTCGGCCTCCATGAGGATCTGGAGAACGGTCTCCGCGAGGCTGCGCAGGAAATTTCCATCGTCGGCCTTCTGCAGCGCCTCCATCAGCGCCATCCTGTCGTCGGTCATCGGGTCCTCGTGGCTCAGGTTGAAGTCGGCAAACTCCACCTTAGCCGCACACCCCGATGGCCACCTCGGCCTACACCCGAAACTCCACCACCTCCGTGGACGCTACCGCACGGTGTGACGCATTCGGCGCGGGGATGGGGATAGAGGATCGGCGGCTGATGATTACGCTGGCGCAGTTGAGAATGCTGGAGGCCGTCGCCCGCTTCGAGAGCTTTTCGCGCGCGGCCGAGGCGCTGGGTGTCAGTCAGCCGTCGGTATCGGCGCAGGTCCGCGCACTCGAGGCGCGCTACCGGCTGCGGCTGATCGCACGGCACGGCCACGACATCCGGCCAAGCCCTGCCGCCGAGGCGCTATTGCCGAAGATGCGCGCGCTACTCGCGCTGGCCGAAGAGATCGAAAGCGCGCTACGCGCTGAGCGCGATCTGCTGACCGGTGCGCTGCGCGTCGGCTATTCGACGCACCAGTTCGTCATGCCGGCGCTGTCGCGCTTCATGGCGGCGCATCCCGGCGTGCGGCTGGAGGCGCGGTCGATGGCTTCCTACGATCTGCTGGACATGCTGCGCCGCGGGACGCTCGAAGCCGCGTTCTGCACATTGCCGGCGCCGGAGCCCGAACTTGACTGTCTGGAACTGCGGTCTGAGGAGGTCGTGCTGATGGTCCCTGTCGGCCATCCTTTGGCGCAGGCGGGCGCCGTCGCCTGGGACACGATCGCCCGCACTCCGCTGATCCGCAGGGAGCCTGCCTCGGGCACGCGCAAGGTGTTCGACGCCGCCGCCGCGACGGCGGGCATCTCGCCGCTCACCGCGCTCGATCTCGGGAGTTGGGAGTCGATGCGCGCCGCGGTCATCGCCGGCATCGGCGTCGGCGTGGCGATGCGCGGGGAGATCGGGGTCGACCCGGCGGTTGCGGCGGCGCCGATCGCAGGCGGCGTAAAGGTAAGGCACTACCTCGCCGCGACGCCCGAAATGCGCGCTGTCGCGACCGTCGCGGCGCTATTCGAGACCGCGGCGTGCTTCGTGAACGAAGACCTCCCATAGAAGAATCCTATAATTTCATGCGTTTCATAAAACTGTCGCCAAAGCGCGCCATCGTCCGGCGCGGCGGAATGTGATTCCGCGCCATGACGAGAGAGACAGACCCCGATGCCAGCCGCCCTTCGCGCCCTGCTGCTCGGCGGCGTCGCGAGCGCCACGCTCGCCGCCGCCGCCTTCGCCGCCTGCCGGGCCGTCACGGTCGCCGACATGCAGGGGCTCTCGCCCGCCTTCCCGCAGCAGTTCGAACTCGCCGAGTTCGAGGACGCCGCGTCCTGCGCCCTCGCCTTCGCCGAGAACCCGGCGATCGCCGAGTTCAACGCCCGCATCCTCGGCAACCCCGCACTGCCGCCGCTCGCCGAGCGCCTGCCGGCGGAGCCGCTGGTCGTCGCGCCCTATGAGGCGATCGGGACCTATGGCGGCGTGGTGAACGGCCTGTCGCGCGCCACCGAGGCGGGCACCTCCGACATCCTGTCGGTGCGCCACGTCAGCCTCGTCCGGTATGCCGACGACCTCCAGACCATCGTCCCGAACGTCGCCAAG
>RECW01000047.1 GCA_007693835.1 Paracoccaceae bacterium | reverse complement strand
TCCTCTCCGGCGTCAACTCGGGCCACAACGTCGCCGAGGACGCCGTCTATTCCGGCACCATCGGGGGCGCGATGGAGGGGGCGCTGCAAGGCGTGAAGTCGATCGCGCTCAGCCAGTTCTACACCCGCGACGGCGCCGGCCCGGCCGAGCGCTTCGACCCCGCCCGCGCCTTCGGCGTCGAGGCGGTGCGCCGCGTGCTGCGCTGCCCCTGGGAGCGCGACCTGTTCTACAACGTCAATTTCCCGGCCTTCCCGCCGGACCGCGTCCGCGGCTTCGCCCTCGTCGACCAGGGCCGCCGTCAGGCCGGCACCTTCGACTGCGTCGAGGCCCATGCGCCGTCGGGGCGGCAGTTCTTCTGGCTGGCGCACCGCACCTCGAACGCCAGCGCCCAGCCCGGCACCGACGCCGCCATGGGCGCCGAGGGCTGGATCACCGTGACGCCGATGCGCCCCGACCTCGCCGCGCGCGACCTGTTCGACGTCGCGCGCGCCGCGTTGCTCGACTGACCGTGGCCGGGCGCGCGGTCGACCCCGCGGAAGGCGCGCCGGACCGCGAGGCGCTGATGCGGCTGATCTTCGCGCTGCGCCAGCGCGGCGTCACCGACCCCCGCGTGCTCGACGCCATCGAGAAGACGCCGCGCCAGATCTTCGTCGACCGCGCGTTCCGAGACCGGGCGTGGGAGGACGTCGCGCTGCCCATCGCCTGCGGCCAGACCATCTCGCAGCCTTCGGTCGTCGGCGTGATGACGCAGGCGCTGGCGCCCACGCCGCGCTGCAAGGTGCTGGAGGTCGGGTGCGGCTCCGGCTATCAGGCCGCGATCCTCGCGCGGCTGGCGCGACGGGTCTACGCCGTCGAGCGCCATCCGCCGCTGGCGCGGGAGGCGGCGGCGCGGCTGAAGGCGCTCGACCTGACGAACGTCACGGTGATCGCGGGCGACGGCACGCTGGGCTGGCCGGAGCAGGCGCCGTTCGACCGCATCATGGTCACGGCTGCGGCGGAGGATCCGCCCCGCCTGTTGCTCGACCAGTTGCGCGAAGGCGGGATCATGGTGCTGCCGGTCGGCGCCACCGACGACGTGCAACAACTCATCAAGATCGTTAAGACGGCGCACGGACCGGACTACGCCGAACTGCTGCCGGTGCGCTTCGTGCCCCTGTTGCCCGGGCTCGCCGAGGCGCCCGGCCGGTGACCAACGCTGGGAGACGCCCGATGCCGACCCGCCCGACCATCGCCCTCCGTTCAGCGCTCGGCGAAGCGACCGCCGGCCGGCGCGGACGCGTCGCCATGACTGCGCTGGCCGCGGTTCTCGCGCTGGCCGGGTGCGCCGAGCGGAGCGGGCCGCCCGCCCCTGTGGTGTTCCGCACCACCCCGACGCCCGCGCCGACGCGGCCTGCGACGGCGCCCGCCGCGCCGGTGGAGACGACCATCGCCGCCGCGCCCGCGCCGGGCGGCGTCGTGGACCACGGGGGGTATCGGGCGGTCGTCGCGCGTGAGGGCGACACGCTGGAGAGCATGGCCGCGCGGGCAGGCGTGTCGCCGTCCGCGCTCGCCGCCTACAACGGCATCCCGACCGGCTGGCGCCCGAGACCCGGCGCCGAGTTGATCCTGCCGCCGGACGCGCCCGAGCCTGCGCCGCGCCCGACGCTCGCCGCGACCGAAGTGGCGCCGCTTGCGCCGCCGCCGGGCGTCGGCGAGCCCCCCGAGACCGCGATCGCCGGCGCCGCGCCCTCCGACGGCGGCTTCTCGCCCGCGCCGGCCGCCGCCTCGGGCGGTTTCGATCTGGCCCGCATCGAGGAGGCGATCGGCGCGCCGCCCTCCGCCCCCGAGCCGTCGCCGGCGGAGGAGACGTTCCGCCCCGCGCCGACAGCCGAGCAGGCGGCGGCGCCCGCCCCGGAACCCGCCGCGCCGTCGGTCGCCGAGGCTCCCGCCCCGGCGACCCCGGCTCCAACCCCGTCGCCCCAGGTCCAGGCGGCGCTGGCGGCGCCGGTTCCCGCGCCCTCGGCCGAGCCGGCGCCGGCGCCCGCTCCGACGGCGACCTTCGCCCGCCCGGTCGACGGCCCCGTGACGCGGCCGTTCAGCCGCGGCGGCGAGACCCAGCGCAACGACGGCGTCGAGTTCGCCGCCCCCGCCGGCGCGCCGGTGGTGGCCGCGGCCGACGGGCAGGTGGCGCTGGTGTCCGAAAGTCTCGGCGGCCTCGGCACCATCGTGCTGATCCGCCATCCCGACCAGTTGCTCACCGTCTACGGCCGCCTCGGCGAGGTCAGCGTGACGAAGGACCAGCGCGTGCGGCGCGGCGACCCCATCGGGGCCGTCGCGCCCCGCGCCGACGGCGACCCCTCGATCCACTTCGAAGTGCGTCGCGGCGCGGAGCCGGTCGACCCGTCGCCGTTCCTCGGCCTGTAGGCGCGCCTCACATCCAGGTGCGCACGAGGTCGTAACGCACCGACGCCTGCGCCTGATCGCGGTAGAAGGCGATCAGGTCCTTCATCGGGCCGGCGATGCGCTGGAAGCCCGACAGGAACGCGACGATGGTGCCGGCGGTGGACTCGCCGCGGAGCACCAGCAGCCCGCCGACCGTCAGCGCCGCCAGCGGCGCCGCGGTCGTCAGCAGGCCGAGCAGCGACTTGAGGATGTTCTTCCAGAAATGGAACATCATCCGGTTGCCGTAGAGCGCCGCGGTCGCCCGGTCGGTCACCGCGACCCCGGCGCCGTCGGTGACCGCCTCGCCGAAGCCGCGGAGCGTGGTCAGCTGCGTGTGGGTCAGCGCGTTCAGCCGGCGCTGCACCAGCGGCGCCACGAGCAGGTTCGGCAGCAGCAGCATCAGGCTGATCCACGCGAGCTCCGGCTTGGCGTAGAGCATGTATCCAAGCACGCCCGCGAGCACGGTGAGGTTGGCGACCGCATGGCTCGGCGCGCCGCCGATGAACCCGCCGAGCTTGTCGAGCTCCGCCCCCAGAACCGACACCGCCTCGCCGCCGCCCCCTTGCGCGCCGCGGGCGCGGTCGATCCCGAGCAGATTGCGCCGCGCGCGCAGCACCACGCTCTCGGCCAGCCAGCCCTGCGCGGTCTTGAGCACGAACTTGAGCAGCGCGACGCCCAGCATGGCGGCGGCGTAGAGCGCCGCAAGCCGCCAGAGGAGGTCCGCGTCGCCCGGCAGGATGGCGTCGTCCACCATCCGCCGTTGCAGTTCGAGCGGCGCGAGGCTGAGCAGGCTCGCGCCGAGCGCGAGCGCGCCGAGCAGCGCCTGCCGCGCGGAGGAGACGCGAAAGATGTAGCGCCACAGCGTGAGGGGCGCGCCGGCGCCCGCCGGCGCAAGCCGCATCGGTCTGATCATGATGGCCTCTGTCGGGGACGCGGCTTCACCTATGCCGCGCGTCGCCCCCTGTCGAGCCCGCGGCCGGGCGTGCTCGCCTTCGGCGCATAACCGATCCGCAACCCGCCCCAGAGACGCCCGCCCACCCGGATGGGCGCGCTGGCGTCCTTCATCACGGCGTATTTGCCGCCGCCCATGTCGCGGCGGTAGGCCTGTATCAGGCTCGGTCCCTCGCCGCGGCCGGCCGCGAGCCCGACCCGATCTGCGAAGAACCGGCGGTTGCGGCAGTGCGCCGTGTTCCACACCGGATCGTGACCCTGCGGATGGGAGAACTTGCGGTTGTGCGTCGGCAGGAAGCCGTCGACGTTGACGGCCGCCGCGAAAACCACGTGGTGGCCGAGGTCGAGCAGGTCTTCGAGAATCGGCTGGAGCGCCGAATCGGTGAAGGCGACGAAGGGCGTCATGAACTGCTGCGGGTCGGAGCCCGGTATCGGCCGATAGTCTTTCGAGAACAGGTCCTCCGCCGAAATGCGCCCCGACCGCACGGCCGCCTCGAAGCGCCGCGACGCCTCGGCCGCCGCGCGCCGGGCGGCGCCCGCCATCTCGAGGTCTTCGAGCAGCACGCCCGACAGCCGGTCGCGCAGCGCCTCGGCGGCCGTGTCGAGCGCGTGGGCGGTCTCCGCCGTGCGGGCCGCGGCGCCTTCGCTCGCCCGCGCGGCGTCGTCGGCTTCGGCGATGCGCGCCACCGCCTCGCCGAGCGCCGCCGTCTGATCGCCGCAGGCCTCGCGGATCGCGGCCACCGCATCGAGCGACGCCGCCGTCTCCGTCTCGATCCGGCGCAGGGTGTCGGCGGCGACGCCGACTTCGCGGTCGGCCTCGGCCACCGCCGCGCCGCTCTCCTTCATCAGCCCTTCGATGCGGCGCGCCGCGTCGCCCGCCTGCCCGGCGAGCGCCTGAATCTCGGTCGCCACCACGGCGAAACCGCGGCCGGCTTCGCCGACGCGCGCCGCCTCGACGGCGGCGTTGACGCCGATCAGCTTGGTCTGGCGGGCGATCAGCGTGATCGCCTCCAGCGCCTCGGCGACCTGCCGCGCATTGGCGGAGACGCGGGCGATGGCGGCGGTCGCGCCGGCGCTGCGGCGCCCGCCCTCGGCCGCCACCTCGGCCGCGCACCGCGCCGCGGTTTCGCCCGCCGCCGCCGCCGCGT
>RECW01000048.1 GCA_007693835.1 Paracoccaceae bacterium | reverse complement strand
GGGTTGCATCATGGGCGCATCCGCGCCCGGGGGTGCGCGGCGGCGTGGACCGCCGCCAGCCGCCCGCCGTCGACGGCCGTGTAGACCTGCGTCGTCGACAGCGAGGCGTGGCCGAGCAGCGCCTGGATCGCACGCAGATCGCCGCCCGCGTCGAGCAGATGCGTCGCGAAGGCGTGGCGAAGCGCATGCGGCGTGGCGCTGGGCGGCAGGCCGAGGGACTGGCGCGCGCGCTCCATCGCCAGCCGCACCAGCCGCTGGTTCAGCGGCCCGCCGCGCGCGCCGCGGAACAGGGCGGCCTCGGCCGTCAGCGCGAAAGGGCAGGCGGCGCGGTAGGTCTCCACCGCGTCGCGCGCGGCGGGCAACACGGGCACGATCCGCTCGCGCCCGCCCTTGCCGCGGATGCGCAAGGCGTCTGGCAGGGGCGCGTCGGCGCCCTTGAGGGCCATCGCCTCCGAGATGCGCAACCCTGCGCCCCAGAGCAGCGTCAGCACCGCCGCGTCCCGCGCGCCGATCCACGCCTCCCGCGCGTCCGTATCGACCCGGTCGATCAGCGCGTGGGCGGCGTCGACGCCCACGGCGCGGGGCAGGCGGCGCGGCGCGCGGGGGCCGCGGAAGGCCGCGACGGCGGGGCTCTCGATCCCCTCCGCCTCCGCGAGCCAGCGGTGAAAGCTCCGCACCGCCGACAGCGCCCGGGCGAGCGAGCGCGACGACAGCCCGCGCCCCCGCGACGCCGCCATCCATGCGCGCAGGTCGGACTGGGAGACGGCGGCGAGATCCACCTCGCCGCCGGTGTGGCGCGCGAGGAACCCCAGCCAGTCGGCCGCGTCGCGCCGGTAGGCGTCGACCGTCAGCGCAGCCCTGCCGCGCGCGGCGGACAGCTGCGCCAGCCAGCGCGCCAGCAGCGCCTCGGGCGCGCGGTCGCTCAGGGCAGCCGCCGCCTGAGCACCCGGCTGATCACGCCGCCGAGGAAGACGACGAGATCGACGCCGTGGTCCGGTGAGAACCGCCGCGCGTCTTCGGCCGCGAAGGCGACCACGCCGACGCGCCCGTCGCCGAGATCGAGCGCGATCAGCGCCTCCGACCCCAGCCGCCCCGCCTCGTCGCCGTAGAGCAGTTCCGCCTCGGGCGGCGTGGGCCGCAGCCAGACGCCCTCGCGCTCCGGCGCGTCGCCGAGCGCGACATACGCCGCGACGCCGCCTTCGGGCAGGGCGACGACGCGCTCCGCCAGGGCGGAGGGCAGACCGGCCGCCGGATCGGAGCCGTCGTCGTCGACCTCGATGCAGAGCCGCGCCGCGTCGACCGCGATGATCGCCGGCGTCTCGTCCAGCAGCGCGGCGAGAACGGCCTCGAAGCTTTCGGCGTCGAGCAAGGCCAGCGTCGCCCGGTGCACCTGCGACACCCCCGCGAGGTTCTCGTAGGCCGCCGCGATGACGCTGCGGTGGGTGCGGGACAGTTGATCCAGCCGGCTCTCCAGCCGCCCCACCAGCGCGCCGCGCAGATCGACCACGTTGCGGCCCTGCGGCGCGCCGGCGGCGATCAGCGCCTGCATCAATTCGCGGTCGTCGAGGATCAGCGCAGGCTCGGCGGCGATGCGCGCCTTCAGCGCCGCCGTCTCGTCGCCCGGCGTTCGGGCTTCGGGCGCCGCCGTCACGCCTTGGCCTTCGGAATGCTCTGGCCGGTCTTCTCCCAGTCCGCGACGAACTGGGCGAGGCCCTTGTCGGTCAGCGGGTGGTCGGCGAGCTTGCGCAGCACCTCCGGCGGCACGGTGGCCACGTCGGCGCCGATCTTCGCCGCGTCGCGCACGTGGTTCACGCTGCGGACCGAGGCGACGAGGATCTCCGTCTGGAAATCGTAGTTGTCGTAGATCTGGCGAATCCCGGCGATCAGGTCCATGCCGTCGAGCCCGATGTCGTCGAGCCGGCCGACGAAGGGCGAGATGAACGCCGCCCCCGCCTTGGCGGCGAGCAGCGCCTGGGTTTCGGAGAAGCAGAGCGTGACGTTGACCATCCGCCCTTCGTCCGAGAACACCTTGCAGGCCTTCAGCCCGGCCCAGGTCAGCGGCACCTTGATCGCGATGTTCGGCGCGATGGCGGCGAGCGCGCGGCCCTCCGCCACCATCCCCTCGAAGTCGGTCGCGGCGACTTCGGCCGAGACCGGGCCGGGGATCAGCTCGCAGATCTCGCGCGTCACCTCGATGATGTCGCGCCCCGACTTCAGGATCAGCGAGGGGTTGGTGGTGACGCCGTCCACCATGCCGGTGGCGGCGAGATCTCGGATCGCCGCGATGTCGGCGGTGTCGACGAAGAATTTCATGGCCGGCTCCCTCGGCGGATGCGTCGCGCGCGAGTTTAGGCCCCTGCGGCCCGCGCCGCCAGCGCCCGCATGAACCGTTCGCTGGCCGTGGCGCTCGCGGCGCCCCTCGACCGCACTTTCGACTACGCCGCGCCCGACCCGCCGCCCTCCCCCGGCGCGCTGGTCGAAGTCCCGCTCCACGGCGGGCGGGCGCTCGGCGTGGTGTGGGGCGAGGGGGCGTGGCGGGGCGACCTGAAGCCGATCCACCGCGTGCTCGACGCGCCGCCGCTGGCCGAGGGGCTGCGGACGTTCCTCGCCCGCGCCGCCGACTACACGCTGACCCCTCTCGGCGCGATGGTGCGGCTGGCGACGCGCGCGCCGGGGCTGGCGGAGGGGCCCGCGCTGCGCCCGGTGCTGCGCCTCGGCCCCGGCCGTCCCGAGCGCATGACGGAAGCGCGCGCGCGGGTGATCGCGGCGCTGGAGGCGCTCGGCGGCGCGCCGATGGCGCCCGCCGATCTCGCGCGGGAGGCGGGCGTCTCGCCGGCGGTGATCAAGGGGCTGGAGGCCGCCGGCGCGCTGGTCCGCGACGTCGCGCCCCGCGACGCCCCCTATCCGGCGCCCGATCCGGACCGCCGCGGTCGCCCGCTCTCGGCCGCGCAGGCCGCGGCGGCGGCGGCCCTGCGCGCCGGGGCGGGCGGCTACGCGACGACGCTGCTGCACGGCGTCACCGGATCGGGGAAGACCGAGGTCTATCTCGAGGCGGTCGCAGAGGCGTTGCGGCGGGGGCGCCAGGCGCTGGTCCTGCTGCCCGAGATCGCGCTGACGGCCGGCTTCATCGCCCGGCTGACCGAGCGCTTCGGCGCGCCCCCCGCGGAGTGGCACTCCGCCGTGGCGCCCGCCGAGCGTCGGCGGCTGTGGCGCGCGGCGGCGACCGGCGACGCGCGCGTGGTGGTGGGCGCGCGCTCGGCGCTGTTCCTGCCCTTCGCCGCCCTCGGCATCGTCGTCGTCGACGAGGAGCACGACGCCGCCTACAAGCAGGAGGACGGCGCGCTCTACCACGCCCGCGACATGGCCGTGCTGCGCGCCGCAACCGAGGGCGCGCAGGTCGTGCTCGCCTCCGCCACGCCGTCGCTGGAGACGTGGGTGAACGCCGAGGCCGGCAAGTACCGCCGTCTCGACTTGCCGGAGCGGTTCGGCGTCGCCGCCATGCCGCGGCTCGCCGCCGTCGACCTCCGCCGCGAGAAGCTGCCCCGCGACCGCTGGATCACGCCGACGCTGGCGCGCGCGGTGGCGGAGCGGCTGGCGGCCGGCGAGCAGGCGCTGCTGTTCCTCAACCGCCGGGGCTACGCGCCTCTCACGGTCTGCCGCGCCTGCGGCCATTTCTGCGAGTGCCCCGACTGCGACGCCCGGCTCGTCGAGCACCGCTTCCGCCGCGCCCTCGTCTGCCACCAGTGCGGACACGCCGAGCCGATCCCCGCCGCCTGCCCCGCCTGCGGCGCGACCGACCGGCTGGCGGTGGTGGGCCCCGGCGTCGAGCGGCTTGCGGAGGAGGCGCGCGGGCTGTTCCCGGACGCCCGCCTCGCCATCCTGTCCTCCGACGTCGCGACCAGCCCCGAGGCGCTGCGGGCGCAGGTCGAGGCCATCGCCGAGGGCGCGGCGGACCTCGTGATCGGCACGCAGATCGTCGCCAAGGGCCACAACTTTCCGCAGTTGACGCTGGTCGGGGTGGTCGACGCCGACCTCGGGCTGCAGAACGGCGACCTCCGCGCCGCCGAGCGCACCTTTCAGCTGATCCGGCAGGTGTCGGGTCGCGCGGGCCGCGCCGACCGGCCCGGCCTCGCGCTGCTCCAGACCGCGGCGCCCGACCACCCGGTGATGCGCGCGATCCTCGACGGCGACGAGGCCGCCTTCCTCGACCGCGAGGCGGCGGCGCGGCGGGCGGCGGGCTCCCCGCCCTTCGGGCGCATGGCCGCGCTGATCCTGTCGGGGACGGACGAGGCGAAGACGTGGGCGGCGGCGAACGCGCTGGCGCGCGCCGCCCATGCGCCGCTCGAGCGCATCGGCGCCCGGCTGTTCGGCCCGGTGGTCGCGCCGGTGGCGCGGATCCGCGGGCGGCATCGGGTGCGGATGCTGGTGAAGGCGGCGAAGGGCGCGCCCTTGCAGGACGCGCTCAGGGCGTGGATCGCCGCGGCGCCGCCGCCCTCGGCCGTGAAGCTGGCGGTGGACGTGGACCCGCAGAGCTTTCT
>RECW01000077.1 GCA_007693835.1 Paracoccaceae bacterium | reverse complement strand
GGCCGCGTCGCCGAGGAAATCCGCCGCGAATCCCGCAGGCGCGGCGCAGGGCTCGTCGTGATCGGCGCGCAGGGCGAACACGCGACAGGCGCGACGGACGGCATGGGCGCCACGGCGCGCCAGGTTCTGGAGCATGCGGTCGGCATGGTGCTGGTCGTGCCGGAAATCGCGCGGGCGGGGCCGCCGCGCCTTCGCAGAATTCTCGTGCCGCTGGACGGGTCGTCCTGGTCCGAGACCGCGCTGCCGGTCGCGCTTCGCGTGGCCCGCGCGACAGGGGCCGGCGTCACGCTCGTGCAGGTGGTCGCAGCGCCCGACCCCGCGGGCGCGCTGCCGCCCGAGCGCGAGGACGTCGATCTGCGCGAGCGGCTTCTGGATCGCGACGAGCGGGTGGCGAAGCGGCATCTGGAGCAGTTGCGGCGCGCGTTCGTGGATCAGGGCGTCTCCGGGCGCGCGCAGGTCGTCAGAGGCGACGACGCCCGCGCCGCTCTGTCGGCGTTGCTGGCGCGAGAACCCGTCGATCTCGTGGTGATGTCGGCCTGCGGGCATGGCGGCGCGCGATCGTCCTCCGCCCGGTGCGGCGGCGTGCCGGCGCATCTCGCCGGCCGCGCGCCGACGCCTCTCCTCATCGTCCGGCCCGCCTCGGCGCGCGTCTCGCGCGGACACGAGATGGCGGCGCCGCGCGCGGCCTTCGCGCCGCCGGTCGACGCCGGTCTCGGCGCCGGCGCCGGTTGGTGAGCGCCTTCGACGAGCCGGCCGAGGCGGAACGCGACGACACGACCGGCGACGGACCGCTCGACGCGGCGGCGCGGGCGCTGGGGGCTGCGCATCGGCATGCTGAGGCGGCGGCGACCGGGTCGCCGGGCATGGCGGGCGTCGCGGCGCTGCGCGCCTGGCTTCCGCGCGCCCGCGCCGTCGCGCGTGACGCCGACGCCGACCGGCGCGCGCCGGCGGAATGGCTTCTGGACAACGACCACCAGGTGCGGCGCGCGCTTGTCCGGATCGGCGAGGACATGCCTCCCGCCTTCTATCGGAAACTGCCCTGTCTTGCGCCGGAAGCGGGAGGGTCGTCGCGACCGCCGCGCGTCCATGCGCTCGCGCAAGGGCTCCTCGGCGCGTCGCGGATGCAGCTCTCCCAACAGCTCTGCGTCGCCTTCCTGCGCGCCTACCAGACCGAAGCCCCGCTCGCCATCGCCGAGCTCTGGGCGCTGCCGACGATGCTGCGGCTGGTCTGCGTCGAGGCGCTGGCCGAGTCCTTCGGGCGCCTGTTTCCCGAAGCCGCGGCGCCGGCGCAGGCCGGCCGGTCCGCCGCGGGCGGCCTCGACGACGCCGACTGCGTCGCGCGCGCCCTTTCGGCGCTGGCGACGATCGCGACGATCCGCTGGAAGGACCTCTTCGACGCCACGAGCCTGATCGAGGACCGCCTCGGGCGAGACCCGGCGCAGGTCTATGCGCGGATGGATTTCGAGACGCGCGACCGCTATCGCCGCCGGCTCGAGGACCTCGCCCGCCGCAGCCGGTCCCCGGAGCTGGCCGTCGCCGACGCGCTGATCGCCCGAGCCGCCGCGGCGGCGCCGGATCGGCTGCGCAGCCATGTCGGGCACTGGCTGATCGGCGAGGGACGCGCCGCATTCGAGACGGAGATCGGGGCGCGGCGCCCTGCCCGGCTGCGGCTGCGCGAGGCGGCGGCTCGCCGCGCCGGCGCGCTCTACGCGCTGGCGTTGGCGCTCGCCGCCTTCGGCGCGCTCACAGCCGCCGCGGCCTATCTCGCCTGGGTCGGGGCGGGACCGGGGGCGATGGCGCTCGGGCTCGCGCTCTCGGCTCTCCCGGCCGTGACGCTGGCCGTGACCCTGGTGAACTGGCTCGTCACCCGGCTGGTCGCGCCGCGCACCCTGCCGAAGCTCGACTTCCGCCGCGCCGTGGCGCCCGATTGCCCGACCGCCGTCGCGATCCCCGCGCTGGTCGGCGGGGCGCAGGACGTCGCGGCGCTCGAAAGGCGGCTGGAGACGCATCGCCTCGCCAACCCCGACCCGATGCTGCGTTTCGTGCTGCTGAGCGACCTGCCCGACGCCGACGCCGAGACGACGGCCGAGGACCGGACGGTCGAGGGCGCTCTGGCCGAGGCGGTCGCACGCCTCAACGCGCGGTTCGCCGGCGCGCCGTTCCACCTTCTCCACCGCCCGCGCCGGTTCAACCCCGCCGAGGGGCGCTGGATGGGATGGGAGCGCAAGCGGGGCAAGCTGGAGCAGTTCAACGCCCTGATCCTGACGGGCGAGGCCACCCCGTTCTCGCTGATCGTCGGCGACGTCGCGGCGCTGCGGCGCATCCGTTTCGTCGCGACGGCGGACGCCGACACCGTGCTGCCGCCGGGCTCGGTGAGCCGTCTGGTCGGGGCGCTCGCGCATCCGCTCAACGCCGCGCGGATCGACCCGGCGACAGGGCGCGTGGCCGCCGGCTACACGATCCTGCAACCCCGGGTGGAGATCGCGCCGGAGCAGGCGACGCGCTCGGCCTTCGCGCGGCTCTACGCCGGAGACGCGGCGATCGACATCTATTCGCGCGCCGTCTCGGACGTCTATCAGGACCTGTTCGGCGTCGGCAGCTTCACCGGCAAGGGGCTCTACGAGGTCGCGCCTTTCGCGCAGAGCCTCGCCGGCCGCGCGCCGGAGAACCGCATCCTCAGCCATGACCTGTTCGAGGGTCTGCACGGGCGCGTGGCGCTGACGACCGACATCGTCGTCTACGAGGGGTTTCCGGCGAGCTGGCCGGAGCTCGCGGCGCGGCAGCACCGCTGGATACGCGGCGACTGGCAGCTTCTGCCCTGGCTGGGGCGACGCGTCCCGGCCCCGGGCGGCCGAACCGTCCCGACCCGCTTCTCGCTCCTCGATCGCTGGAAGCTGGTCGACAACCTGCGGCGGAGCCTCTCGCCGCCCGCGCTGGTGGCGCTCGCCTTCGCCGGGTGGCTCGCGCTGCCCGGCGCGCCCTGGGTCTGGACGCTGGTCGCGGCGCTGACGCCGGGCGCCCATGTCTTCACCGACCTCGTGACAGGCCTCGCGCAAGGGCGGCGACGCGGCGCGATGCGCGGGCTCGCCATGCGCATGCGCGAGCATGGCGGCCGCTGGGCGCTCGGCGTCGCCTTCCTGCCCGCCGACGCGGCGCTCGCCCTCGACGCCGTCGCCCGCACGCTGCGCCGGCTGGCGACGCGCAGGCGGCTCCTCGAATGGACGCCGGCGGCCAGCATCGCCGCCCGCCTGTCCGGGCGCAGCCTGCGCGGCGCTGCGTGGCGGACGATGTGGCCAGCGCCGGCCGTCGCGACCACGGGCGCCGTCGCCCTCGTCGGCCTCAACCCCGCGGCGCTGCCGGTCGCGCTGCCTCTGCTCGCGCTCTGGATCCTCTCGCCCGAGATCGCCGTCGCGACGAGCCGCCGCCCCGCGCCTGTCGAACCGCCGCTGGATGCGGCCGACCGCGCCTATCTGCGCCGCATCGCGCGCCGCACCTGGCTGTTCTTCGAGACCTTCGTGCGGCCCGAGGACAACTGGCTGCCCCCCGACAACTTTCAGGAGGCGGCGCAGAGCGGCGTCGCGCACCGCACCTCGCCGACGAACATCGGCATGATGATGCTGGCCTCGCTGACTGCGTGGCGGCTCGGCCATGTCGGGTTGCCGGGGCTCGTCGAGCGGATGCGCAACACGCTCGACGCGATGGACCGGCTGGAGACCCATCGCGGCCATCTGCTGAACTGGGTCGACACGCGGCGCCTCACGCCGCTGGAGCCGCGCTACGTCTCGACCGTCGACAGCGGCAACCTCGCCGTCAGCCTCGTGACGCTGGCGCAGGCCTGCCGCGCCGCGAGGGACGGCCCGCCGATCCTGCCCGCGCGCTGGGACGGCTTGCTCGACGCGCTGGCGCTGCTGTCGGAGGCGCTCGCCGCGCCGGAGAACCGGGGCGCCTTCGATCGCGGACCGCCCGAGGCGATCCGGGCGATCGAGGCGGCCGTCTCGGCGGCGCGCGCAGACCGGGCGGCGTGGGGGTCGGCGCTCGACGACCTGTGCGACCGGCTCCGCCCTGCGCTGGAGGCGCGCATCGCCGAAGGCCTGGCCGCCGCCGAAGACGATCTGCGCCCCGAGGCGCTCCGCGAGGCTCAGGTCTGGCTCGACCGCACGCGCCGCCATCTCGCCGCGCTGCGCCGCGATCTGCGCAGTCTCGAAGGCTGGCGCGCCGTCGCGGCGGCAGCCCCGGATCAGTGGGTCGACCGCCTTCCCGCGATCACGGCGGGGCTCGGCGCCGACCTCGCGCTCGCCGACGGCCCCGTCGCGATGGAGGCTGCGAGAGCCGGGCTGGCGGCGTCTCCCGACGCCGCGGACGGGTGGGCGCAGGCCTTCGACGCCGCGCTGGCCGAAGCCGCGTCGGCGCAGCGCGCCTTGGCGGAAGCGCTGGAGGCGACCGCCGCCCACGCCGCCGCCTGGGCCGAGGGCATGGACTTCGCCATGCTCTACGACGACGCGTCGCGGCTGTTCTTCATCGGCTACAACCTCAGCCTCGGGCGGATGGACGCC
>RECW01000049.1 GCA_007693835.1 Paracoccaceae bacterium | reverse complement strand
CGTCCATGCGTCGGGGTTCGTGGGTCCGGTCCATGCCGGACCCGCCCGGCCAGCAGCGTCAGGGCGGTCTCGCCACAGCTCGCCTTGGTGATGATCACCCGTCGAGCGACCACCTGCACGCGGGGGCCCGGTTTGCGAGGCGATCTGGGCGCGCCCGCAACAGTCGCTCCGCCCCCCCCCCGGCCGAAGCGCGAAGCGGCGCCCGCAGGCGCGCCCGGCCCCGGCGGCGCGGCCGCCGTCACAGTGACCGCCTTCGCGGGCGCATCCATCACTGCACCGCCTGGAACAGCAGTCCCGCGAAAAGCGAGCCGGTCAGCGCGAAGCCGAGATAGAGCGCGAACACCTCGCGTCGCGCCAGCGCCCAGACGGCGACGGCCGCGGGGAGGGAGGAGACGCCGCCTGCGACAAGGAACGCCATCCCCGCCCCCGGCGCCATGCCCTGCTCCATCAGCCCCGCCACCAGCGGCAGCGCGGCGTAGCCGTTGAAATAGGCCGGCACGCCGACCAGCGTCGCGAGCGCGATCGGACCGAGGCCGTCGCCGCCCAGCAGACCGACGATCGCCTCGGCCGGGACGTAGGCGAGCATGAGGCTCTCCAGCAGGAAGGCGAAGGCCAGCCACTTGCCGAGGAACAGGGTGTTGGCCAGCGCCTTCTCGCCGAAGGTCTCGCGCCGCGCGGCCTCGGCCCAGAACGCCCAGACCACGGGCTTGGGGTCGCGCACCTTGGACCCGCCGCAGCCGCCATTCCCGACGCCGGGCCGCAGCGGGTCGGTCAGCCAGCCGCCGCCCGACAACGCCATCACGCCATAGCCGCCGAGCAGGCCCACGCCGATGGCGGCGACCGTCTTGCCGACGGCGAAGTCGAGCCCGGCTGTGCCGGCGGTCAGCGCGAACATCGAGGGGTCCATCAGCGGCGAGGCCAGCCAGAACGCCATCACCGGCGCGAGCGGCACGCCCATGGCCAGCAGCGCCGCGATCAACGGGATGACCCCGCAGGAGCAGAACGGCGACAACCCACCCATCAGCGCCGCGGAGACGACCATCACCGCCTGCCGCCCCTGGAACGCCCGTGCGATCAGGTTGTCCGCGCCCGAGGCCGCGGCGTAGGCCGCGAGCGTGATCGAGACGGCGAGCCATGGCGCGACCTTCATGAGGGCCGCGATGATGAAGCGCAGGCTCTCCGCCGCCTGATCCGGCGCAGCCAGCGCGAGCGCCAGCAGAACCGCGGCGATCATCACGAGGACGCGGTCGACGCCTGCGGCGACGAGGCCGACGCGGCGGACCCCGAGGACGAGTGATGTCATGCCTTCATTCCCAGCGTTGTCGTTGTTTTGGGGCGGAAAGCTTCAGGCGGCGGTTCCGGCTTCACGGGCGACGCCCGCGCAGCATTCTTCTTGGACGAAGGCGAGCAGCGCATGCATCGCCGCGAACTCGGCCCGGTTGATGGTCTCGCGTCCCCGCTTCTCCTGCGTCACGAGCCCGGCTGAGACCAGCGCCCCGAGGTGATGCGCCAGCGTCGAGGGGGCCATGGCGGCGAGGCGTCCGATCTCGCCGATGCTCACGCCTTCCGGACCCGCGCGGACCAGAAGTCGGAACACCCCGAGGCGCGCCTCATGCCCGAGGGCGGCGAGCTTCGCGGCGGCGTCGACCTCTCTCATGGAGATATCCATATCACTAGAGATGTAGCTATGTCACGCGGATTCGGCGCCGCGCCTGGCGAGGGTCCGCGCCCAGATCCAGCTCAGGGCCGCCATGACGGCCGCCGTCAGCAGGCACAGCGGCAGGCCGCCGACCTGAAAGCTCAGCCCCGACAGGAGCGTGCCGACGAGCCGCCCGGCGGCGTTCGACATGTAGTAGAAGCCGACGTCCATCGTGACCCGCTCCGACGAGGTGAAGGCGAGGATCAGGTAGGAATGCAGCGAGGAGTTCAGCGCGAACACCGCTCCGAACAGCAGCAGACCGCCGATCACCGTCGCCGTCAGCCAGCGGGCGGGGTCGCCCAGCGGCTCGACCATCGTCCATCCTGCTTGCGCGGCGAAGGCGGCAAGCGCGAGAAAGGCGGGGATGAAAGCCAGCACGAACACCCAGCGAACCGCCAGCCGCACGATTTCCGCGACGCTCTTGCCCTTGGCGCGCAGCAGGTGGGGCGCGAAGGCCTGCACGGCGCCGTAGCCGACGATCCAGGCGGCCATGAAGGCGCCGATGGCGAAGAACGCCGCGCGGTTCCCCTCGGTCGTGCCGTCCGACCACACCGAGTAGAAGTAGATCGGGACGCCGACCACGAACCACACGTCGCGCGCGCCGAACAGGAACAGCCGCGCCGCCGACAGCCGGTTCACCGCGCGGTCCTTGGAGAAGACCTCGCTGAACTTCGCCTTCGCCTTGCCGCGGGGCAGGCCCGGCGGCATGAACGCGGCGACGGCGATCAGGATGACGGCCAGACCGCCCGCCATGCCGAGCACCGACGCGTCGAAGTCGAAGGCCGCGAGCAACGCGCCGCCCATGAAGAAGCCGAGGCCCTTGACCGCGTTCTTGGAGCCGGTCAGCGCCGCCACCCAGCGGAACAGCGCGCCTTCGGCCTCGGCGGGCGCCAGCAGCTTCACCGCGGACTTGGAGGCCATCTTGGCCAGATCCTTGGCCACGCCCGAGACGCCCTGCGCCGCCATGACGAAGGCGACCGAGACCCAGAGCGTCCAGGCAGGGTCCAGCGCGGCGAGGGCCGCCAACGCCGCGATCTGCAGGATCAGCCCGGCGTAGAGCGTCGCGGTCAAGCCGTAGCGCGCCGCGATCCAGCCGGCGGAGAGGTTGGTGACGACGCCGGCCGCCTCGTAGAGCAGGAACAGATAGGCGAGCTGGATCGGCGTGAAGCCGAACTGGTGGAAGTGCAGCAGCACCAGCATGCGCAGCGCGCCGTCGGTCAGCATGAAGGCCCAGTAGGCCGCCGTCACCGCCGCGTAAGCCCCGAGCGGGCGGGCAGGGGCGGTCGTGGCCGCGTCGCCCATCGCCTCACGTCTCCAGCGACCGGGCGACCATGCGGGCGACGTCCGCCAGCCGCCACGCGTAACCGTATTCGTTGTCGTACCAGGCGTATATCTTGGCCTGCGTGCCGGCGACGACCATGGTCGACAGCCCGTCGACGATCGCCGAACGGGTGTCGTTGAGGTAGTCCGACGACACCAGCGGCCGGTCCTCGTAGCCGAGAACGCCTTTCAGCGGGCCGTCGGCGTAGCGCCGGAACAGGCCGTTGATCTCCTCCGCCGTCGTCTCCCGCGCCATCTCGAACACGCAGTCGGTCAACGAGGCGTTGAGCAGCGGCACGCGCACCGCATGGCCGTTCAGCCGCCCCTTCAGCTCGGGGTAGATCAGCGTGATCGCGGTCGCCGAGCCGGTCGTTGTGGGGATCAGGTTGGTCAGCCCCGACCGCGCCCGGCGCGGGTTCGCGGTCGGCCGGTCGACCATGGTCTGCGTGTTGGTCACGTCGTGGATCGTCGTGATCGAGCCATGGCGGACGCCGATCGCCTCGTGCAGCACCTTCACCACCGGCGCGAGGCAATTCGTGGTGCAGGAGGCCGCCGTCACGATCCGCTGCGACCCATCGTAGAGCGTGTGGTTGACGCCGTAGACGAGGTTCAGCGCGTCGCCGTCCTTCACCGGGGCCGAGACGACGACCTTCTTCACGCCGGCGGCGAAGTAAGCCTCAAGCGCCGAGGTCTTCGTGAAGGCGCCGGTGCAGTCGACCACCATGTCGACGCTCATCTCGCGCAGCGGCAAGTCCTCGATCCGGCGATGCGCGGTCAGCCGCATGGGGCGGCCGTTGATGATGAGCCCGCCCTCCTGCGCGGCGATGGCCGCATCCCAGCGGCCGTGGACGCTGTCGAACTCCAGAAACAGCGCGTGGGCCGCGGGGTCGTCGAGCAGGTCGTTCAGCAGCACCACGTCGCCGTCCGCGCCGTCCGCCTCGAAGGCGCGGAGCAGCAGCTTGCCGATGCGGCCGAGGCCGTTGATCGCGATGCGGGGCATGGGCGCGGATCCTTCGTCAGAGCAGCCGGGTGACGAGCGACGGATGCGGTTCGCGCGCGAGAACCGAGCGACGCGCCCGCCTTCGATGAGCCCTGATGCGGCCGCATGGGCGGAAAGAACGTCGCGCCATGACGACCTCAGCCTGCGGCCTCGGCGGCGTCCATCACGCCGATCCGATCGATTTCCTGCTGGAGAGACACCGCGTCGAGCGCATCGAACGGCAGAGCCGCGAAAGCTGCGATACGGCGCTCCAGCATCCTGTAGGCGCCCAGAAAGGCGCGCCGTCTGTCGGCGTCCGCGCCCGTCGCCCCGGCCGGATCGGGGACGCTCCAATGCCCGGTCATCGGCTGGCCGGGCCATGGCGGAAGCTCCGCGTTCGCCGCGTGGTCGCAGACGGTGAAGACGAAATCCAGCGGCGGCGCGTCCGGCCCCTGAAACGCGGCGACGCTCTTGGGGCGCAGGCCGGAGACGTCGTGGCCGAGCGTCTCCAGCGTCTCGACCGCGACCGGATTCAGCGCGGAACCGGGTAGGGCGCCGGCGGAGAAGGCG
>RECW01000050.1 GCA_007693835.1 Paracoccaceae bacterium | reverse complement strand
GGGCGCGACTGGGAAAACGAGTTGTAACTGGCCTGGATCGAGGCGGGTCGCGAACTGCAGGTTTCCCCGCCGCGCCGCCCCGCGACCGGCCGGAATCGGGAGTCAATGATGTATCAGGTCGACCCTCCCGATGAGAGGTCCGGCGCCAGGATCAGCAACCTCAGGATTGCAGCCAGACGCTCTGCGTCGATGGGCTTGGCGAGGTGGGCGGCGAAGCCCCCGCGGGTGCAGGCGTCGATCTCGCTGGCGAACGCTTGACCGGTCACGGCCACGGCGGGTGGGGCTGCGCGATGGGCGGCTGCGGCCTCGGCATGGATGATGGTGAGGGCGGCCGGGCCGTCCAGATCGGGCATCACCACATCGAGCAGCAGGGCGTCGAAACTGCCAAGCCGAGCGGCCTCGACAGCCGCGCGCCCGCCATCGACGGCGGTCACCGACAGATCGAGCCGCTCGAGAAAGGCCGTCAGCACCATCCGGTTGATCTCGTTGTCGTCGGCGACGAGCACCCGCCGTCCTGCAAGGGCCCCGGGCGCCGTCCAGGGGGGTGCCTTCCCCGTCGGGGCGTCGCCCGGGGCCAGAGACAGCGGCACGGTCACGGCGAACGTCGAACCCTCGCCCGGCGCGGTCTTGAGAGTGACGGCCCCGCCCATCGCCTCCGCGAGGCCCTTCACGATGGCGAGCCCGAGCCCGGTGCCGCCGAACCGGCGCGCGATGGTGGGGTCGGCCTGGGCGAAGCTTTCGAACACCCGCGCCGCCTGCGCGGGGGTCATGCCGATGCCGGTGTCGCGCACCGCCAGCCGCAGCGCGCCGGCCTCGTCCACGTCGATACGCAACGTGATCGTGCCCGCCTCGGTGAACTTCACGGCGTTGCCGAGCAGGTTGTGCAAAATCTGCTGCAACCGCAGCGGATCGCCGAGGCGCGGCGCCCGCGCCTCCGGCGCCACGGCGACGTCAAGCGTCAGCCCCTTGGCCGCAACGGCCACCCGATGAGCCGGAACCACGGTCTCGGCCAGCGTTCCGGGGCGAAAGGGAACGCGCTCCATCGTCAGCGCCCCCCGCTCGACCTTCGCGAAATCGAGCAGATCGTTCACCAGCGCCACGAGCAGTTTGCCGCTGTCGCGGATGACGGCGAGGCCACGGCGCTGCGTCTCGGTCAGGTCATCGGCGTGAAACAGGCTCTCGGCCATCCCGATCACGCCGTTCATGGGCGTGCGGATCTCGTGGCTGACGGCGGAGAGGAAATCCGCCTTGGCCCGGGTCGCGGCCTCGGCTTCCGCGCGCGCCGCTTCGAGCCGACCCTGCAGCAGCTTCTGCTCGGTGATGTCAGCGCCGATGGCGCAGATAACCATGTCGCCGAGCACCGCATCCTCGATCAGGAACCGCGACGTCAGAAGGGTCGCCTCGACGCCGTCGGCCCCAATGTAGACATCTTCCGTCGTCAGCGGCTCGCCTGCCGCCATGGCGGCGCGATCCTTGGCCTCATGGTCCGCGGAGATCTCGTCGGGGAAGAGGTCAGCCTCGAAAAGGCCGGCGATGTTGCTGCGCCCTGCCATCGCCTCGTAGCGACGGTTGGCGAGGTGGATGGTGCCGAAGCGGTCGCGCATCGCGATCGCCACCGGGGTGTTCTGCACGATGGCCTCGAACCGCGCCTGCAACCGTGCAACGGCGCTCTCCCGCGCCCGCCGCTCCGTGACGTCCTGAAAAACGCCGACGACCTGCGTCACCCGCCCGTCGCGCCAGACTGGACGCCCGACGGCACGCACCCAGACCTCACGCCCCTTGGCGGAGACGAAAGGCAATTCCAGATCGAAGCCGCGCCCGTGATCTAATGCGCCCATCAAGGCATCGGTGATCACGCCCCGCGGCTCTGGCGGATAGAAGTCAAGCGCCGTCGCAAGGGTCGGCGCGAAATCGTCCGCTACCTCGTGGAGCGTACGCACCATCGCGTCCCACACGGGGCCTGGATCGCCGGCCGTGTAAGACCAGGCGCCGACCTGCGCGAGCTGCGCCACGGCCTCCAAGCGATGCAGCGCCGTTGTCATCTCGTTCATGGCCCGCTTTGCGGTGGTGATGTCGAAACTTACGGATGCGTACCGCTGCGGTCGGCCATCCGGTCCGACCATCGGAACGATCACCGTGTCGACCCAGTATAGGCGCCCGTCGCGCGCACGGTTGCATATCTCACCCCGCCAGGACTGCCCGCTTGCGATCGTGCGCCACATCTCGGCGAAGAACTCCGGCGGGTGATGACCGGCGTTCACGACGGCATGCGTGCGGCCGATCAGGTCGTCCGCGGCATAGCCGCTGATGGCGCAGAAGACGGGACTGACCTCGGTGATCACGCCACATGCGTCGGTGGCCGAGACGAGGAGATGCGCCTCGAGTGCGACGCGCCACGCCGATGCGTCGACCGCACCCATATCGCCGCCCGACGCGATGACGCTGCTGGTCTTGTCCATCGCGCCGTCCATGCAGCCCCCACGACAACGCGCCGTTTCTCCGCCATACGCGCTTCGCTGCGATTAGCCCCGAACGGATTTACGAACGGTTCATGATGCAATGGCGGCATGAGAGCGCGTCCTTGCGCACCATGGCCCAATCCGCAGCGATGGCAAAATGTTGCGTCAAATTGTTTGTCTCCGCCGGGGTTGTTTTTTACTGACTATCCGGCCGGGAAAGGCTCAACGCGGAACGGAACGCCGCTCGAAGCCGATGCTTCAGCTCAGCAACTTCTGACCTCCAAATCGAATGACGGGAATTAAACTTGAGAAGTCTGTCCCGCGACTGACCTGAACCGGGAGTAAGAGACGCGGGCTAATGCCGACGCCATCACAGCGCACTCTGTGAAGGGTCAAAGGGTGGCCTCGTCTTGCCGACGCGCTCAGGGCGCATGGTCAAGCAGCGCCCACGCGTCGATCAGATCCGGCGTGTCGAGGCCTTCAGTGAACCCGTCGCAGAGCGGCGCGAGCAGCGCGCGGGCCTCCGCGCCTCGGTCCTCGTTGTCCAGCAGGCGGGCGAGGTCGCAGGCGGCGCGCAGCTCCCAGAGCCTGGCGTTCTGCTCGCGGGCGGTGGCGATGGCGCGGCGGAAGGCGGCCTCGGCGTCGGCGTGGTTGTCGGGCCGCAGCAGGCGTAGCACGATGCCATGCCGCCGCTGCGCCTCGGCGAGCGCGTAGCGCGCGCCGGTGCGGCGCGCGTGCGTCTCGGCCGCCACCGCCATTGCCAGGGCAGCGTCTTCGCCGGTTACGGCCATTGCCTCGGCCATCGCCGCCCGCTTGAGGGCGGCGAGCACCCCAGCCCTCGTGGCTTCGGCATCGGTGAGCCATTGAGCGAACTGCGCCAGGGCCGCCCGCGCGTCGCCGAGCTCCAGCCGACCGATCCCGGCGACCCCTGGCGCCATCGAGCCCCAAAGCGCGAGGCCGTGCCGGGACGAGAGCGCACCGAGCTCCTCCGCAAGCGCGACCGCCTCCGCCGACCGCCGGGCCGCCGCCGCCAGCGCGGCAGCGTGATAGAGCATGTAGCCCTGGCCATTGAGGCCCCCGGCCAGCTTGCTGAGGATCCGCGCCTCGTCGATCAGCGACGACGCCCGGTCCGCGTGCCCAAGCGCGAGCTCCGCCAGCGCGCTGTAGCACTTTGTCCCGACGATCGGATCGACGCCGATGTCGGCGGCATAGGCGCGATGCCGGGACGGATCGTAGAGCGCCGTCGCTCGCTCGTAGGCCGACCGTGCCTCGTCGAAGCGACCGGCCATCGTCAGGCTGACGGCGAGCGAGCGGTCACCCATCATCTCGAGGTCCGTGTCGCCGGTGCGCGCCGCGTCGCCCCGAATCTCGGCCGCGACGGCGAGCGCGGGTCCGACCGCATCGGCGACGTGATGCCCGGCCCAGACCCCGTAGGTCGCCGACAAGAGCACGGCCGGATCGTCGGCCTCGCGGGCGAGCGCGGCCGCCTCGGCGTAGAGCGAGACGGTGCGCGGGTCCGCGTATCCGTCCCGGACCAGCGAGGCGAGCGCGCGCGCCGCGGCGACGCCCGCGACCGCGCCGCGGCGCGCGCGCTCGTCGGGCAGACCGGGGGTCAGCGCCTGTGCCGCGTCGAGGTGCGCGGCCGCTTCATCGAAGGCGCCGCGCCCGATCGCCGCCTTTGCCGCCGCGCGCCACCACGCGACTGCCCTTGCCGTCTCGCCGCCCGCCTGGGCGTGCCGCGCCAGCAGCTCCGGCTCGGCGCCGGTCGTCTCCAGGATCGCCACGAGGTGGCGGTGCAGCGCCTGACGCCGACTGCGCAGCAGGCTCTCATAAGCGGCGTCGCGCACCAGCGCGTGCTTGAACAGATAACTGGTCTCCGGCGCCGCCCCCCGGCGGAACACCAGCTCGGCCGCCACCAGCCGCTCGAGCGCCTCCGCCAGCGCCGCCTCGGGCAGCGGCGACAGCGCGCGGAGTGTCGCGAGGTCAAAGGCGCGGCCGATCACGGCAGCCGTCTGCGCCACCTCCTTGACCGGCTGCAGCCGGTCGAGCCGCGCCATCAGCGAGTCGTGCAGCGAGGCCGGGATCGCCAGCCGGTCGAGCGGGCCGTCGAGCACCCAGGCCCCGGCGGTCTCGCGCAGTGCGCCGGATTCCAGCACCGCCTTGGTCATCTCCTCGACATAGAGCGGCACGC
>RECW01000051.1 GCA_007693835.1 Paracoccaceae bacterium | reverse complement strand
CTCGCCCGCATCAGCAACACTGACAACCGCAGGCTGCCTGCTGTGGCCGCCTGAACCACGACCTAACCTCTCCGAGGGCCGGCGCTCCTACACCACGGGATGGGACACTACCGTGCGGCTCCCGCTCAAAGTGTGCTCCGCACACCTGCGCCGCCTCCGAAAAATGAGACTCACTGATGCGAAAATTTCTTTCACGCGGTTACATTCTCGGTAAGGTGGTGCGTCAGCCTGTCACGCCGCGTAATCGAACGGGCTGCGCTTCGACAGGAAGGGAGACAGCCGTCATGCCATACCGCTCACGTGCGTTCTGCGTCGGGGTTCTCGCGTTCGCCGCACAGGCCGCCCAGGCCGTCGAATCGACCCAACCGATCCGCATCGCGACCCACAACTGGTCGAGCCAGGTGGTGATGAGCCATGTCGTCGGCGAGATGTTCGAGAAGATGGGTTATGTCGTCGAGTATGTGCCGATCGACAGCCAGGCGGTCTATGAGGCCATCCGCCTCGGCGACGTGACCTTGCAGATGGAAGTCTGGGAGGGAGCCTTCGCGCAGTCCTTCGAAGCGGCGCTCGCCGCAGGCGGCATCGTCGACGCCGGCGACCACGACGCGGTCACCCGCGAGGAGTGGTGGTATCCGCGCTATGTCGAGGATCTCTGCCCCGGTTTGCCCGACTGGCAGGCGCTGAACGCGTGCGCGGAAATGTTCGCCACGCCGGAGACGGCGCCCAAGGGCCGCTTCCTCGGCGGCCCGGTGGACTGGCTGAAGAACGACGCGCAGCGGGTAGAGGCGCTCGGCATGGACTTCGTCGTGGTGAACGCCGGGTCGGCCTCCGCGCTCTGGGCGGAGCTCTCCGCCGCTTCGCAGCGCGGCGAACCGATCGTGCTCTTCAACTGGACGCCGAACTTCATCGAGGCGCTCTACGACGGCGCCTTCGTCGAGTTTCCGCCGTTCGAAGCCGCGTGCCTGACCGACCCTTCGTGGGGCCCGAACCCGGAGATGACCTACGACTGCGGCAACCCGGCCGACGGCTATCTCAAGAAAGCCGCGTGGGAAGGCATGTCCGAGGAGTGGCCGGCGGCTTTCGGCGTGCTCGAGCGCATCAGCTTCACGAACGCGCAGATCGCCGAACTCGCCAAGCTCGTCGACATCGAAGGGCTCGATCACGACGAGGCGGCGCTCCAGTGGATGGAGGAGAACGAGGCGCTGTGGCGCTCGTGGATGGAAAGCGCCTCCTGACGCCCCCTCCGCCCGACGCCTTATCCCAGGCCGATCCGGAGCCGCGGCGCCGCCGCCGCGGCGATCCCCCGCCCCGGAGCGACGCACCATGACCATGCACGCAGCGATGCGCGACGCGGCGCCGGCCCGTCCCGACCCGCGCCCCGGCCCATCGAGCCCCGAACGTCCCGCCGCGATCGCGTGCCGGGGACTGTGGAAAGTCTACGGACCCAAGGCCGAGAAGGTGGCGCGAGAGGGCGTCGACGCGCCGGGCCACGTTACTGCTGTGCGAAATGTGTCGCTGAGCGTCGCCCGCGGCGAGATGCTGGTGGTTATGGGTCTTTCGGGGTCCGGCAAGTCCACGCTGTTGCGTTGCCTCGCGCGCCTCGTCGAGCCTACGGCGGGCGACCTGCGCATCGACGGGGTCGACATCCGGGCGCTCGACGAGCGCGGCCTCGTGCGGTTGCGTCGCGAGAAGATGGGCATGGTGTTCCAGAGCTTCGCGCTGCTGCCCAACCGCACCGTGCTCGACAACGTGGCCTTTCCGCTCGAGATGCGCGGCGCTCCCGCCGCCGCCCGCTACGCCCGCGCGCGGGAGATGGTGCGACTGGTGGGACTCGCCGGCCGTGAGGACCACTATCCGCGCGAGCTCTCCGGCGGCCAGCAGCAGCGCGTCGGCATCGCTCGCAGCCTCGCCATCGAGCCGGACATCTGGTTCCTCGACGAGCCGTTCAGCGCGCTCGACCCGCTGATCCGCCGCGAGATGCAGGACGAGTTCCTGAAGCTCAAGGGGATGCTCCACAAGACCATCGTCTTCGTCACACACGATTTCGACGAGGCGCTGCGCCTCGCAGACCGGATCGCCGTCATGCACGACGGCCGGGTCGAGCAGGCGGACACGCCGGACCGCGTCCTGCTTGCTCCAGCGACGGATTACGTCGCCTCCTTCACGCGCGACGTGCCGAAGGCTCGCGTGGTCCGCGCCGCCACGCTCGCAGAGGCGGCGCCGCCGACGCCTGACGCGCCGGCGGCGGCCGCCTCGGCGACGATCGCCGGCATCGCGCGCATGCTGGTGGAGACGACGGCCGAGCGCCTTCCAGTGATCGACGAGGCGGGGCGCGTGCTCGGCTCTCTGTCGCGCGCCCGGGCGCTCGACCTGCTGTTCGAGGACGACCGGCGATGATGACGGCGATAGACGTCGCATCCCAGCCGGCCGCCGCGCGGCGCAGCGTGGATGTTGCTCCGGCGGCGCTCCTCGTGCTCGGCTTGAGCCTCCTGATCGCGCGCCCCATCCTGCCGGCCGGTCTCGTGCGCCCGCCCGATTGGGCCGTGTTGCCGCTCGACGTCTGGCTGAACGCCGCCTTCGACTTCCTCCGCGAGGACCTCGGCCTCGTCGTCGTCACCCGCGCCCTCGGCGACGGCGTCGCCTTCCTGCTCGACGTGGTGAACGCCGTTCTCGTCGGCGGCCGCAGGGGCATGCAGCTGCCGCAGCCCCCGTGGACCGTGCTTGCGATCTCAGTCTTCATGATCGGCTTCGCGCTGGGGCGCTGGCGGCTCGCGCTCCTCGCGGCGGGGCCGCTCGTCTGGGTCGCCCTATTCGGCCAGTGGCGCTTCGCGATGGAGACGCTCGCGCTGATCCTCGTCGCCGCGCCGCTTTCGGTGGCGATCGGCTTCGCGCTCGGCGCCGTCGCCTGGCGGTTCACGGCCTTCGAGCGCGTTTTGTCCCCGATGCTGAACGTCGTGCAGTGCCTTCCGCACTTCGCCTACCTGATCCCGGTCGTCGTCTTCTTCGGCGTCGGGCGGCACGCCGGGGCCGTGGCGACCATCGTGTTCGCGACGCCGCCCATGGCGCGGATGGCGCTGCTCGGCCTTAGGCGCGTGCCGCAGGAGATCGTCGAGGCGGGGCGCATGTGCGGCGCGAACCGCTTCCAGCTCATGCGCGCGGTCCGCATGCCGACGGTCCGCGAGGATCTGCTGATCGGCGTCAACCAGGTGATCATGCAGTGCCTCGCGATGGTGGTGATCGCGAGTTTCATCGGGGCCCCGGGTCTCGGCCACCGCCTGCTCCAGTTCCTGCAGGGCCTGCGGATCGGCGCGGCGGTGGAGATCGGCGTTTCGGTCGTGCTGATCGCCGTCGCGCTCGACCGACTGTCGAAGGCCTGGGCCCAGCGCCGCCCGATGCACGACGAAATCGCGCGCCCCTGGGCGCGTCGCCAAGCCCTGCCGCTGGTCTGGGCCGCGCTCTGCGTCGCCGCCGTGGCCGCATCGCCGCTCCACGAGTGGGCCGACCAGCCGCCACGCCGCGGCGCGCTCTCGATGGCCTGGTTCTGGGACGGCGTCGTGTCTTGGATGACCGTCGAACTCGCAGACGGGACGCTCGCGTTCCGCGCCTTCATGCTGACGCGCGTGCTGATCCCGATGCGCGACGCCTTCCTCTACGTGCCGTTCAGCGCGGCCTTCGCGCTGGCGGCGGCGCTTGGCTGGAAGATTGGCGGGGCGCGCTCGGCGCTGGTCTGCGTCGGCTATCTCGCCTTCATCGCCGTGTCCGGCTGGTGGGACCGGAGCGCCATCACCGCCTACATGGTGACCTTCGCCGTCTTCGTCGCGATCGGCGTCGGCGTGCCGCTCGCGATCTGGGCGGCGCGGCGCGATCGTCGCGCAGCGGCGGTGCTCACGGTCTGCGACACGGCGCAGACCTTCCCGAGCTTCATCTACCTAATCCCGGTCATCATGCTGTTTCAGGTCAATGACGTCTCGGCCATCGGCGCGATCACCATCTACGCGACGGTGCCGATGATCCGCTACAGCCTCGAAGGGCTTCGCTCCGTGCCGGAGCATCTGTCGGAGGCCGTCCAGATGGCGGGGGCCACGCGACGGCAGCGGCTGGTGGCGCTCGATCTGCCCCTCGCGCTGCCGCACATGCTGGTGGGCCTCAACCAGACCGTGAACTTCGCGCTCTTCATGGCGATGATCGCGGCGTTCATCGGGACGCAGGACCTCGGGCAGGAGATGATGCGCGCGCTTTCCGCGACGGATGTGGGCAAGGGTCTGGTGCTCGGGTTGTGCGTGGCGTCGCTCGGCCTGTTTGTGGACCATCTCGCGACGCGGGCGTCGGCCGCGCGACGGGCTGCGCTGGGAGTCTAGCCAACGCCCGCCGCGTCGGAAAAGGCCGGCGGTTGGTGCGTCTTCCGCCTGGGCCTGCCAAGGCGGCCGCGGAAGAAGGACGCTTTCCTTCCAAGGAGCGGCGGGTTGACTGGGTCGCTCCGGCCGACAGGGTGCGCTGTTCGGGCTCATCCTGACCTTTCCCCCGGATCAGGGCCGGGTTGAACTGGAATTCTCCGGCTTGGGTTGAGTGATGAACGCCGGCGCGGAGCCCGCAAGAGGCTCATCCGCACGAACCGGACGATCAGCGCTTTCGCGTCGTGACGCCCCTATCGCAT
>RECW01000117.1 GCA_007693835.1 Paracoccaceae bacterium | reverse complement strand
CGCGTCGCGGCTGTTCTTCATCGGCTACAACCTCAGCCTCGGGCGGATGGACGCCAACCGCTACGACCTGCTGGCGAGCGAGGCGCGGCTGGCGAGCTATTTCGCCGTCGCCAAGCGCGACGTCGACGCCGAGCACTGGTTCCAGTTGGGCCGTCCGGTGACCCGCGACGCCTCGGGCCTGACGCTCGTGTCCTGGAACGGCTCGATGTTCGAGTACCTGATGCCGCGGCTGCTGATGCGCAGCCACCCGGCGACGCTGCTCGGCCAGAGCGAGCGGACCGCGGTGGACGTGCAGCGCGCGCACGCCGCCCGGCTCGGCCTGCCCTGGGGGGTGTCGGAGTCGGGCTACGCCGATCAGGACCCGGAGCAGCGTTATCGCTACCACGCCTTCGGCGCGCCCGGTCTCGGCGTGCGCCGCGGCCTGTGGCGGGATCGGGTCGTGGCCCCTTACGCGACGCTGCTGGCGCTGACCGTGCGCCCGACCGCGGCGATGGCGAACCTGCGCAAGCTGGAAGGGCTCGGCCTGCTGGGGCGCTACGGCTTCCACGAGGCGATCGACTTCACGCCGGAGCGCACGCCGGTCGGCGCGTCGTTCGTCGCCGTGCGATCCTACATGGCGCATCACCACGGCATGAGCCTCGCGGCGCTCGGCGCGACGCTCTGCGACGACATTCTCGCGCGGTGGTTCGAGAGCGAGCCCCGGATGGCGACGATGGCGCTGCTGCTGAGCGAGCGCGCGCCGTGGGAGGCGCCCCCGGAGCCCTCGCGAGAACCGGACGCTCTCGTCGCCGAGACCCCGCGCGAAGCGCCGCCCGACCTTCACCCCTGGACGCCGGACGCGCCGGACGGGTCGCCTCGGCTCCATCTGCTCGGGACGGGAGCCATGACGAGCCGGGTCACGACCGCCGCGGGCGGCAGCCTGCGCTGGCGCCGCCACACGCTGACGCGCGCGCTCGGCGGCGGTCACGAAGGCGTCGGCGGGCGGTCGCTGCTGGTGAAGGACTGCGACGACGGCCATGTCTGGAGCCTCGGCGACCACGCGCGCGACGAACCGGGCGGCGACCCCTGGCGGGTTGTGCTCCACCAGCATCTCGCGGAGTTCCATCACCGCGAGCATGGCATCGCGCTCAGCGTGCTGACGGCCGTCGCGCCCGGCGACGACGTCGAGATCCGTCGTGTGACGGTGGTGAACGAGACCGACCGGCCGCGCCGCGTGTCGCTGACCGCATGCGCCGAGGTGATCCTCGCGCCGGGGGCCGACCACGACCGCCATCCCGCCTTCAGCCGCCTCTTCGTCGGGGCGGCCCATGTCCCCGATCTCGACGCGCTGGTCTTCACCCGGCGGCCCCGGCGGCCCGAAGAGCGCGCGCCGGTCCTGCTGCACCGCGTCGTCTGCGAGGACCCCGTCCTGCGCGCGACCGGATTCGAGACCGACCGCCGCGCCTTCCTCGGCCGCTGCGGCGACGCGCGAAGGCCGGCGGCGCTGCGGGAGGACCGGCTTTCGGGGCGGGTCGGCTGGGTGCTGGACCCGGTGCTGGCGCACCAGGTCGAGATCGCGCTGCCCGCGCACGGGGCGTGCGAACTCGCCTTCGTCGCCGTCGCAGCCGAAACCCGCGCCGAGGCGGAGGCCACGGCCCGGCGCTACACCACGCAGGCGACGCTTGACTGGGCCTTGCACGCGGCGCTCGCGCAGGCGTCGCGCGACGTCCATCGCCGCGGATTGACGCCGGGAGACCTGCCCACGCTCCAGTCGCTGCTGTCGGCGCTGGTGCTGCCCGCCGACGGCCCGGACGCGCCGCGCGGCGTCGCGGACGGCGGCCCGGGTCAGGCCGATCTCTGGGCGCTCGGCGTGTCGGGCGATCACCCCATCCTCGCCGTCCGGGTCGGCGACGGGCGGGAGACGGCGCTGCTGCGCACGCTGCTGGCCGGCCACCGGCTCTGGCGGGACGGCGACGCGCGGATCGATCTCGCCCTGATCTTCGCCTCGGAGCAGGGCTATCTCGACGCCGCGCGGGACCGCATCGTGGCGCTCCTGCGCGAGACCGGCGCGCTTGAGCTGGTCGGGCATCGCGGCGGCGTGCACCTCGTCGCCCGGGACCCGGCCGACGACCGCGGCGCGCGGGTGATCGAGGCGAGCGCCCGCGTCCGGCTCGACGTCGCCGACGGCGCGCTCGCCGAGCAGACGGCGCGGCTGCGCGGCCTGCCGACCCCTGCTCCGCGCTTCGCGCCGGGCGGCGCCGTCGACGCGGCGACGCCGCCGGCCCCGGCGCCGCCGCCGACGCTGTTCGCCAACGGCTTCGGCGGGTTCGACGCCGAGAGCGGCGACTACGTCGTCGATGTCGGCGCGGCGGGCCCGCCGCCGGCGCCCTGGGCCAACGTGCTCGCCAATCCCGGTTTCGGCACGATCGTCACCGAAGCCGGCCTCGGCTGGACCTGGGCGGTCAACAGCGGCGAGAACCGGCTTACGCCATGGCGCAACGACCCCGCCGCCGATCCGCAGGTCGAGGCGCTGTATCTGCGCGACGAGACGGACGGGCGGGTCTGGACGCCGACACCCGCGCCCGCCGGTCGCGGCGCCCCCTGCCGCGTGCGCCACGCGCCGGGCGCGACGATCTGGGAGAGCGAGAGTCCGGGCCTCGCGCAGACGCTGCGCGTGTTCGTCGCCGTCGACGAGCCGGTGAAGCTCGCCCTGCTCACGCTGCGCAACGACGGCGCGCAACCGCGCCGCGTCACTGCGACCTACTACGCCGAATGGCTTCTCGGCGCCGTCGCCGGCGGCCCCGATCCGCTGCGCGTCGCCGAATACGATCCCGCCGCGCACGCGATCTTCGCGCGCAACACGCGCAACGAGGAATTCGCGGACCGCGTCGCGTTCCTCGCAGCCACCGGCGCGCCCCACAGCGTCGCCACGAGCCGCGCGGCCTTTCTCGGGCCTCGCGACGACATGGCCGCGCCGGACGGGCTCGCGCGCTGGAGCCTTGGCGAGCGGCTGCGCGCCGCCGGCGACTGCTGCGCCGCGCTGCAGGTCCATCTCGACATCCGTCCGGGCGAGACGGCGCGCGTCGCCTTCGCGCTCGGCCAGGGCGCCGATCTCGCCGACGCCCGCGCGCTCGCGGCGCGGTGGCGCGACGCCGCGCGCATCGACGCCGAGGCCGGGCGCGTGGTCGCGGGCTGGCGCCGCCGCCTCGCCGCCGTGCAGGTCCGCACGCCCGATCCGGCCTTCGACCTGATGGTGAACCGCTGGCTGCCCGTCCAGACGCTGAGCGCGCGGCTTCACGCCCGCGCGGGCTTCTACCAGGCGGGCGGCGCCTACGGGTTCCGCGACCAGTTGCAGGACGTCCTCGCGCGGCTCTTCGCCGAGCCCGAGGCCGCGCGCGCGCATCTTCTCCGCGCGGCGGCGTTCCAGTTCGAGGAAGGCGACGTGCTGCACTGGTGGCATCCGCCCGGCGGCAAGGGCGTGCGCACGCGCTGCTCGGACGACATGCTCTGGCTGCCATACGCGACGGCCGCCTATGTGGCGGCGACCGGGGATGCGGAGGTCCTCGCCGCGCGCGCGCCGTTCCTGCGCGCCGCGCCGCTCGAGCCGCGCGAGCGCGACCGTTACGCCCGCTTCGACGCGGCGCCCGAGGACGGCTCGTTGCTGGATCACTGCGCCCGCGCCCTCGAGCGCGGCCACGCCCTCGGGGCCGACGGCCTGCCGCTGATGGGCGCCGGCGACTGGAACGACGGCATGGATCGCGTCGGCGAGAAGGGTCGCGGCCGCAGCATCTGGCTCGCCTGGTTCCTGATCGCGACGATCCGCGGCTTCCTCGACCTCTGCGCCCGCGCCGGCCGGGAGGATCTCGCGCGTCCCTGGCCCGCCCGCATGACGGCGCTCGCCGCCGCCGTCGAGGCGAGCGGATGGGACGGCGCCTGGTACCTGCGCGCCATCGACGACGCGGACCGACCATGGGGGGCTGACGCCAACGACGAATGCCGGATCGATTCGATCGCGCAGTCCTGGGCGGTGATTTCCGGCGCCGCCGACCCGGCTCGCGCCCGCAGGGCCATGGCCGAGGCGCGACGCCATCTGATGCGCCCCCAAGACCGGCTGTCGCGGCTGCTCTGGCCGCCCTTCGACGCGACGCCCCACGACCCCGGCTACATCAAGGCCTATCCGCCGGGCGTGCGCGAGAACGGCGGGCAATACTCGCACGCCGCCGCCTGGCTCGGCGTCGCCTTCGCCACGCTCGGCGACGGCGACGCGGCGAAGGAGGCGTTCGACCGGCTCAACCCGATCCTGCACGCGGCGTCACGCGCCGACGCCGTGCGATACATGACCGAGCCCTATGCCATCGCGGCGGACATCGCCGGCGCTGCGCCGCATGTCGGTCGAGGCGGCTGGACATGGTACACCGGCGCCGCCGGCTGGGCCTGGCGGCTCGGCGTCGAGCACATCCTCGGCCTCAGGCTCGACGGTGGCGCGCTGAGGCTGGCCCCCTGCATGCCGGACGGATGGGACGGCTACGAAGCGCGGGTCGAGCACGGCGGCGGCGCGATCACCATTCGCATCGAGCGCGGGACCGATGGCCTGCGGGTCGACGGCGCGGCGTGGCCTCTGGACCGGCCGATCGCGTTTCCGACCGACGGGTCGACACGGGCTGTCGTCATGCAGCTCGGGATGAAAGGC
>RECW01000246.1 GCA_007693835.1 Paracoccaceae bacterium | reverse complement strand
GAAGATGATCCGCTCCTTCAGCAGGCGCGAGAAGATGTCGTAGGCGCGCTCGCCGCGGCTGGTCTGCTCGACGACCATCGGCACGAGGGTGTTCATGTAGACGTCGATCGGGTCTCTCATCGGGCGCCCTTCCGGGTGAACTGACGGCATCGCTTTCTCGACGCGAGTCGTAGTCGTCGCGCAGAACCGCGGCAAGGCGCGGCGTGCGACGCGATTGCGCAGGATGCAACGCGGGCCTGCGGCCGGCGAGGATGTTGCGGCGCAGCGGAACGGCCATCTGAGGTCCTGAGAGAGGGCCGCCCAGAGAGCGGCCGCTGTGAACCGGTGCTGTGATGATCCGTTACGAATCCCCGACTTTCGAAGCGCGCGCGCGTCTGATCGCGAAGGCGCGGCGGCTGCGCGCCGAAGCCCTCGCCGATATGGCGACCGGTTTCGGCCGCTGGCTCGGGGCGACGGCGCGTCGCCTCCTGCCGGCCGCACGGCGCGCATCCCGCGCCTGAGCGACCGCGCGGCCTTTGCCGGCCCCGCGCGCGCGGCTTATGACAAGCGCGCGCCGCGCCCGGCGCGCCGGGAGGCACGCCGCGACCATGACCGACCTCGAGCACGCGCACACCGATGAGGCCCCCCACACGCGGCCGGTCGTGCGCCTGCGGCCCAAGGGCGGCCGGCGCTTCGCCGAAGGCGCGCCATGGGTCTACGCCGACGAGCTGGTCCTCGACCGTCGGGCGAAGGCGCGCCCGCCCGGCGTCGTCGCGACGCTGGAGGACGCCGACCGCCGACCCCTCGCCGCGGTGGCCTTCAACCCGGCCTCGACCATCGCCGCGCGCCTGCTCGACCGCGATCCGGGCGCGACGGTCGACGCCGCATGGTTCGCCGCGCGCCTGAAGCGCGCGCTGGCGCTGCGCGAGACGCTCCACGACGCGCCTTTCTACCGCCTGATCCACGCCGAGGCGGACGATCTGCCGGGCCTCGTGATCGACCGGTTCGGCGACGCGCTGGCGGTGCAGCCGAACGCGGCGTGGGTGGACCGGCTGCTGCCGGACCTGCTCGCCGCGCTCGACGCGACGCTGGCGCCGGCGACCGTCGTGATCAACGCAGGCTCGCGCGCGCGGGCGCTTGAAGGGTTGGGTGCGGAGACGCGCGTGGCGAGGGGCGCGCTCGACGGGCCGATCCCGACGCCGATGAACGGCGCGACCTATCTCGCCGACCTGCTCGGCGGGCAGAAGACCGGCCTGTTCTTCGACCAGCGCCCGAACCACGCCTTCGCCGCGCGCCTCGGGCGCGGGCGCGCCGTGCTCGACGTGTTCACGCACGTCGGCGGCTTCGCGCTGGCGGCGCTCGCCGCAGGGGCCGAGTCGGCGCTGGCGGTGGACAGCTCCGAACCCGCCCTCGACCTCGCGCGGCGGGGCGCGGCGCTCGGCGGGGTCGCGGACCGGTTCCAGACGCTGAAGTCCGACGCCTTCGCCGCGCTCCGCGGCTTCGCCGAGGAACAGCGCCGCTTCGGCCTCGTGATCTGCGATCCGCCGGCCTTCGCGCCGCAGAAGGCCGCGCTCGACGCCGGCCTGCGCGCCTACGCCAAGACGGCGCGGCTCGCCGCGGCGCTTGTCGAGCCGGACGGCTTTCTGGCGCTCTGCTCGTGCTCGCACGCGGTCGACGCGGCGGCGTTCCGCGCGGCTTGCGCGCAGGGGATCGCCGCCGCCGGTCGCGCGGCCGCGCTGATCCATTCCGGCGGCGCAGGACCCGACCACCCGGTCCACGCCGCCCTGCCCGAGACCGGCTACCTCAAGGCGACCTTCTGGCGGCTCTCGTGAGGCTGGTGCTCGACGCCTGCGTCCTGTTTCCCGAACGCCTGCGCCGGGTGCTGCTCGCCTACGCCGAGGCCGGCGGCTTCGCGCCGCTGTGGTCGGACCGCATCCTCGGCGAGTGGGCGCGGGCCGCTGAAGCGCGGCTCGGGCCCGTCGCCGCGGCGCTGGCGCGCGAGGAGGCGGCCGCGCTCGGCCGCCGGTTTCCGAACGCCCGCGTGACGGGTTGGGAGGCGCTGGAGGACGCGGCCGGCCTTCCCGACCCTGCCGACGCCCATGTGATCGCCGCCGCGCGCGCCGCCGGCGCCGACGGGATCGTGACGCTCAACGCGCGCGACTTTCCCCTGCGCGCGCTCGGCGCGGCGGGCCTCGCGCGGGTCGACCCCGACGCCTTTCTGCGCGCGGAGTACGCCCCCGCCGGTCTGCTCGCCGAGACGCTGGCGGCGGTCGCCGCGTCAGAGCGGACGGACGACTTCGCACACTGGATCAAGAAGGCCGGTTTACCAAGACTCGCCAAGGCTTTGCGCACCTAAGCGGCGGTGAAGCGCGAAGGCGACAAAGCCGCCAGAGTCGCCGCCGCCAGCATCGGCGCGCGGCCGAGCGCGAAGTCCGCGGCGAGGCGCGACAGCGCCGGCGACGTCTGGATGCCGTAGCCGCCCTGCCCTGCGAGCCAGAGGAACCCCTCCGCGTCCGGCGCCCAGCCCGCGACCGGCGTCCGGTCGGGCGAGAAGGTGCGCAAGCCCGCCCACGAGCGCTCCACGCGCGTGACCGGGACGGTGGTCGCCTCCTCGAAACGGTGCAGCCCTTCCGCGAGGACCATGTCGTCGGGCCAGGCGTCGCAAGGCTCGACCGGGTCCTCGTCCGCCGGCGAGACCATCAGCCGTCCGGCGTCGGGGCGCGCGTACCACGTCTCACCCGCCGAGCCCACCATCGGCCAGCCGCGCACGTCATGCCCCGCGGGCGCAGGAATGATCGCCGCCGAGCGCCGGAGCGGACGCAGCCCGACTGGCCGAACGCCCGCCATCCGCGCCGTCTCGTCGGCCCAGGCGCCGGCGGCGTTGACGATCACCGGCGCCTCGAACGCCCCCGCGGCCGTCTCGACGCGCCAGACGTCGCCGGTCCGCGCGATGGCGCGGACTTCCGCGCCGGTCGCGACGCGCGCGCCGCCGGCGCGGGCCTTGCGGGCGTAGAGCTGGAGCAGCCGGTCCACGTCGATGTCGCGCGCGCTCGGCTCCCACATGGCGCGGGCGATCCGGTCGCGGCGGAGAATCGGCACGAGACCCACGGCGTCGTCGGGCGCGATCTCCTCGGCCCCCGTCGCGCCGTCGAGATAGGCGTCGAGCGCGGCGGTCTCGTCCGCGTCGGCCACCAGCAGTTCGCCCCGCGGCGACAGGACGGGGCCGTCGGCGAAGGCGGGGTCGGGCTCGACGAGCGCCGCCTCGCTGGCGGCGGTGAGGATGCGCAGAGCCGGACCGCCATAGTTCAGGATGAACATGGCGGCGGAGCGCCCGGTGGCGTGCCGCCCGATGGCGTCCTCTCGCTCCAGCACCGTCACCTGCGCGCCCGCGGCGATCTCCGACGCCGCGCCGACGCCCGCGATTCCGCCGCCGATCACCAGAACGTCCGCCGTCTCCGCCATCGCGTCCTCCTTGGCCGCGGCTGTCATATCCGCCGCCGCGCCGCGGCGCGAGGCGACCGTTTGCGCACATGGCGATCGGTGGTCGCGGCCGGGCGCCGCCGCGACGGCGGCGATGGCGCCGACGCCGGCGCTCCCCGTCATGGGGCGGGGCCGGCAGGCGGGCGTGGGGCCCCGGCGCGACTGAGGGCGCCCTTGTCGCCGGGCGACGACCGACCCTAGACCTGCGCCCGCAAGGAGGTGCGCCGATGCCCGAGACGCCGATGAGCCGCTATCGCGCGCTGGTCGCCGAGGGCCGGCTCCGCCCCGACCCCGCCCAGCGCCTCGCCGTGGAGAAGCTGCAACTGCTGCACCAGCGCCTCGTCGGCTGGTCGCCGGAGGCCGGCAAGCGGGTGGCGCGCGGCTTTCTCGGCTTCGGACGCAAGGCGGCGAAACCCGACGCCGTGCTCGCGGGGCTCTACCTCTACGGCGACGTCGGCCGCGGCAAGTCGATGCTGATGGACCTGTTCTTCGAGGGCGCCCCGGTCGAGAAGCGCCGCCGCGTGCACTTCCACGCCTTCATGCAGGAGGTGCACGGCCTGATAGACGCCGCCCGCAAGCGCGGAACCACCGACCCCATCGCCGAGGCCGCGGCGAAGATCGCCGACGCCGCGCCGCTGCTCTGTTTCGACGAGATGCAGGTCTCCGACATCGCCGACGCGATGATCCTCGGCCGGCTTTTCGAGGCGCTGTTCGCCCGCGGCGTGGTCACCGTCACGACGTCGAACCGCCCGCCGGACGACCTCTACAAGGACGGGCTCAACCGCGCGGTGTTCCTGCCGTTCATCGCCATGCTGAAGGACCGGCTCGACCTGCATGAACTCGAAAGCCCGCACGACCACCGGCTGCGGGGCCTGCGGGGCAAGCCGGTCTACCACACGCCCCTCGGGCCGGACGCGGACGCGCGCATGGCCGACGCCTGGGCGGAGCTGACCGACGGCGCGAGGCCCGAACCGCTGACGCTGACCGTCCAGGGTCGCGCCGTCACGCTGCGCGGCTTCGCGGAGGGGGTGGGCCGCGCGCGCTTCGCCGACCTCTGCGAGCATCCGCTCGGCGCGGCGGATTATCTCGCGATCGCCGAGGCGGTGGAGACGCTGATGATCGACCGCATCCCGCGGCTCGGCCGCGCCAACTACGACGCGGCGAAGCGCTTCGTGACGCTGGTCGACGCGCTGTACGAGGCGCGCGTGCGGCTCGTGTGCTCGGCGGCCGCGG
>RECW01000052.1 GCA_007693835.1 Paracoccaceae bacterium | reverse complement strand
TGCAGGACCCCCACAGCGTGGTGAAGGCGGGCGACGTGGTGAAGGTGCGCGTGCTCGACATCGACCTGCCCCGCAAGCGCATCGCGCTGAGCATGAGGAAGAACGCGGCCGCGGGTGGCGAGGCGCGCCCAAGCGGCGGCGCGGAAGCCGCTCGTTCCGGCCTGCCAGGGAAGGCCGTCCAGTCAAGGTCCGGGGCCAAATCGAAGGCGTCGGCGAAACCCGCGGCGCAGCCATCGCGCGGGAGCCTCGGGGACGCGATCGCGGACGCCTTGCGCAAGCGGGACTGAGGTCGGGATCGCACCGAAGACACTCCGTCACCGCGGCGCTGATGCGGAGAGGTCGCGACCGGCCCTTGGGGAGCGCCACGCCGTGGGGTTCGGCGTTCAGCGATCGGAAATGGTCATGTCCGCCGGCAACCGCGCGCCGAGGATCCGGCGGGCGTTGACGAGATCGTTCGCTTCGGCCCGCGCGCGGGCCTGTTCGGGCGTGTGGTCATGCGCCAGCCAGCGCCGGATGCAGCGGTCGAGGGTCAGCGCCTCGGGCGTGTCGAGCCAGACCGAGAAATCCCACAGCGACGCGAGGTCGGCCCACGGGTCTTCGTCGAACAGCAGATAGTTGCCTTCGAGGATGACCATGTCGCACGCGGTCGTGACCACCCCGGCGCCGGCGACGGACAGGTCGCGCGCGCGGTCGAAGACCGGGAAGACCACCTCCCCCCCGGCGGCCAGCCGCCGCACCAGCGCCACGAAGCCCTGCGCGTCGAAGGTCTCGGGCGCGCCCTTGCGGGCGCGCAGCCCGCGCTGGTCGAGCAGCGCATTGTCCAGATGGAAGCCGTCCATCGGCGCCACCTCGACGGCGCGGCCCTCTCGGCGCAGCGCCTCCCGCAGCGCCGCGGCGAGCACCGACTTGCCGCTGGCCGGCGCGCCCGCGATCGCGACGAGCTTTCGCCCTTTCGCGGGCAGGTCCTGCAGGCGCGCCATCAGGGCGGGCAGCGAGGCCGGGATGAGGGGCGGAGGACTCTCCGGCATGTTTTTTCGCCTTTCGACCGTCGCCAAAGGCTCAGGGCGCCGCGAGATAGCGTTGCAGCGCCGCGGCGCCGCCCTCCGCCCAGAGCAGGCGGAGCCACGCGGCGAACTGCGCCGAAAACGCCGCGTGCCGCCCGAGATCGCCGTAGATGGCGGCCTGAGCCAGCCAGACCTCGGGCTGCGCGCGCGCCGCCTGCGCCGCTTGCGTGAGGCTGTCCCATTGCGGGTCGTTCGGGGCGATGGCGCTTCCATCCTCTCGCACGCCCGCGCACATCCGCGCCCAGAGCGCCTCGACCAGCGCCAGCCCGTCGAAGGGCGCGCCGGCGGCCAGCGCGTCGCGCAGGGTCGGCAGCACGAAGCCGGGGTGGCGCGACGACCCGTCGAAGGCCACGCGGCGCACCGTGTCGCGGATCGCGGGGTTGGCGAAGCGCGTCTCGATCAGCGCGACATACTCGGTCGGGCTCATGCCCGGCACCGGCGTCACATGGGGCGCGATCTCGCGGTGCTGCACCTTGCGGAAAAGCGCGCGGATCGGCGGCGCGGCCATGGCGTCGGCGATGGTCTCGATCCCCTGGAGTTCGGCGACGTTGGCGATGATCTGGTGACCGGCGTTGAGGATGCGCAGCTTCTGCGCTTCGTAGCCGTGCAGATCGTCGGTGAACTGCGCCCCGACGGCTTCC
The DNA here is from genome assembly GCA_007693835.1 of Paracoccaceae bacterium. Classification (GTDB taxonomy): domain Bacteria; phylum Pseudomonadota; class Alphaproteobacteria; order Rhodobacterales; family Rhodobacteraceae; genus Rubrimonas. The sequence continues at coordinate 2,988 of RECW01000052.1, read as the reverse complement.
CAGGGCGGGCGCCCGGCGCAGAAGCTGTCTTCGAGCACCCATTGACGGAACGGCTCATGGGTCACCGGGGCGGCGTCGTCGATGCCGAAGTCGCGCGCCAGCGCGATCTCGCGCGGGCCGGTCGCCGGCACGATGCAGTCGACCATGGCGTTGGGGAAGGCCGCCTCCGCCTCGATCCAGTCGGCCAGCGCGGGGTCGGACTGGCGCGCAAGCGTCACCACCGTGCGGCGCAGGATGCCGCCATTGCCGCTGAGGTTGTCGCAACTCATGGCGGTGAACGGCGGGGCGCCCTGCCCGCGCCGCCGCCGGAGGGCCGCGACGATGGCGCCGAAGGCGGTGCGCGGCGCCGCGGGATTGGCGGCGTCGTGGCGGATGTCGGGGTGATCCAGATCGAGCCCGCCGGTGGCGGGGTCGACGCAATAGCCGCCCTCGGTGACCGTCAGCGAGACGATGCGGATCGCGGGATCGGCCATCTGCGCGATCAGCGCGGCGTTGTCGGACTCCACTGGCGCGAAACCGATCATCGCGCCGGTGATCTCTGCGGTCTTGCCCGCGGGGTCGAGCTCGATCAGCGTGGTCAGCCAGTCCTGCGCCGCCAGCCTGTCGCGCATGGCGGCATCCGCCGAGCGCACGCCGCCGCCGATGATCGCCCAGTCATGCGCCTGCCCGGCCTGCATCAGGCGATGGGTGTACCAGGCCATGTGCGCGCGGTGGAAATTGCCCAGACCGATATGCACGATGCCCGGCGACAGCGCCTGCCGGTCGTAATGCGGCGCGCGGATCGCGGCCGGCAGCCGGCCGAGCGCGCGGAGCGACAGCGGGATCAGCTCATCCATTGGCCGCCATCCACGTTGTAGGTCTGCGCCACGATGTAGTCGGCCTCGGGGCTCGCCAGAAACACGGCCATGCCGGTCAGGTCCTCGGCGCGGCCCATGCGCCCGTAGGGCACCGCGGCGCCGACTTCGCGTTTCTTCTGGCCGGGAGCCTTGTTCTCGTATTTCGCGAAGAAGGCGTCGACCCCGTCCCAATGCTCGCCGTCCACCACGCCGGGGGCGATGGCGTTGACGTTGATGCCGTGGGCGATCAGGTTCAGCCCCGCCGACTGCGTCAGGCTGATGATCGCGGCCTTGGAGGCGCAATAGACCGCGACCAGCGCCTCGCCCCGGCGCCCGGCCTGCGAGGCCATGTTGATGATCTTGCCGCCCTTGCCGCGCGCGATCATGTGGCGGGCGACGGCCTGCAGGGTGAACAGGGTTCCGGCCACGTTGATGTCGAAGCAGCGCGCATAGTCTTCGCGCGTGATCTCGGCGATGGGCGCGGCGGTGAAGATCGCGGCGTTGTTGATCAGGATGTCGATATGGCCGAAGCGCGCGACGACCGCCGCCACGGCCGCCTCGATGCTCTCCTGCCGCGCCACGTCCATCTCGACGGCGAAGGCCGCCTCGCCGATCTCCGCCGCCGCAGCCGTGGCGCGCGCCATGTCGATGTCGGCGATCGCCACCTGCGCGCCCTCCAGCACGTAAGCCTGCGCGAAGGCGAGGCCGATGCCGCGGGCGGCCCCGGTGATCAGGGCCGTCTTGCCGTCGAGCCGTTTCATGGGAGCCGCAGTCCTTTGTCGTCGAAGCGGTGGATCATCTCGGGGCGCGGGGTCATGAAGATGCGATCGCCATGCTTGAACCCGACCTCGCCGTCGGCGCGCACCGTCAGGCTTTCGGCGAGGCCGGTGTCATGGACATGGAAGAAGGTGTCGGAGCCCAGATGCTCCGACACGCCCACGGTCCCCGACCACTCCCCCGCCTCCGCCGAGACCGCGATGTGTTCGGGCCGGATGCCGACGGTGTGCGCGCCGTGGTTCGCCGCCGCCGCGCCCTCGATCAGGTTCATGCGCGGCGAGCCGATGAAGCCGGCCACGAACAGGTTGCGCGGGCTGCGATAGAGGTCCAGCGGGCTGCCGACCTGCTCGATCTCGCCGGCGCGCAGCACCACGATCCGGTCGGCCATGGTCATGGCCTCGACCTGATCATGGGTGACGTAGATCATCGTGGTCTTGAGCCGGTTGTGCAGCTGGCTGATCTCCAGCCGCATCCCCACCCGCAGCGCCGCGTCGAGGTTGGAGAGCGGCTCGTCGAACAGGAAGGCGGCGGGCTCGCGCACGATGGCGCGGCCGATGGCGACGCGCTGGCGCTGCCCGCCGGAAAGCTGGCCGGGGCGGCGGTCGAGGTAGTCGGTCAGGTTCAGCACCGCCGCCGCCTGCTCGACGCGGCGGTCCTGCTCCGCCTTGCTCAGCCCCGCCATGCGCAGCGGGAATGCGATGTTCCTGCGCACCGTCATGTGCGGGTAGAGCGCGTAGGACTGGAACACCATCGCCAGCCCCCGCCGCGCCGGCGGGATGGCGGTGGCGTCGCGCCCGTCGATGCTGATGACGCCGGAACTCACGTCCTCCAGCCCCGCGATCAGCCTGAGCAGCGTGGACTTGCCGCAGCCGGACGGCCCGACGAACACGGTGAACTCGCCGTCCTCGATGGCGAGATCGAGCGGCGGGATCACGGTCTGCTCGCCGAAGGCCTTGGTCACCCGCTCCAGAACGATGCGTCCCATGTCAGCCTTTCCCTATTTCACCGCGCCGAAGGTCAGGCCGCGCACCAGTTGCTTCTGGCTGAACCAGCCGAGGATCAGGATCGGCGCGATCGCCATGGTCGAGGCCGCCGACAGCTTGGCGTAGAACAGCCCCTCGGGGCTCGAGTAGCTGGCGATGAAGGCGGTCAGCGGCGCGGCGCGGGCGGCGGTGAGGTTCAGCGTCCAGAACGCCTCGTTCCAGGCGAGGATGATGTTGAGCAGCATGGTCGAGGCGATGCCGGGGATCGCCATGGGCGTCAGCACATAGAGGATCTCCTCGCGCAGCCCCGCGCCGTCCATGCGGGCGGCTTCGAGGATCTCCCCGGGGATCTCCTTGAAATAGGTGTAGAGCATCCAGACCATGATCGGCAG
>RECW01000177.1 GCA_007693835.1 Paracoccaceae bacterium | reverse complement strand
TGGCGGAGTTCCTGCTCGACTGGCTGGTGCGGGGGCCGTGGCGCGACCCGTTCGGCTTCAACATGCCCCAGACCGTGACCTTCGCGCGCGAGGCGACGCTGGCGCCGCTGATCGCGGGCGGACGGCTGACCGTCGGCGCGCTGATCGCGCTCGCCGTGGTCGCGGCGGGGGCGCTGGTGATGGCGAAAACCCTCAAGGGCTTCGAGATCAGGCTGGTGGGCGAGGCGCCGCGGGCCGCGCGCTTCGCGGGCTTCGACGACCGGCGCCTGACGCTGACGGTGTTCGCCGTCTCCGGCGCGCTGGCCGGGGTTGCGGGCGTGATCGAGGCTGCTGGCACGGTGCGCCAGCTGCTGCCGGGCTTCTCGCCGGGTTACGGCTTCACCGCGATCATCGTGGCGTTCCTCGGGCGGTTGAATCCGGTCGGGTGCCTGATCGCGGGCGTGTTCCTCGCCGTCACCTTCATCGGCGGCGAGAACGCGCAGATCATCCTGCGCCTGCCGCTCGACGCGACGCGGGTGATCCAGGGGCTGCTGCTGTTCTACGTGCTGGCCTGCGACACGCTGATCCTGCACCGCCTGCGCCTCGTGCGGGAGCGCCCCGCATGACGCTGGCCGAGGCGATCCTGCTGACCGTCATCACAGCGTCGACGCCGCTGCTGCTCGCGGCCATCGGCGAACTGGTGGTCGAGCGGTCCGGCGTGCTCAACCTCGGCGTCGAGGGGATGATGGTGATGGGCGCGGCGACGGGCGTCGCCACGGCGATCGTCACCGGGTCGAGCTTGCTCGGCGTGATCGCGGCGATCCTCGCCGGCATGGCGCTCGCGGCGCTGTTCGCCGGGCTGACGCTGGGGCTCGCGGCCAATCAGGTGGCGGCGGGGCTGTCGCTGACGATCTTCGGGCTGGGGCTCTCGGGGGTGATCGGCGCGCCTTTCGTCGGCGTGCAGCGGGCGGGCGTCGGCAAGATCGAGGTTCCCCTGCTGGCCGACATCCCCGTCCTCGGCCCGATCCTGTTCCGGCAGGACCCGTTCGTCTACGCCTCCTTCGCGCTGGTCTTCGCGGTCGCGTGGTTTCTGAACCGCAGCCGCGCCGGGCTGATCCTGCGCGCCTGCGGCGAGAACCCGGTCTCGGCCCATGCGCTCGGCTATCCGGTGCTGCGCATCCGGCTCTATGCGGTGCTGTTCGGCGGCGGCTGCGCGGGGCTCGGCGGCGCCTATCTCTCGCTCGTGCACACGCCCTTCTGGACGTCGGGGATGACGGCGGGGCGCGGCTGGATCGCCCTCGCCATCGTCGTCTTCGCCTCCTGGCTGCCGTGGCGCGCGGCGGCGGGGGCGTATCTTTTCGGCGGGCTGACGATCCTGCAGCTTCACGCGCAGGGGGCGGGCGTGCGGGTGCCCTCGCAGCTGCTCGCCGCCCTGCCCTACCTGCTGACCGTGGTGGCGCTGGTGGCGATCATGGCGGTGCGCGGCCGCGGCGCCGGCGGGCCGCAGGCGCTCGGCCAGACTTTCGTCCCGGACCGCTGACAGGTTTTCCGCGCGGCGAGGGTCGCCGCGCCCAAGTGAGGAGACACGCGATGACGCTTTCCCGCCGCACCATGCTGAAAGGAGCCGGCGCGCTGGCCGGGGCCGCCGCCCTGCCCCGCGCGGCGCTGGCCGCCGATCCGCTGAACGTCGGCTTCGTGCTGATCGGGCCGGTGGGCGACTTCGGCTGGTCGACCATGCACGACCGCGGCCGCCAGCGGATGCTCGACGTGCTCGGCGACAAGGTCGAGGCGACGCAGGTCGAGGCCGTCGCCCCGCCAGACTTCGACCGCGTCGCCACCAGCCTGGTGCGCGCGGGATGCCGCCTGATCTTCACGACCTCGTTCAGCTACTTCCAGCCGACGGTGCGGATGGCGGAAGCGACTCCGGACGTGTTCTTCGAGAGCGCGACCGGCACCGCGACCCGCGACAACCTCGCCATCTACAACGCGCGCTTCTACGAAGGCCGCTACGTGCAGGGCGTGATCGCGGCGAAGAAGTCGAAAACCAAGCAGATCGGCTACGTGGCCTCCTTCCCGGTGCCCGAGGTGATCCACGCCATCAACACGGTGATGCGCGGCGCCTGGTCGGTGGACCCCGAGATGCGCATCCGCGTGGTCTGGGCCAATGCCTGGTTCAACCCGGGCGTCGAGGCCGACGCGGCGCGCGCGCTGATCGACCAGGGCTGCGACGTGCTCTGCCAGCACACCGACAGCCCGGCGCCGCTGCAGCTCGCCGAGGAGCGCGGGGTGTTCGGCTTCGGGCAGGCCTCCGACATGACGCGCTTCGCGCCGAACTCGCACCTGACGTCCAGCGTCAACAACTGGGGCGACTACTACGCCGAGCGCGCGCAGGCGGTGATCGACGGGACCTGGGCGCCGACGGACACCTGGGGCGGGCTCGATTCGGGCATGTTCAGCCTCGCGCCGTTCACCAACATGGACCCCGAGACGGCCTCTCACGCCGAGGCGGTGGTCGCGGCGCTGAAGGACGGCTCGCTGCATCCCTTCGACGGCCCGATCGTCAACCAGGCGGGAGAGACCGTGATCGGCGAGGGCGAGCGGCTGACCGACGACCAGATCCGCGCGATGGACTTCTTCTACGAAGGGATCGACGTCGCGATGCCCTGACGCGCGCCGACGACCGGGCGCGCGGTTGTCGCCGCGCGCCCGAAGCGCGATGATGGCGCCGGCCCATCCCGCGCCCGGACTGCGCCCATGCCCGGTTTCGTGCCGCCGACCATCACCCCGCCCGACCGCCCGCTCGGCGTGATGGCGAGCCTGCGCGCGGTGCGCGAGAACGTGCTCGGCGTGCTGCCCGACATCGCCTTCACCCAACCCATCGTCTCCGGGCGCACGGGGCCCGGGCGCTGGCACATGGTGCAGGGGGCCGAGGGTCTGCGCCGGGTGTTCCGCGACAACATCGAGAACTACCCGAAATCCGAGGTGATGATCCGCATGCTGCGCTCGGCGGTCGGGCGCAGCCTGTTCACGGCGGAAGGCCCCGAGTGGCGCTGGCAGCGCCGCGCCATCGCGCCGGTGTTCTCGACGCGCAACGTCATGGCGCTCGCGCCCCTGATGACGCGCACGGCCGAGCGCGCCGCTGACCGGATCGCCGCCGTCGACGGCCCGGTCCCCATCGTGCGGGAGATGCTGTCGGCCACCTTCGACGTGATCTGCGAGGTCGCCCTCTCGGGCCGCGACCACTTCGACGCCGAGGTCTACGGCGCGGCGATCACGAAGTATTTTCAGACCGTCGGCCGCGCCTCTCTGCTCGACTTCCTCGACGCGCCGCATTGGGTCCCGCGGCCCGGCGAGATACTGGGCCGCGGCGCCGTGCGCACCATGCACCGCATGGTCGCCCGCGCCATCGAGGAGCGCCGCCGCCGCGGCCCCGGCGGCGCGGAGGACCTGCTCGATTACATGATGAAGGCCGAGGAGCCGGAGACCGGCCGGCGCATGACGGAGACCGATCTGCTCCACAACATGCAGTTCTTCATCGTCGCGGGCCACGAGACCACGGCGCTCGCGCTGTCGTGGGCGCTGCTGATGCTGGCCAACGACCCCGCGGCGCAGGATCGCGCCGGCGCCGAGGCCGCGGCGGCGCTAGGGTCCGCGCCCGCCGCGGGCGCGGCGGAGATCGACCGCGCCCCCTACGCCGAGCAGGTGCTGCAGGAGACGCTGCGCCTTTATCCGCCCGTCGGGCTGCTCGCGCGCAACGTGCTGGCGGAGGACCGGCTCTACGACCGGACGATCCTGCCGAACGACACCGTGTTCCTGAACATCTACGCGCTGCACCGCCACCGGCTGTGGTGGGCGAAGCCGGACGTCTTCGACCCCGACACCTTCGCGCCCGAGAAGCCGCGCGACCGCTGGCTCCATCTGCCCTTCGGCGCAGGCCCCCGCATCTGCGTCGGGGCCAACTTCGCGATGCTGCAGGCGCGGATCATCCTGACCACCCTGCTCGCGCGGTTCCGGTTCGCGCCGGCGGGCGCCCTGCCCACCCCGGTGATGCACATGACGATCCGCCCGGAGCCGGAAGTGATGCTTCGCGTCACGCCGCGGGCGCCGGGCGAGGCCCTTGGGGCGGCGTGACGCCGCGACAAGCGCCGCCACCTTCGATAGAAATGCGGAATCGACCTCCTCACAAGGGGAGGCGCAAAGAACCGCGGCGTTCTTGAGACGACCGCGCAGGGGGAGGACGGCCATGGCCCGACGCGTGCTCGTCGTGGACGACGAAGACAGCATCACGCTCTCGCTGCGCCACCTGATGAAGCGCGAGGGCTACGAGGTGGCCGTGGCGCGCGACGGCGAGGAGGCGCTGGCGGCGGTCGCCGAGCACCGCCCCGACCTCGTGCTGCTCGACGTGATGATCCCCAAGCGCGACGGCTACGACGTCTGCCAGACGATCCGCGCGAACCCCGACTGGGCCTCGGTGAAGATCGTGATGGTCAGCGCCAAGGGCCGCGACATCGAGGTGGAGAAGGGTCTCGCCCTCGGCGCCGACGCCTACGTGACGAAACCCTTCTCGACGCGTGAGCTCGCCGAGATGGTGCGCGGGCTGATCGGAGCGGCGGATGATTGACCGCCTCAGTCTGCGCTTCCGCGTCTTCCTGTTCTTCGCCTTCCTGGTCTGCGTCGAGATCGCGGCGGTCGCGGCGCCGCTGATCGGCGTCTACTACTACGGCGACGACATCAACCGGCTGATCCAGTTCGGGGCCGGCGCGATCTTCGTCATGTCGCTGTGCGTGATGTGGGCGTGGGTGATGTTCGACGAGAACATGGTCCGCCCCATCGAGCGCATCGCCCGAGACGCCCGCGCCGCGGCCTTCGGCAAGGCCTCGACCGTGCGCACCGACAGCGCCCGCTATCTCGGCCTGCTCGCCCCGGCGGCGCGTGACGTGGTGGGCGCGCTGACCGAGGCGCGCGCCGAGACCGACGAGGCCGTGCGGCACGCGGTGGCGGAAGCGGCGCGGCGGCGGCGCCAGCTCGAGACCATCCTGCGCGACCTCGATCAGGGCATGCTGATCTGCACGCTCGACCACAAGATCCTGCTCTACAACCGCAAGGCCATCGAGATCCTGCACGTGACCGGCGAGATCGGCCTCGGCCGGTCGCTGTTCACCCTGGTGACGGCGCAGCCGTTCCGCCATGCCCTCGACCGGCTGACCAACCGCTTCAAGGACGGCCGCCACCGCAGCCACCCCGACGGGCTCGGCGCGCTGGTGGTCTGCGCCACCGCCGACGGCGGGCGCACGCTGCAGGGCCGCGTCAGCCTGATGCTCGACGAGGGCGAGACGGCGCCCGCGGGCTACGTCGTCTCCTTCGAGGACGTGACCACCGAGCTTGCGGAGCTGGTGAAGCGCGACCGCATGCTCCGCCACGCCGCCGAGGCGATGCGTCGGCCGATCACGAACCTGCGCGCCGCGGTCGAGATGCTCGCAGACCCGACCATGGACGCCGAGAGCCGGCAGGCCTTCGAGGCGGTGCTGGCGAAGGAGTCGACCGCGCTGGCCGCCGCCCTCGACCGTTTCGACCGCGAGCGACGCGACGTCTCGGCCCAGGCCTGGCCGATGAGCGACATGTTCTCCAACACGGTCTGGACGGCGGTCATCCGCCGCCGCACCGGGCCGCAGAACTTCACGGCCGAGATCGTCGGCCAGCCGGTCTGGGTGCATTGCGACAGCGTGACGGTGGTCGAACTGCTCGACGTGCTGATGAACAAGATCGCGGGCCACGCCCCCACCCGCACCTTCTCGCTGACCGCGACGCCGAAGAACGGCAAGACCTACCTCGACATGAGCTGGCCCGGCCCCATCGTGCCGATGACGGTGCTGGAGAGCTGGCTGCACGAGCCGCTCGACCCCAGCGTCGGCGGCGTCACCGGCCGCGAGGTGCTGGAGCGCCACGAGACCGACTTCTGGTGCGAGGCCGACGGCGAGGGCCGCGCGCGGCTGCGCCTGCCGCTCTCGGGCCCGCGTCAGGCGCACCGCGGCCGCGCGCCGGTGATCGACGCCCGCCCCGAGTTCTACGACTTCGACCTGCTCGGCCGCATCGACCCCGAGCGCATCGACGACACGCCGCTGCGCAACCTCGACTACGTGGTGTTCGACACCGAGACGACAGGCCTCGAGCCCTCGAAGGGCGACCGGATGATCTCGCTCGCGGGCGTGCGCATCGTGAACGGGCGGGTGCTGCGCGGCGAGGTGTTCGCGACCCACATCAACCCGCGCATGCGGATCCCGCCCGCCTCGACCAGGATCCACAAGATCACCGACGCGATGGTGACGGACGCGCCGCACATCGAGGAGGTGCTGCCGCGCTTCCGCGCCTTCGCCGCCGACAGCGTGCTGATCGCCCACAACGCCGCCTTCGACATGCGCTTCCTCACCCTCCAGCAGGAGGCGTGCAAGGTGCGCTTCGACAACCCGGTGCTCGACACGGTGCTGCTCGCCGCGCACCTCGACGGGCAGGCCGACAGCCTGACGCTCGACACGCTGGCCGACCGCTTCGCCATCGAGATCCCGCCCGAGGATCGCCACACGGCGCTCGGCGACAGCCTCGCCACGGCGGAACTGTTCCTGCGGCTGGTCGACATGCTGGAGGTCGCGGGCGTGCGGACGCTGCGCGAAGCCGTCGCCGCGAGCACGACCGCCGGCGCGATCCGGCGCAAGCAGGCGGCCTACTGATGCGGGAGGGGCGCTGATGCCGGCGACGGGACGGATCGCGGAGCGCGCCGTGGCGGTGGGCCTCGGCAGCGCCGTCGCGTTCAACGAACCGCTGATCGCCATGGCCGAAGGCGCCGTGGCCGGGATGCCGGGGCTCTATCTCTACATCTTCGGGGTCTGGGGGCTGGCGATCCTGCTGCTCGGCCTCGCCATGCGGCGCGAACGGATAGGCGGCGGGTAGCGCCATGCTCGAAGGCTGGGCGCTGCTCCTTCTCGCGCTGGTCTACCTGCTGTCGCTGTTCGGCGTGGCGTGGTGGGGCGAGCGGCGCGAGCGTCAGGGGCGCGGGCTCGCCCGGCTGCCGTGGGTCTACGCCCTCTCCATCGCTGTCTACTGCACCAGCTGGACGTTCTACGGCTCCGTCGGGCGGGCGGTGGAGACCGGGCTCGGCTTCCTGCCGATCTATCTCGGGCCGACGCTGGCCTTCTCCCTCGGCTGGCTCGCCTTCCGCAAGATCGTCGCGGTGGCGAAGGCGCAGCGGATCACCTCCATCGCCGACTTCATCGCCGCGCGCTACGGCAAGAGCCAGGCGCTCGGCGGGCTCGCCACGCTGATCGCGGTGGTCGGCACGGTGCCCTACATCGCCTTGCAGCTGAAGGCCGTGGCGGCGAGCGTCGAGGCGCTGACGGCGACGCCGAACGCGACGTCAGGCGCCTCGGGCGACACGGCCTTCGCCGTCGGCGTGACGCTGGCGGCCTTCGCCGTGCTGTTCGGCGCGCGCCACATCGACGCCACCGAACACCACGAGGGCGTCGTGGTCGCGGTCGCCTTCGAATCGATCATCAAGCTCGCCGCCTTCCTCGCGGTCGGCGTCTTCGTGGTGTTCGGCCTCTACGGCGGGTTCGGCGACCTGTTCGCCCGCGCCGCCGAAAGCCCCGAGCTTGCGCGGCTGATGCGGTTCGAGGCCGCGGCGCCGGGCTGGGTGACGCTGACGGTGCTCGCCGCCGCCTCGGTCCTCTGCCTGCCGCGCCAGTTCCAGGTGACCGTGGTCGGCTGCCTCGACCCCGACCATCTGCGCACCGCCGCCTGGGCGTTCCCGCTCTACCTGCTCGCGATCAACGTCTTCGTGCTGCCCATCGCCCTCGCCGGGCTGATGGCGTTCGACGCGGGCGCGGTGGCGCCGGACACCTTCGTCCTCGCGCTGCCGCTGGCGGAGGGGGCCACGACGCTCGCCCTCTTCGTGTTCCTCGGCGGGCTGTCGGCGGGGACGGCGATGGTGATCGTCGAGACCATCGCGCTCGGCGGCATGATCTGCAACGATCTGGTGATGCCGGCGCTCCTGCGCCTCGCGCCGCGGCGGATCGCTGCGATGCGGGACGTCACCGGGCTGCTGCTCGGCATCCGGCGCGCGGCGATGATCGGCGTGCTCGGGCTCGGCTACGCCTATTTCCGGCTGCTCGACGGGGCCTACGCGCTGGTCTCGATCGGCCTCGTCTCCTTCGCCGCCGCCGCGCAGTTCGCGCCGGTGGTGCTCGCCGCCGTGTTCTGGCGCGGCGGCACGCGGCGCGGGGCGATCGCAGGGCTGGCGGGGGGCTTCGTCGTCTGGCTCTACACCCTGTTCCTGCCGTCCTTCGCCCGCGACACCGCAGCGGAAGGCTGGCTGTTCGATCTGGTGATGCTGAACCCCTACGCCCTCGCGGGCTACGACTTCGGCGACACGATCACCCATTCGCTGTTCTGGAGCTGGCTGGTCAACGTCGGCCTCTTCGTCGGCGTCTCGCTGCTCGACCGGCCGAGCGCCATCGAGAAGACCCAGGCGATCCTGTTCGTCGAGGCGCTCCGGCAAGGGGAGGCGGAGGCCGGCGGCTACGTCGGCGGGGCGGCGAAGGTGGGCGCGCTCCGGACGCTGGCGGAGCGGTTCGTGGGGGCCGACGCCGCGCGGCGCGCCTTCGCGGCCCGCGGGCTCGACCGGCAGGGCGCCGACAGCGGGCTCGCCGACGCGGGCGCCGTGCGGATGACCGAAAGGCTGATCGCGGGCGCCATCGGCGCCGCCTCGGCGCGGGTCGCGGTGGCGAGCGCGGTGCGGCGCGAAGGCGCGAGCGGCGAGGAGTTGCTGGAGTTCCTCGACGAGACGACGCAGGTGCTGGAGTACTCCCGCCAGCTCGAGGCCAAGTCCCGCGCGCTGGAGGAGGCGACGGCGGAGCTGCGCGCGGCCAACGACCGCCTCACCGAGCTCGACCGGCTGAAGGACGAGTTCCTGTCGACGGTGTCGCACGAACTGCGCACCCCGCTCACCTCGATCCGCGCCTTCACCGAACTGATGCGCGACGAGCCGGAGATGGAGCCGGACCAGCGCGCCGAATTCCTCGACATCGTGATCGCCGAGAGCGCGCGGCTGACGCGCCTGATCAACCAGGTGCTCGACATCGCCAAGATGGACTCGGGCCGGATGGTGTGGCGGGCCGAGCCGGTGGATCTCCGCGAAGTGGCCCGCGACGCGGCGGCGAGCGTCGGCGGCCTGTTCGACGGCAGGACGGCGAGCCTCTCGGTCTCGCTGCCCGAGACGCCGGCGACGGTGATCGGCGACCGCGACCGGCTGTTTCAGGTGGTGGTCAACCTCGTCTCCAACGCGCGCAAGTTCGTCGCCCCCGAGCGCGGCGAGGTGCGGCTGCGGCTCGACGACCACGGCGCCGGCTGGCTGCTCAGCGTCGCCGACAACGGCCCCGGCGTGGCCGAGGCGCAGCGCGAGCTGGTGTTCGACCGGTTCCACCAGGCCAACACCGACGGCGGCAATCCGACCGGCACCGGCCTCGGCCTCGCCATCACGCGGATGATCGTCGACCACCACGGCGGGCGCATCTGGATCGAGGACGCCGAGGGCGGCGGCGCCGACTTCCGCGTGGCCCTGCCCGCCGCCGAACCCGCCGCCGCCATCGCCGCGAGCTGACGCCCCCTGTTCCCCCGCCCCCGCCGAGCGCTATGCTGCGCGCGTTGACGGAGGCGCGCATGGTGGAACGGGTTTCGGTGATCGGCCTCGGCGCGATGGGGGCCCCGATGGCGGCGCGGCTGGCCGGGGCGGGCCTCTCTGTGCGCGGCTTCGACCGCGACGCCGCGAAGCGCGAAGCCTGCCCGTGGGCGGTGGAGCGCTTCGCCGAGGCGCTGGACGCCGACGCGCTGATCCTGTCGCTGCCGAACAGCGCGGTGGTCGAGGCGGTGACGGCGGAGGCGCTGGCGACGGCGCGGCCGGGCCTCCTGATCGTGGACACGTCCACCGCCGACCCCGCCTCCACGCGCCGGCTGCAGGCGCAGGCGGCGGCGCAGGGCGTCGGTTTCGTCGACGCGCCGGTCTCGGGCGGCGCCAAGGGGGCGGCGGAGGGGCGGCTGCTGGTGATGCTCGGCGGCGCGCCGGACGACAGGGAGCGGGCGCGCGCCGTCCTCGCCCCGCTGGCCCGCGCCGTGCTGGATTGCGGCGGGCCGGGGGCGGGAAACGTGGTGAAGCTGATCAACAATCTGCTGTGCTCGGCGCACCTGCTGCTGGCGGGCGAGGCGCTGCGCATGGGCGAAGCGGCGGGACTCGACGCCGAAACGCTCGCCGCGGCGCTGGCGGCGGGGTCCGGGCGCAGCGGCGCGATCGAGGCGAACCTGCCCGCGTGGGTGCTGAACGGGGCCTACGACAGCGGCTTCACCCTCGGCCTGATGGGCAAGGACGTCGGCCTCGCGGCGGCGCTCGACGGTCTAGGCCCGCTCGCCGGGGCGACCCTGGCGCAAGTCGCCGCCGCGCGGGCGCGCTTCGCGGACGGCGAGGACTTCAACCGGCTGGTCGACGCCGCATGGAGGGACGCATGACCCACCCGCTCATCGCCGAGGCGCTCGACGGCCCGATAGCGAGTCTCATCGACGGCGAGATGGTCGCGGGCGGCGGCGCTGCGATCACCCTGATCGACCCGGCGACGGAGCAGACGCTCGGCGCTTACCCCGACGCGGGCGCTGCGCTCGCCGACGCCGCCCACCGCGCGGCGGAGCGGGGCGGCGCCGCGTGGCGCGCCATGACGCCGACCGCGCGCGGGGCGACGCTGGCCCGCGCGGCGACGCTCATCGAGCGCGACGCGGAGCGGATCGCCGCCGTCGAAAGCCTGACCGCCGGCAAGCCGATCCGCGACGCCCGCGCCGAGACCGCCCGCGTCGCCGAGATGTTCCGCTACTACGCCGGCTGGGCCGACAAGATCGAGGGCCGGGTCATCCCGGTCGCGTCGGGCCATCTGAACGTCGTGACGCCCGAGCCGCTCGGGACCATCGTCCAGATCACGCCGTGGAACGCGCCGGTCTTCACCGCGGGCTGGCAGCTCGCCCCGGCGCTGGCCGCCGGCAACGCGGCGATCCTGAAACCGTCCGAGTGGACGCCGGTCACGTCGATCATGCTGGGGCGGCTGCTGATCGGCGCCGGCGCGCCGAAAGGCGCGGTCTCGGTGATCGCGGGCTTCGGGCATACCGTCGGCGCCGCGCTGGTGGCGGATCGGCGCTGCGGCAAGGCGGTGTTCGTGGGCTCGGTGGCGGCGGGGCGCAAGGTGGCGGCGCTGGCAGCCGGCGCCGGGCGGCCGGCGCTGCTGGAACTCGGCGGCAAGTCGGCCAACGTGGTCTTCGCCGATGCGGACCTCGAGGCGGCGGCGACGGCGGCGCTCGGGGCGATTTTCGGCGCGGCCGGGCAGAGCTGCACCGCCGGCTCGCGGCTGCTGGTGGAGCGGCCCGTCTACGACGCGATGCTGGAGAAGGTGGCGCGCGGGGCCGAGGCGCTGCGGGTCGGCCCGCCGTCGGACCCCGACACGCAGATGGGGCCGGTCCACAGCGCCCGCCAGCGCGACGCGATCCTGGCGATGATCGCGCAGGCGCAGGCCGACGGCGCGCGGCTCGTCGCCGGTGGCGGCGCGCTCGAACGCCCCGGCTGCTTCGTCGCGCCGACGGTCTTCGCCGACGTGACGCCGGAGATGCGGATCGCGCAGGAGGAGGTGTTCGGCCCCGTCCTCGCCGTCATGCCGTTCGACGGCGAAGCGGAGGCCGTCGCGATCGCCAACGGCTCGGCCTTCGACCTCGCGGGCGCCGTCTGGACGCGCGACGGCGCCAAGGGGCTGCGCGTCGCCCGGGCGCTCAGGGCCGGGTCGGTGTGGGTGAACGGCTACCGCACGATCTCGGCGCAGTCGCCGTTCGGGGGGATGCGCGGCTCGGGCTACGGGCGGTCGTCGGGGGCCGAGGTGCTCGCCGAATACACCCAGGCGAAAAGCCTGTGGCTCGACGCCGGCGCCGCCGCCCCGGCCTTCGGCTACGGCGCGCCGGGGCGGTAGAGGCTCAGCCGTTGTCGCGCAGCACGTAGCCCGCGAGGTAGAGCGAGCCGCAGATCAGCGCGCGCCCACCCCGCCCGGCGTCGGCGAGGGCCTTCTGCAGCGCGTCGGCGATGGTGGGGGCGGGCGCGGCCCGAAGCCCGACGCGCCCCCCTGCGTCGGCCAGCGTCGCGGCCGGCAGACCGGCCTGCGCGCCGGGAATGTCGACGGTGGTCAGGCTTTCGGCGAGCGGGGCGAAGGGGCGGAGATAGCCGGCGGCGTCCTTGGTCTCGAGCATCCCGCACACCATCGCGAGGCGCGCCGGCGGGCGCGCCGCGAACCACGCCGCGACCGCCGCGCCAGCCGCGACGTTGTGCCCGCCGTCGAGCCAGAGCTCGACGCCCGCCGCCGCCGCCATGTCGGCGAGCGGCCCGCGTTTCAACCGCTGAAGCCGCGCGGGCCATTCGGCCGCCGTCACCGCAGCCTCGCAGGCCGCGTCGTCGAAACCGAGCGCGCGGAGACCGGCGATCGCCGCGCCCGCGTTGTCGATCTGGTGCGGTCCGGGCAGGTTGGGGAGCGGCAGGTCGAGCAACCCCGCCCCGTCCTCGAACACCAGCCGCCCGCGTTCCGCCCGCGCCGTCCAGTCCCGCCCCTCGGCGATCAGCGGGGCGCCGAGCGCTTCTGCCCGCGCCTCGATCACCGCGAAGGCCTCGTCGGTCTGCGGGCCGACGACGCAGGGCGCGCCCGGCTTGATGATCCCCGCCTTCTCGGCGGCGATCTTTCCCAACGTGCGACCGAGATACTGCTCATGGTCGAAGGAGACCGGGGTGATCACCGTCAGCCGGGGCCGGTCGACCACGTTGGTGGCGTCGAGCCGCCCGCCGAGCCCGACTTCGAGCAGCAGCCAGTCGGCCGGCGTCCGCGCGAAGCCGAGGAAGGCGGCGACCGTGGTGATCTCGAAGAAGGTGATCGGCGCGCCGCCGTTGGCGCGCTCGCACTCCTCCAGCAGCGCCGCGAGATGCGCCTCCTCGATCAGCGCGCCGGCGATCCGGATGCGCTCGTGAAACCGCGCGAGATGCGGCGAGGTGTAGGCGTGGACGCGCCCGCCCGCGGCCTCCAGGCCGGCGCGCATCATCGCCTGCGTCGAGCCCTTGCCGTTGGTGCCGGCGATGTGCACGACCGGCGGCAGGCTGCGCTCGGGGTCGCCCATCGCGCCCAGCAGCCGGTGAACCCGGTCGAGCGTCAGGTCGATGATCTTGGGGTGGAGCGAGAGCAGGCGAGTCAGGATCGCGTCGCTCGCGGCGTCGTGCGCATCGAAGCCCATCGTGACGTCCTCAGGCGGTGGCGGCGGGCTCGGCCGGCGCCGGCAGATCGCCGTGGATGCGCGGCGGCTGGCGCATGAGCAGCCGCAGGATCTGCGCGAGCTCGTCGCGCATGTCCTTCCGCTTCACCACCCGGTCGAGCATGCCGTGGTCGAGCAGGTATTCGGCCCGCTGGAACCCCTCGGGCAGCGTCTCGCGGATCGTCTGCTCGATCACGCGGGGGCCTGCGAAGCAGATCAGCGCGCCGGGTTCGGCGATCTGCACGTCGCCGAGCATGGCGTAGGAGGCGGTGACGCCGCCCGTGGTCGGGTTGGTCAGCACCGTCACGAACGGCAGCCGCGCCTCGCGCAGCATCTGCACCGCGATGGTGGTGCGGGGCATCTGCATCAGCGAGAGGATCCCCTCCTGCATCCGCGCCCCGCCCGCGGCGCAGAACACCACCAGCGGCGCGTTGAGCGAGGTCGCGGTCTCGGCGGCCGTGATCAGCGCGTCGCCGACGGCGAGCCCCATGCTGCCCGCCATGAAGGCGAAGTTCTGGCAGGCCGCGACCGTGTGCAGCCCGCCGATGTCGCCGCGGGCCACCAGCATCGCCTCGTGCTCGCCGGTGGTCGCCCGCGCCTCCTTGATGCGGTCGGGGTAGCGCTTCTGGTCGCGGAACTTCAACGGGTCGGCGGGCGGGTCGGTCAGCGGCACTTCGATGAAGGCGCCGGCGTCGAACAGGCTGACGAAGCGGTCGCGCGGCGACAGCTGCATGTGGTGGTCGCAGTTCGGGCAGACGTGGAGCGCGTCCTTGAGTTCGCGGTGGAAGATCATCTGCCCGCAGTTGTCGCACTTGCGCCAGAGGTTCTCCGGCATCTCGCGGCGCGAGAACAGCGAGTTGATCTTGGGCCGGACATAGTCCGACAGCCAGTTCATGCCGTAGCCGCTTTCACCCGCCATGGACGCCCTCCGCGAGTTCCCGCACGAATTCGAGCACCTGCGCGGGCGCGTCGCCCGACGCGATGCGCTCGACGATCGCCGAGCCGACCACCACGCCGTCGGCGACCGCCGCCACCGCCCGCGCGCGCTCGGCGGTGCGCACGCCGAAGCCGACGCAGACGGGCAGGTTCGCCGCGGCCTTGATCCGCGCGACTTCCGGGCCGACCGTCGAGGCGTCGGCCTCCTTCGCCCCCGTGACGCCGGCGACCGATACATAGTAGACGAAGCCGGAGGTGTTCTTCAGCACCGCCGGCAGGCGGCGGTCGTCGGTGGTCGGCGTCGCGAGGCGGATGAAGTGCAGGCCCGCCTTGAGGGCGGGGACGCAAAGCTCGTCGTCCTCCTCGGGCGGCAGATCCACGACGATCAGCCCGTCGACGCCGGCCTCGACGGCTTCGGCGAGGAAGCGGTCGACGCCGCGGGCGTAGATCGGGTTGTAATAGCCCATCAGCACGATGGGCGTGTCGGGATGCGCGGCGCGGATCGCCTTCGCGGTCGCCAGCGTGCTCGCGACCGTGGCGCCGGCGTGCAAAGCGCGCTGCGCCGCCGCCTGGATCGCGGGGCCGTCGGCCATCGGGTCGGTGAACGGCATGCCGAGTTCGATCACGTCGACGCCGGCCGCCGGCAGGCCGAGCGCGATCTCCAGCGCCGTGTCGTGGTCGGGGTCGCCCGCCATGACGTAGGTGACGAAGGCCGCGCGGTTATCGGCCTTCAGGCGCGCGAAGCGGTCGGTCAGCCGCGACATCCGTCACTCTTCCTTGCGGTAATACGTCTTCTGCTTCGGCTTGCCGTCCATGCCGACCTTGGCCGGGCGGTCGCCGTAGCTTTTCTTCTCGCCGTAGGGCTTCTTGTCGCCATACGGCTTCTTGTCGCCGTAGGCCTTGCGCGGCGGGCCGTCGTCGCCGCGCGGCGGGCGGGCGGGGCGGTCGGAGGGACCGCGGTCCTCCCACTTGTTCAGCGCGAACACGGGCAGCGTGTCGCGTCCGATGCCGCCGTCGTTGGCCCAGACGACCGCCACCGCGTCGCCCTCGACACGCTCGACGAGCATCCGCATCGAACCGGATTTCAGGACGACCACGTCGCCCGGCGCAAACTCGGCCACTTCGGCCCTCCACTCGGAAAAAAGGCGGCCTGCGCGGCCGCGCGCGTCACATGCCGCCGAGCGCCTCGGCCACGGTGAAGATGTCCTTGTCGCCCCGGCCGCACATGTTCAGCACCAGCAGGGTCTCCTTCGGCAACGTCGGCGCAAGGCGGATCACATGGGCGAGCGCATGGCTCGGCTCGAGCGCCGGGATGATGCCTTCGGTGCGGCAGCAGAGCTTGAACGCCTCGAGCGCCTCGTCGTCGGTCGCCGAGACGTATTCGACGCGGCCGATGTCGTGGAGCCACGCGTGCTCCGGCCCGATGCCGGGATAGTCCAGGCCCGCCGAGATGGAGTGGCCTTCGAGGATCTGCCCGTCCGCGTCCTGCAGCAGATAGGTGCGGTTGCCGTGCAGCACGCCGGGCCGCCCGCCGGTGAGCGAAGCCGCGTGCTCCATGCGGTCGTCGACGCCGTGGCCGCCCGCCTCGACGCCGATGATCCGCACGTCCTTGTCGTCGAGGAAGGGATGGAACAGGCCCATGGCGTTCGAGCCGCCGCCGATGCAGGCGACCAGCACGTCGGGCAGCCGGCCTTCGCGGGCCAGCATCTGCGCGCGCGTCTCCTTGCCGATGATCGACTGGAAGTCGCGCACCATCGCCGGATAGGGGTGCGGCCCCGCCACCGTGCCGATGCAGTAGAAGGTGTCGGCGACGTTGGTCACCCAGTCGCGCAGCGCCTCGTTCATCGCGTCCTTGAGCGTGGCGCGGCCGGCCGTCACCGGCACCACCTCGGCGCCGAGCAGCTTCATGCGGAACACGTTCGGCTTCTGGCGCTCGACGTCGGTCGCGCCCATGAACACCACGCATTGCAACCCGAAGCGCGCGCAGACGGTGGCGGTGGCGACGCCGTGCTGGCCGGCCCCGGTCTCGGCGATGATCCGCGTCTTGCCCATGCGGCGGGCGAGCAGGATCTGGCCGAGCACGTTGTTGATCTTGTGCGCGCCGGTGTGGTTCAGCTCGTCGCGCTTCAGGTAGATCTTCGCGCCGCCGAGCTCCTCGGTCAGACGCGGCGCGTGGTAGAGCGGCGACGGGCGGCCGACGTAGTGGGTCCAGAGGTCGTCCATCTCGGCCCAGAAGGCAGGGTCGGTTTTCGCCTTCTCGTACTCCGCCTCCAGCTCGAGGATCAGCGGCATCAGGGTCTCGGCCACGAAGCGGCCGCCGAACAGGCCGAAGCGGCCCTTCTCGTCAGGGCCGGTGCGGTAGGAGTTCAGCATTTCCGAAGCCATCTGCGCGCCTCTCGGTCTCGCCCGCGGCGGCTCGGCCGCGGAAGCCGCCCTCATATGCGAGCGCGGGCCGCCTGGGAAGGGCGCGCCCGGTCGCGCACCGTCGCGCGCCCGATTCCGCCCCCGGTTTCGCGTTCAGCCGCCGATCTCCGCGTAGACCGCGCGCTCGAACGCGTCATAGACCGCCATCGCCCTCGGGTCGACGAAGGGCAGGAACTGCATCATCAGCACGCCCGCCACGTCGCGCGCCGGATCGAACCAGTAGTGGGTGTTCGCGATTCCCGCCCAGCCCTGCGAGCCCGCCGCGCGCTTGCCCGGCGTGTCCGCCATGGTCGTCGCGAAGCCGAACGCGTGCTTCATCGGCGTTCCCGGCAGAAGGTCGACGTCGGCCGACACCCGCGGCGCGACGCTGACCATGCGCCCCATCGTCAGGTCGCCGATGGCGTTGGCGGTCAGGAAGTCCACCGTCGCCGGCTTCAGCACCCGCACGCCGTCGAGTTCGCCCCGGTTCAGCAGCATCCGCAGAAAACGCATGTAGTCGTGCGCCGTCGAGTAGAGGCAATGACCCATGCCGTAAACTTCCGGCCGGGCCGGCGGGCCCATGTCGAGCACGCCGAAGCCGTCGCGCGTCACGTAATGCGCCGCCACCAGACGGTCGGCCAGCGCGTCGGGCTCGAAGGCGGTGTCGACCATGCCGAGCGGCTGGAACAGCGCGTCGCGGACGAAGGCGTCGATGCGCCGGCCGCTGACCTTCTCGACCACGAGGCCCAGCCAGTCGACGCCGACGCCGTAGACCCACCGCGTCCCCGGATCGCAGACCATCGGGTAGCGCAGCAGCGCCGCCTTGGTCCCCGTGAGCACCGTGCGCGCGCCGGTCGTCGCCTGCCACCGCGCGACGTCGGCGTTCCACGACTCGTAGGCGAGGCCGGAGGTGTGGGAGGCGAGGTGGCGGACCGTGGCGGGCGTGCGCGGCGTGCGCAGCCGCGGGACGTCGCCGTCGAACCCGGCGAGCACCGGCACCTCGCCGAACTCCGGCAGGATCGACGCCACCGGCGCATCGGGGTCGAGCGAGCCCGCCTCGATCAGCTTCGCCGCCGCGACCGCGCCGATCGCCTTGGTCATCGAGTAGATGCGGAAGACCGAGTTCACCGTCATCGCCGCGCCGGTCTCCACCGAGCGCACGCCGAAGGCTCCCTCGTAGACGACGCCGGCGCCTCGGGCGACCAGCCCGACCACGCCCGGCGCGTTCCCCGCCGCCGTCGACGCCTCCAGCGCCGCCGCGATGCGCGACATGCTCTCCTCCCCCGTTGCTTGGGTCGACGCTACGCCGCGAAGGGATCCGACGCCACGCTCAGCGCTGCGCGGCGGCGACGAAGGCGGCGATGCGGTCCGGGTCCTTCACCCCCGGCGCGCTCTCGACGCCCGACGAGACGTCGACCTGCCGCGCGCCGGTCAGCGCGACGGCTTCTGCGACGGTCTCGGGCGTCAGCCCGCCGGCGAGCAGCCAGGGCTTGCGCCACCGCCGCCCGGCGATCAGCCGCCAGTCGAAGGCGACGCCGGTCCCCCCCGGCAACGGCGCCCCTTTCGGCGGCTTGGCGTCGGCGAGCACCATGTCGGCCGCCTCTTCCCAGAGGTCGAGGCGGGCCACGTCGTCAGGACCGGCGACGCCGACGGCCTTCATCACCGGGAGGCCGATGCGCGCGCGGACTTCCGCGGCGCGCGCCGGCGTCTCCGCGCCGTGAAGCTGGATCATGTCGAGCGGCAGGGCGGCGAGGCGGTCGAGCGCCGCGTCGTCGGGGTCCACCACAAGGGCCACCTTGCAGAGCCCGGGCGGGGCCGCGGCGGCGAGCGCGGCGGCCGTCTCGAAATCCACGGCGCGCGGCGAGGGCGGGTAGAACACGAGCCCGACATAGGCGGCGCCCGCGCGGGCGGCGGCGTCGAGGGCCGCCCTGTCGCGCACGCCGCAGATTTTGACGCGGACGGGCTTCACGCGGGCGCGATCGCCTTCAGGTCTTCGTCGGCCTCGGTCTTCGGCGCGGGGCCGGCGCGCTTCTCGGCTTCCTGCGCGCGCGCTTCGGCTTCCTTCGCCGCCAGACGCAGTTTGCGCCGCGTCGCGCCCTCGCGGAGGAACTCCCAGATCACCCCGAGGATGAAGCCTACGGCGAGGCCGCCGAGCGGCAGCGCGAACAGCGGCAGATCATAGGCCTGCACCGGCGGCAGACCGTAATCGGTCATGTCCGGACCCGTGTAGACGGTGACGACGTCGCGATTGGCCACCGCGAGCGCGGTGAGCACGATCACGACCAGCAGGTAGAAAACAATCCGCACATACCGCATGACGGTCCTCCGTTTGGCGGCGGAGAACGCCGGCGCGACGATCGTCCGTTTGCTTCGCGAACGCCCCCTCGCCCGACCCCTGTCACCGGGGACAGGCGCGTCGCGTCAGTCGTCCTCCCCCTGGGTGACGCGGCCGTTCATTCGGTCGCGCAAATCCTTGCCCGTCTTGAAGAAGGGCACCCTCTTCTCGGGCACCGAGACGGCCTCTCCCGTCCGCGGGTTGCGGCCGGTGCGCGCGTCGCGACTCTTGACCGAGAACGCGCCGAACCCCCTCAGTTCGACACGGTCGCCGCGCGTCAGCGCCCTGGTGATCTCGTCGAAGACGGTCGAGACGATTCGCTCGACGTCGCGCTGGTACAGGTGGGGATTCTCGTCCGACAGCCGCTGGATCAGTTCCGACTTGATCATGGGCGCCCCCCGGGTGGCGCTGACACGCGTCGCGCCGCCGCCTCTTTTGATGGCCCTGACTCTCTCACGGCGGATTTCCGCCGTCAATGCGAGGGCTTATCGCATGATCGCCATCAGGCGCGGCGAACGGGCCCACCCTTTCAGCACGGCGAGCGCGTCGGCGCCGAACAGGCGTTCGAAGACGCCGAGGCGCCCACGATCCGGCCTGACGTCGCGGACCGGCGCATCGGCGGAGACGCCGCGCGCCGCCACCAGCCAGTCGATCGCCTCGGCCTCGCCGCCCAGCCCGTCGACGAGACCGTTGGCGAGCGCCTGACGCCCGGTGAACACGCGCCCGTCGCCCACCGTCTCGAGCGCCGGGCCGTCGAGGCGCCGCCGTTCGGCGACGAGGCCGATGAACCAGTCGTAGGCGTCGTCGACGATGTCCGCCTGCGCGGCCAGCGCCTCTTCGCTCGGCGTGCGCAGCGGCGACGGCTCCGCCTTCAGCGGCGCGCTGGCGACGCGGTTGAAGGAGACGCCGAGCGTGTCGAGAAGCTCCGAGACGTCGGGGTATTCGGCGACGACCCCGATCGACCCGGTGATGGTCGCGCCCCGGGCGAGGATGCGGTCGGCGGCGAGGGCGGCGATATAGCCGCCCGACGCCGCGACCTCGCCCATCACCGCAACCACCGGCTTCACCGCCGCCACCGCGCGCAGCGCCTCGTAGAGCGATTCGGAGCCGGTGACGGTGCCGCCCGGGCTGTCGATGCGGACCACCAGCGCCACGGCGCGGCGGTCCTCGGCGATGTCGCGCAGCATGTCCTCCCGCGCCGCGTCGCCGACGATGACGCCGGTGACGTCATGGCGCGCGATGTAGGGACCGCGGGTGAAATCGGGGCCGACCGCGACCGCGACGACGACGACGGCCAGCGCGAGCGCCAGCAGCCGCCAGAACGCGACGCGCCGGCGCAAGCGCCGGCGCTCGATGATGCTGCGCGCGTCGGTCACGCCGTCAGCCGCCCTGCCGCTCCTTCAGCGCCGCGCCGAGGATGTCGCCGAGCGACGCGCCGCTGTCGGACGAGCCGTACTGGGCCACCGCCTCCTTCTCCTCGGCGATCTGCAGCGCCTTGATCGAAAGCTGCACGCGGCGCGCGGCCCGGTCGACCGACAGAACGCGGGCGTCGACCTTGTCGCCGATCTGGAAGCGCTCGGGCCGCTGGTCCTGCCGGTCGCGCGACAGGTCGGAGCGGCGGATGAACGCCTTCAGACCCTCGACCTCGACTTCGATGCCGCCGTCCTCGACCGCCGTCACCGTGGCCGTGATCACGCCGTTCTTCTTGAGGCCCTGCGTCGCGGCCGCGAACGGGTCGCCGTCGAGCTGCTTCACGCCGAGCGAGATGCGCTCCTTCTCGACGTCGACGTCGAGCACCTGGGCGCGGACCATGTCGCCCTTCTTGTAGTCGGCCATCGCCTGTTCGCCCGAGCGGCTCCAGTCGAGGTCGGAGAGGTGCACCATGCCGTCGATGTCGCCGTCGAGGCCGATGAACAGGCCGAACTCGG
>RECW01000053.1 GCA_007693835.1 Paracoccaceae bacterium | reverse complement strand
CGCGGCCCGGCGCCCCGGCGGCCGCGCCGAGCGGCGCCAGCAGGGCGAGGGCGAGCGCGGCTCTGGCGAGAAGCGCGCGGCGTCCGATCATGGCCATTCTCCCCGGTCGCGGATCGCGGTGGAGGACTGGGCCGACATCGGCCCGGTCAGCAGCGTCCAGGCGGGCGGGCGCATCAGCGCCAGCCCGTGCGCCGCCCCGGCGTCGACCCGGAACCGCGCGAAGCGCCGCGCCGCGGGCGCGAGCCCCGCGACCAGCTGCTCGCCCGGCCGGGCGAGCACGCCGATCGGCACATGCGCCATGATCGTCTCCCATCTTTCCCAAAGATGAAAGCGCGCGAGATTGTCGGCGCCCATCAGCCAGACGAAGCGCGCCTGCGGGAACCGCGCCGAGAGCAGCGCCAGCGTGTCGGCGGTGAAGCGCGCGCCGAGCCGGGCCTCGACGTCGCTGACCACGACGCGGGGATGGCGCATCAGCGCCCGCGCCGCCGCCATGCGCCGCGCGAGGTCGGCCGGTCCGCGCCGCTTCAGCGGATTGCCGGGCGAGACCAGCCACCACACCCGGTCGAGCCCGAGGGAGCGCAGCGCCCAGAGCGTGATGTGGACGTGGCCGGCGTGCGGCGGATCGAACGAGCCGCCGAGCAGCCCGATCCGCGGGCCGCCGCCGAGGCGGGACGGGACGACGAGCCCGCGGGCGGCGACAGGCTCGGGCGCGGGGCCGGAAATGGGCAATCGAGAGGCCTCCGCTGGGCCGGATCGTGACGCGCCACATGGACCCGACGGCCGCGGCGCTGTCAATCGAGGCGCGGCGCGCGGGGCCATCGCGCGCATGGCGCCGCGGCTGCCGCTGTGGTTAAGCTTGCGCCGAGCGGGGTGGGCGCGATGGCGATGCGGGACTTTCTGACCGGCGCGGCGATCGGCGGCCTCGTGGGGCTGCTGCTCGGCCTTTCCGTGTCGGAGACCGTGGGCGCGGTGGTCGCCGGGCTGACCGCGCTGCTCGCGGCCTTCTTCGGCCTCGCCGACCGCGCGCCGACGCTGCCGTCCGCGGGGCCGGCGCGGATCGGCGGCTTCGCGGTCGGCGCCGCCGTCTTCGCGCTCCTCGGCGTGCATCTGCGCGCGACCGACGCGCTCGGCGCCTCCGAGGCGTCGCGGCTCGCGGCATGGGAGGGCATAGGCTTTCCCGCGGCGGAGGCGCGCGCGCTCGTCGCGTTCGAGAAACTCGGCCTCGCGCCGGCCGGCGCCGCGGTCGCGGCGGCGCCGTCGCCCGCGCGGACCACGGCGCTGTTCAACGCCGAAGCGGCGGCGGCCTGCGCCGACCTCTCGCAGCCGATCTACGGCTCCGGCGCCGCGTTGCGCTCGGCCTTCGCGGCGGAGGGCGGCGACTGGGCGCGTTTCGCGGCCAGCGTGCCCGAGGCGCTGGGCGACGCGGCCGAGGCGGCGGTGCTCCGCGCGGCGCTCGCGCTGGTGTGCCCGTGACCGCGCGCGCCGTCCGGGCCGCGCTCGTCGCGGCCGTGGCGCAGATCGGCGCGCTCGCGGCGAGCGGGCTGATCGCGGCGCCGCTCGACGTCGCGGTGCGCGAGCGGGTGGCGCTCTCGGTGGCGCAGGTGCGCGCGCGGGGCTGCCCCGACGGCGGCCGCGCCGCCACCGCCTTCGCCTATGGCGAGGCCGGGCGCTTCGTCACCGCGCTGCACGCCGTCGCCGGATGCGACAGCGTTTCGGTGTTTCTCGAGAAGCACGGCGGCCACGTGCTGCCGGCCCGCGTCGAGCGGGTCGTCGCCCGCGCCGATCTCGCCCTGCTCATCGTCGAGAACTCGCCCGCCGCGCCTCTGCGGCGCGCGGCCGCCGAGCCTGCGGTCAACGACGCGCTGGAGGCCATCGGCTACTACCTCGCGGTGCCGACCATGGACAACAAGCCGCTCCGCGTCACTTTCGGCGAGCGTCGGCTCGCGACCATGCTGCCCGACGCCGTGCGCCGCGAGTTGGCGCATGCCGCGGCCATCGACCTCGACCTCGACGTGGTGCGGCTCGACGGGCATCTGCTGCCGGGCCTCTCGGGCGCGCCCCTTGTCGACGCCACGGGCGCGGTCGCCGCCATCGGATCGGGCGGACTGCAGAGCGGGGCGGCGTCGGTGAGCTTCGGCGTGCCGGCGACGTGGCTCGACGCGCTGCTGCGCTCGACCGAACCGGTGGAGATCGCCGCCCGGCCGACGCCCGGCCTCTTCGCCGCCGCGCTCGACGCCGCCGCGCCCGACCCGGGCCCCACTTCGGGCCCGTCGCCGGCGCTCGACGTGCTGCGCTGCGACGGCCTCGACTTCGTCGAGATCGGCCGGCGCAGCTTCGACGACCTCGCCCGCGCGACCGACGATCCCGTGGCGCTCCGGCAAATCCTGCTCACCGGCGGCCTCGGCGCCCAGCAGACGGCGCGCTTCGGCTTCCGCGTCTTCGCGCCGCTCGAGGGCGGCGGGGCCGTCGCCGTGCCGGACTGGATGGCGGTCGAGGCCGACCCCTTCGACGGCGTCTGCCGGGCCTCGGACGACGAGGGCCTGCTCTCCGTCGAGTTCGCGGGGACGGAGGTCGCCGACCTTTGGGAGGTGCAGGTGGTCTCGACGGCGTTCGAGGACGCCTTCATCGAGCGCTCCGGTCGGTTCTGGGAGGTCGACCCGAACTTCACCTACATCGCGCCGCTGACGCGCATCGACGGATTGATCGTGAACCGCAAGACCGCCGTCGGCGCCGACCTCTCCGGCCAGACCGCGCTCGCCTTCGAGACGCTTATGACGCGCGGCCCGATCTTCACGGGCGCGGTGGCGCTTTCGGAGTGGTGGGACATGGGGCGGATCCAGCACTGCGCCTTCCAGCCCGCCGATCCGGGGTGCGCGCCCGTCCGGCGCCATCTGGAGCGCACGTTCCAGACGATACTCGGCGTGCATCTTTCGACGTTCCCGCTGATCTGACGGCGCGGCGCGCTCTTGGCGGCCGCCGCGACAGGGCCTATCGGCTTTGGGCGCGCGTGAGGGCGCGACGCTGCGAGGATGCTTGAATGCGCGCGAAACAGCTCTCCATCGGCGCGCCGCACGCGCTGTCGGACGCCGCCCTCGACCGGCTTTGCGCGCTGATCCCCTGGATCGCGGCGGCTTATTTCCTGTTGGGAGCCGCGCTGCGCGTGGCGACGCCGGGCGGGCTCGAACTCGACGAAGCCGAGATGATGGTGCTCACCCAGAGCCTCGACTGGGGTTACGGTCCGCAGCCGCCGCTTTACGCATGGCTCCAGAGCGCGGTTTTCGCGCTCACCGGGCCGGGAAAGCCGGGGCTGGCGCTGCTCAAGGCCGCGCTGCTCGCGCTGACGGTCGCAGGCGTGTGGCGGCTTGGGCTTGCGGTCTCGGGGTCCGCTCGGGTCGCCGCGGCGGCGTCCGTCTCGCTGTTCCTGCTGCCCGACTTCGCGTGGGAGGCCCAGCGCGCGCTGACCCATACGACGCTCGCGGTCGCCGCGCTGGCGTGGATGCTGGTCGCCTTCCTCGCGGCGCGCCGTCCGGGCGGGTGGGGGGCGCATCTGGCCTTCGGCGCGCTCGCAGGGCTGGCCCTGGTCTCGAAGGCCAACGCCGCGTTTCTGGTCGCCGGGTGTTTCGCCGTCGCCTTCGTGCGCCCGGGGGCGACCGGAGGGCGTGGGCGAGTTTTCGCGGCGGCGGCATTGGCGGTCGTGATCGCCGCGCCGCCGGCGCTCTGGGCGGCGGCCAACGCCGACGCCTTCCTCGCCGACGCGCGCAAGTTCGACATGGCGGGGAGCGGGCCGTCGCAGGCGCTTCGCGGGCTTGGCGCGCTCATCGGAGCGGCGGCGGCGCATCTCGCCCTCCTCGGGGTCGTCTGGGTCGCGCTCGGATGGCGCTCAGGCCTCGAACGCGAAACGCCGGCGACCCGCGATCTGGCCTGGGCGGTCGCCTTCGCCTTCGCGCTCGTGGCCTTCGGCGTGGCGATCTCGGGCGCCGCGAACGTGAAGGGGCGCTGGCTGCACCCTGCGCTTTTCCCGCTGGCGGCGGTCGTCGCGGCGCGGCTGGCGCCGAGGCTCGGCCGCGGACGCCTGACGGCGCTGCTCGCGCTCGGGGCGGCCTTCGCCGCGGCGGCGACCCTAGGGTTGCAACTCAACATGCGCGGCGTCGGCGGGCGTGCGGCGCGGCAGGCCGCGCCTTTCGCCGCGCTCGCCCCGGCGATCCGCGACGGCGGGCTCGCGGTCGTGGCCGGCCACAACTGGGTCGGCGGCAATCTCCTGCTGGTCGATCCGGCCTTCGTGGTGCTGACGCCGCAGGCCCCGCGCCTCGGCGCGCCGATGGAGCGCCCGGACCAGATCGTCTGGGAGGGGAGGGTCGGAGCGGGGCCGCCGCCGGCCCTCACGGCCTTTCTCGAAGCGCGCTTCGGGGCGGATTTGCGGACGGGGCCGCCAGAGGCGCTGACAGCGCCTTACGCCGCGCCCGCCGCCGGTGAATTGACTCTCATGCGGGCCCGGATCGAGTGACCGGTCGCTCGCGCTCCGCCGCCGAAACGGCGCAGCCGAGGAACCGCCGCGCGAGACGGCGGGCAGACCGGGAGAGACGCCGTGACCGACGACGCCGCCGCTAGTCTCGCCGCCGCCGCGCTGACCTGCCATGAAGCCGGCCGGCCCGGAAAACTGGAGGTCCGCATCACCAGGCCGATGGCGACGAACGGCCACCAGTCGAAGGTGGAGAGCGTCGCCTCCTGAGGAAGCGCGTGGAGAGGAAGGCCCGCGTAGCGCTCGACGGATTGAAGCCGGCTCAT
>RECW01000102.1 GCA_007693835.1 Paracoccaceae bacterium | reverse complement strand
CGGCAGACTATTGAAAATCCGCGTGTCGGTGGTTCGAATCCGCCCCCGGGCACCAGAAAAATTTTTCCTCCGTATCAATGGCTTAAGGGCGCTCCCGTCCCCCGGCCGCCATCTGGCGGAAAAGCGGGACGACTTTGTCGGACCGGCGTTCGCCGCTCGACCCCTTCAGGACCGTTTCCGCGCGGGCGCTGCGCGTGACATCCTTGGACATGCGGTGCCCCGGGACCGCCATGATCTCGAACACCGTGCAGCCCATCTCGGCGAGTCGAGCGGCCGCGGCCTTCCGCAGTCCCCGAACCGACCAAGGGGTGCAGGCCGGCTTCGTCGCACCAATCGCGGAAGCGATTGCCGAAACGGTTCGACGGTCAGGGCCGGTCGAAGGCGATCACGAGGCGGGTCCGGTCGCCTGTAGGGCACGGTGGACCAGCAGGGGGTCAGTCCGCCGGTGGCACATACCCGAGGCGCGAAGCGATCGGAGCCAACGCGCAAGCCTGTCGACCCCGATTCATGCCGCACCGTGAAAGAACGCGTAAATCGCCTCGGCGGTTTTCTGGTTGACGCCCTCGACCTTGAGCAGATCCTCGACCCCCGCCCGGCTGACGGCCTTGGCGGAGCCGAAATGGGCCAGCAGCGCCCGCTTGCGCGCCGGGCCGATGCCCGGCACCTCGTCGAGCGGCGTGGCGGTGGCGGCTTTGGCGCGCTTGTCGCGATGGGCGCCGATGGCGAAGCGGTGGGCCTCGTCGCGCAGGCGCTGCACGAAGTAGAGCGTCGGGTCGCGGTGCGGCAGGGCGAAGGCGCGGCGGCCGGGAATGTGGAACTCCTCCTTGCCCGCGTCGCGGTCCACGCCCTTGGCGACGCCCACCAGCGCCACGTCCTCGACGCCGAGTTCGTCCAGCGCCGCCACCGCCGCCGTAACCTGCCCCGCGCCGCCATCGATCAGCACGAGATCGGGCCAGTCGCCCTTCTCGCGGTCCGGATCCTCCTTCAGCAGCCGCGAGAAGCGGCGCGTCAGCACTTCGCGCATCATGCCGAAGTCGTCTCCCGCCACGATGTCGGAGCGGATGGTGAACTTGCGGTACTGGTTCTTCTCGAAGCCGTTCGGCCCCGCCACCACCATCGCGCCGACGGCGTTGGTCCCCATGATGTGCGAGTTGTCGTAGACCTCGATGCGCTGCGGCGCCCCCTCCAGCCCGAAGGCGTCGGCCAGCGCGTCGAGCAGCTTGGCCTGGCTGGCGCTCTCGGCGAGCTTGCGGGCGAGCGACTCGCGGGCGTTGCGCAGCGCGTGCTCCACCAGATCGCGCTTCTCGCCGCGTTTCGGCGTCGCCACCGTCACGCGCCGGCCGGCGGTGACCGAGAGGGCGTCCGACAGCAGCTCCGCGTTCGGCACGTCGTGGGAGAGCAGGATCAGCCGCGCCGGCGCCTTGCCCCCGTAGAACTGGCCGAGGAAGGCTTCGAGGATCTCCTCCGGCTCCGCGCCCGCTCCGGTGCGGGGAAAATAGGCGCGGTTGCCCCAGTTCTGGTGGGCGCGGAAGAAGAACACCTGCACGCAGGCCTCGCCGCCCTCCTGATGCAGGGCCACCACGTCGGCCTCGTCGACGCCTTCGGGGTTCACGTCCTGGTTGGCCTGCACGGCGGTCAGCGCGCGGATGCGGTCGCGCAGGGCCGCCGCGCGCTCGTACTCCATCGCCTGCGCGGCCTCGGCCATCTGCGCGGCCAGCGTCTCCTGCACCCGCGTCGAGCGGCCTTCGAGGAAGCGGATCGCGTCCTCCTCCAGCGCCGCGTAGTCCTCGCGGCTCACCAGCCCGACGCAGGGCGCGCAGCAGCGCTTGATCTGGTGCAGCAGGCAGGGGCGGGTGCGGCTGTCGAACACGCTGTCGCGGCAGGTGCGCAGCAGGAACGCCTTCTGCAGCGTGTTGATGGTGCGGTTGACGGCGCCGGCCGAGGCGAACGGGCCGAAGTAGCGCCCTTGCCCCGCCCGAAGCCCCCGGTGCTTGCGCAGTTGCGCGAACGGGTGGTCGCCGCCGATCAGGATGTGCGGAAAGCTCTTGTCGTCGCGCAGCAGCACGTTGAAGTGCGGCTTGAGCTGCTTGATGAGGTTGGCCTCCAGCAGCAGCGCCTCGGTCTCGGTCTCGGTGGTGACGAACATCATCGAGGCGGTCGCCGCGATCATCCGGGCGATCCGCGTCGCGTGGCCCCGCCCGGCGGCGTAGCTCGCGACCCGCTTCTTCAGGCTGCGCGCCTTGCCGACGTAGAGGACCGCCGACCGGGCGTCGAGCATGCGGTAGACGCCGGGCCGGTCCGGCAGCGAGGGGAGGTAGCCGCGGATCACCTCAGGTCCGGTCGGGGGCGGCGCGGCGGCGCGGTCCCACGCCGCGCCCTCCTCCTCGAAACCGATGCCGGCCGGGTCATTCTCCTCCGTCATGCGCCGCCCTGTCAGTGCGCCGGCGGCCTCGGGGGCGGCCGGACGAATCCGGTTCCCGGCTAGCCAACCGGGGCGGCCGGCGCAAGCGGAAGAGCATCCACGGAATCTGTGGATAAGCTTGGGGAGCAAGCGGCCGTTCGCGGGATTCTCGCAACGCTGACAAAGGCCTCTCAATAATGATTAAATTCAGGGCAGAACTTCCAAAGCGTTGATTTTCTTGGGTGTTGGTGTTCGTGCGGACGAAGCGCGCATGGCGTGCGACGAAACGAAGGCGACCGTGACGCGCGCAGGCGTCAAGTGGAAAAGACTCTGGACCGCCGGACGGTTTTTTGCCGGCGGCGGCAGGAATCGATTCGGCGCAATAGGACTTTGGTCTACTCGACGCCCAGGACGTCCGGCGTGCGCCAGGCGAGGTGCTGGCCGCCGTCGAGCGCGATCATCTGCCCGGTCATGGCGCCGGCGGAGAGGATGAAGCGGAGCGCCGCCGCTAGCTCCGACGGATCGGCCCCGCGCTGCAGCGGCACGGCCGACTGCTGGCGCGCGAAGTGCTCCGGCGTCTGCCGCGGCCCTTGCAGGGAGGGTCCGGGACCGATGCCGTTGACCCGCACCTTCGGGGCCAGCGCCTGCGCCGCCATCCGCGTGAACGCCCAGAGCCCCGCCTTCGCGACGCCGTACGTCATGAACTCCGGCGTCGGCTTCCACACCCGCTGGTCGATCATGTTCACGACGCAGGCCGCCGCGACAGGCCGGCCGAGCGCGTCGATCTCCGGTTCGGGCGCCTGGGCGGCGAAGTCCCGCGTGAGGGCGACGGGCGCCCAGAGGTTCGAATCGACGTGTCGGTCCCAGCCGGCGCGCGTCGCCGTCGCCAGCGTGTCGTGCTCGAAGATCGAGGCGTTGTTGACCAGCAGCGTCAGCGGCCGGCCGAGCGCCTCGGCCGCGCGCCCGACCAGCGCGTCCACGGCGGCGTGGTCGAGCAGGTCGGCGCCGACCGCCGCCGCCGCGGCGCCGGTCGCGCGGACCTCGGCGACAGTGGCGTCCGCCGCCTCGCGCGACGTGTTGTAGTGCACGGCCACCGCCCAGCCGGCCGCCGCGAGGTCGAGCGCCAGGGCGCGGCCGATCCTTTTGGCGCCGCCGGTGACGAGGGCGGCGCCGGGGCGCATGGCGGACATCGATGGCCTCACATCCGGGGGACGAGAACGATGACGAGATAGAGCAGATAGAGCGCCAGCAACCCCGCGCCCAATCCTCGCCCGACGATCCAGCGCGGCCCGACCAACCCCCACAGCAGGGCGGAGGACGCCAGCATGACCCAGAGGTCGAGCCGCAGGAACTCCGGCGGAACGGCCAGCGGCGCGACGAGGCTCGACACGCCCATGATGCCGAGCAGGTTGAAGATGTTCGACCCGATGACGTTGCCGACCGCGACGTCCGCATGCCGCCGCAGCGCCGCCATCACCGTCGTCATCAGCTCGGGCAGAGAGGTGCCGACGGCGACGAGGGTCAACCCGATCGCGGCTTCCGACAGCCCGGCCGAGGCCGCGATGCCGCGCGCGCCCTCGACGAGGAAGTGCGCCCCCACCGGCAGGCCGACGACGCCGGCGCCGATCAGCGCGCCGATCGCCCAAGGGGCCATGTGCGGATCCGCCTCCTCGATCTCGGCGAGTTCGGCCGCCACCGCCCCGTCGTCGGACGTCCGCGCCGCGCGGAAGCAGTCCAGCAGCACCCAGGCGAGAGCGGCGAGCAGCACGATCCCGTGCCACCACGTGAGCGGGCCGACGAAACAGAGGGCGATGAAGCCGAGCGAAGCGGCGATCATCATCCAGAACATGCGCCGGCTGTCGCCGTCTGCCGGCTGTACAGGGGCGATCAGGGCGGGAACGCCCAGCACCAGAAGCACGTTGGCGATGTTGGAGCCGACGACGTTGCCGTAGACGATGCCCGGCGCGTCGCGCAGCGCCGCCTGGACCCCGACGATCAGCTCGGGCGCCGAGGTGCCGAAGGCGACGACCGTCAGGCTGACCACCAGCGCCGACACCCCCAGCCTGAGACTCAGCGCCACCGCCCCGCGCACCAGCGCGTCGCCCGCGGCCACCAGGGCGGCCAGCCCGATCACGGCGAACACGAAGTCCATGGGCGCGATCCTAGAGGTTGCGGGAGGGGCGGATACGCAATCGCGGGGGGCGACTCAAGCGACGGCGCGGGCGTCAGGGCGTGGGGGGCAGGGCGCAGGCGCAGGTCGCGCCGGGCGCGCGCCATGCGCCGCAGGCGCGGCACCGGACCATCTCCTCGGCGCCGCCCCCCGGTCCGACCCTCGGCGCCGGCGTCCGCACGAGCCCCGCCGCGCGGCGCGCCATGCTCCAGAGCGCGAGCGCCGCGCCGACGAGCGTGAGGATCTTCAGCAGCACGTCAGCGCCCGTAGCGGGCGAACAGCGCGCGCTCCTCGACCGCGCCGAGCAGTTCGGCCGCCCCCGGCGCGCCGAGGCGCTGGAGCAGCGACTTGCGCGGCCGCGCCACGGCGAATCGCACGTCCTCGCCGTAGAGCCTGCGCATGGTCGGCGCGAGGTGGCCGACGCCGTCGATCAGGCCGAGTTCCTGCGCTTCGGCCGCCAGCCAGACGTCGCCGGAGAACAGCGCGGCGCGGTCGCCGGTCAGCCGGTCGCCGCGGGCGCGTTCGACGTGGGCGATGAAGTTGTCGTGGACGCCCTTCTGGATGCGCTTCAGCCGCTCGACGTCGGCGGGGTCTTCGGGGCGGAACGGGTCGAGCAGCGTCTTCCTCTCGCCTGCGGTGTGCACGCGGCGCTCGACGCCGAGGCGCGCGATGGCGTCCTGGAAGCCGAAGCTGGCGGACACCACCCCGATCGAGCCGACGATGGCGTTCGCCTCGGCCCATATCTGGTCGGCGGCGCAGGCGAGCCAGTAGCCGCCCGAGGCCGCCACATCCTCGCAGAAGGCGTGGACCTTCACCGCGCGCTCGTCGGCGAGCCGGCGGATGCGCGCCGCAATCAGCGCGCTCTGCGCCGGCGAGCCGCCCGGCGAATTGATGGCCAGGGCGACGGCCTTCAGCCGACGCGGCGCGAAGGCGCGCTCGATCAGCGGCGCGAGGCTCTCGTCGTCGATACCGCGGCCGAGCGGGCCGCCGAGCCCGATGGCGCCGTACAGGCGCAGGACGGACACGACCGGCCCGGGTCTCACGACGCTCAGAAGGCGCTGGCGGAGCGTTTTCATGGCGCGGGACTTACGCGCCGCGCGCCGGCGAGGCAACGGGCAAGACCGCGCGCTTACCGTTTGCGCCGGCGCGCCGGCGGCCTATGGTGGCGCGACGCGCGCGAGGGGGGCGAGATGGACGAGGAGACGGCGCTTCGGGCGGAGCTCGCGGCCCTCGTCACCGAGCACCGCGCGCTCGACGACCGGATCGCGGCGCTGACCGAGAGCGTGTTCGCCGACCAGCTCGAATTGCGCCGCATGAAGAAGCGCAAGCTGTTCCTGAAGGACCGCATCGCGCGGCTCGAGGACGCGCTGACGCCGGACATCATCGCATGAGACGCCCTGCGATGCGCGCGCGTCTCGACAAGCCGCGCCGGCCGGCGTCTCTGGCGGGTGAAGAATCATCGGGAGGGACGGGGATGACGATGGCGTGGAGACGGTCGCCGCTGCGCGCGGCGGCGCTTGTCCTTGGGGCCGGTCTGCTGGCGTCGGCCTGCGCCGAGACGGCGCGGCCGCCCGAGACGTCGGTCGTCTTCGACGAGGCCGTCCTGCGCGCCACGGTGCAGTCGGTGGATCTCGACAACCGGCAGGTCCTGCTGCGCGCCGACGACGGCGAGACCATCAGCTTCACCGCGGGTCCCGAGATCCGCAACCTGCCGCAGCTTCAGCCCGGCGACCGCGTGACGCTCGATTTCGTCGACGCCGTCGCGGCCCGTCTCGCCTTGCCCGGCGATCCCGACGAACCGGTGGCGCTCGCGGCGATGGGGCGCGCGCCGGAGGGCGAGCGGCCCGGCGGTTTCGTGACCTCTTCCGTGCAGATGACCGTGGAGTTCCAGGCCTTCGATCCGGTCACCAACGTCGTCTCCTACGTCGGTCCTGACGGCTTCGCCGACTCTTTCGCGCTCGAGACGCCGGAGATGCGCGCCTTCGCCGCCGGTCTGCGCCCGGGCGATCGCGTGCTGGTGACCGTGATCGAATCGGTGGCGCTGACCGTCGACGGACCGGAAGGCTGATCCCCGTGGCGGCGGCGCGCGGGTGAGGAGCATGGAGCGATGACCGGGGCGAACGGGTCCGCCGCGCCGCTGGTCGGCGTGGTCATGGGCAGCCGCTCCGACTGGCCGACCATGAAGGCGGCGGCGGAGGTGCTGGCGCTGCTGGAGATCCCGTTCGAGGCGAAAGTCGTCTCCGCGCACCGGACGCCGGACAGGCTGTTCGCCTACGCCGAAGCCGCCGTCGGCCGGGGGCTCGCCGCCATCGTGGCGGGGGCGGGGGGCGCCGCGCATCTGCCCGGGATGCTCGCGTCGAAGACGCGGGTTCCGGTGCTGGGCGTGCCGGTGCGCAGCGCCGCCCTCAACGGCCTCGACAGCCTGCTCTCGATCGTCCAGATGCCCCGCGGCGTGCCGGTCGCGACCTTCGCCATCGGCGAGGCGGGGGCCGCCAACGCGGCGCTGTTCGCCGCGGCGATGCTGGCGACGACCGACCCGGCGCTGGCCGCGCGGCTCGACGCCTTCCGCGCCGCGCAGACCGACGCGGTGGGCGAGGACGTCGGCGATGGCTGAGCCGGTGGGGCCGGGCGGGACGGTCGGGATTCTCGGCGGCGGCCAGCTCGGCCGGATGCTGGCGATGGCGGCGGCGCGCATGGGGCTGAAAGCCCGCGTCTACGCGCCCGAAGCCGACCCGCCGGCCGGCGACGTCTGCCCCGCCACCCGCGGCGCGTGGGACGACGCGGCGGCGCTCGCCGCCTTCGCGGCCACGGTCGACGTGGTGACGCTCGAATTCGAGAACGTGCCCCTCGCGACGCTCGACATCCTCGCGCCGCTGGTCCCCGTTCGACCCGGGCGCCAGTCCCTCGCCGTCGCGCAGGACCGGTTGTCCGAGAAACGGTTCCTGAACGCGGCGGGCGTCCGCACCGCGCCCTATGCGCCGGTCGAAGACGCCGGGACGCTCGCCGCGGCGCTGGAGGCGGTCGGCCTGCCGGCGATCCTGAAGACGCGCCGCCTCGGCTACGACGGCAAGGGGCAGGTCAGGCTGACCACGGCGGCGGATGCGCCGGACGCGCTTGCGGCGCTGGGCGGTCAGCCGGCGATTCTCGAAGGCGTCGCGCCCTTCGTGCGGGAGCTTTCGGTGGTCGCCGCCCGCGGGCTCGACGGCGCGATCCGCGCCTACGACCCGGTGGAGAACGTCCATCGGGGCGGCGTGCTGCGCCGCACGACAGCGCCCGCCGCCGTCGACGCCGAGACCGCGGCGCGCGCCGTCGCGCTGGCCGAGACGATCCTGACCGGGCTCGACCACGTGGGCGTCATGGGGGTTGAGCTGTTCCACATGCCCGACGGCGCCCTGCTCGCCAACGAGATCGCGCCGCGGGTCCACAACACCGGCCACTGGACGCTGGAGGCCTGCGCCGTCGACCAGTTCGCCCAGCACCTCCGCGCCGTCTGCGGCTGGCCGCTCGGCGACCCCGCGCGCCACGCCGACGCGACGATGGAGAACCTGCTCGGCGACGAGGCCGACGACTGGCGACGCCTCGCCGCGGCGCCCGGCGCCGCGCTGCACCTCTACGGCAAGGGCGAGGCGCGGCCGGGCCGCAAGATGGGCCACGTCACCCGCCTCAGGCCGCGGTCCCGAGCGCTGCGCGTCGATTGACAGGCGGGGGCGGCGGGCCGTATCGAGCGAGGGCGTCGCGGGTATAGCTCAATGGTAGAGCACCTGCCTTCCAAGCAGGCTATGTCGGTTCGATTCCGTCTACCCGCTCCACGCGCCGCGCGCTACTCGGCGGCCCGATCCTCGACCCCGATGAACCCGCCCGACTGCCGCGCCCAGAACCCGGCGTAGAGCCCGCCACGGGCCAGAAGCTCCGCGTGCGTCCCGCTCTCGACGATGCGCCCGGCGTCGAGCGTCACGATGCGGTCGAGCCGCGCGATGGTGGAGAGGCGGTGCGCGATGGCGATCACCGTCTTGCTCTCCATCAGGTCGTAGAGCGCGTCCTGGATCTGCGCCTCCACCTCCGAATCGAGCGCCGAGGTCGCCTCGTCGAGCACCAGGATCGGCGCGTCCTTCAGCACCACCCGCGCCAGCGCGATCCGCTGGCGCTGCCCGCCCGAGAGCTTCACCCCCCGCTCGCCCACCTGCGCGTCGTAACCGGTGCGCCCCTGCGGGTCGCGCAGGCCGAGGATGAAATCATGCGCCTCGACGCGCTTCGCCGCGGCGATCATCTCGGCCTCCGACGCCTCGGGCCGGCCGTAGAGGATGTTCTCGCGCACCGAGCGGTGCAGCAGCGAGGTGTCCTGCGTCACCATCCCGATCTGGCGGCGGAGCGACTCCTGGCGCACGCGGCTCACGTCCTGCCCGTCGATCTCGATCCGCCCGGCCTCGACGTCGTGGAAACGCAGCAGCAGGTTCACCAGCGTCGACTTGCCCGCGCCCGACCGGCCGACCAGCCCCACCCGCTCCCCCGGCGCGATCCGCAGGTCGACGCCGTCGAGACCGCCGGCCGTGCGCCCGTAATGGTGGCGCACGCCCGTGAAGCGGATTTCGCCCCCCGTCACCGCCAGATCGCGCGCCCCCGGCGCGTCGGTCACGTCGTGGGGCGTCGAGATGGTCAGCATCCCCTCGCGGATCACGCCCGCGTGCTGGAAGAGCTGCGAGGTCACCCACATGATCCAGCCGGTCATGCCGTTCAGCCTGAGCGTCAGCGCCGCCGCCGCCGACACCGCGCCGACGGTGGCCGCCCCTTCGCTCCAGAGCCAGAGCGCCGCACCGACGACCGCCACGATCACCAGCCCGTTCACCGCGGCGATGCCGGCCATCATCGTGGTCATCAGCCGCAGCAGCCGCGCGAAGCGCAGCCGCGCCGTCTTCATCGCCGTCAGCGCGAACCCGAGCTCCCGCTCGGCGTGGGCGAACAGCTTCACCGTCTGGATGTTGGCGTAGCCGTCGACGATGCGCCCCGTGATCTCCGAGCGCGCCGCGGAGAAGCGCTCCGAGGCGCGGCCTATGGGCGGGATCAGCGCGCGCAGCAGGCCGACGTAGATCAGCAGCCAGAGCGCGAGCGGAATGGTCAGCCGCCAGTCGATGTCCGACAGCACCAGCATCGCGCCGATCACGTAGGCGCCCGCGTAGAGGATCGCCTCGAAGCTCATGAAGGCGCTGTCCTCGACCGCGGGCGCCGTCTGCATCACCCGGTTGGCGATGCGCCCCGAAAAGTCGCCCTGGAAGAAGCCCATCGACTGGCCGAGCAGGTGGCGGTGCGCCCGCCAGCGCACCCGCTCCATCAGGTTCGCCGACAGCGCCTGATGCAGCAGCGCCTGATTGAGCAGGATCACCAAGGGCCGCAGCAGCAGCACGAACAGCGTCACGCCGAGAAGCTCCGCCCCGTGGCGCGAGAAGAACGTCTCCGGCCCGCCTTCGGCCAGCAGGTCGACCACGCGGCCGGCGTAGAAGATCAGCCCGGTCTCGACGAGGGCCGCGGCGACGCAGGTGGCGGTCGTGAAGCCCATCACGCGGCGGAACGGGCGCAGCGCCTCGAAGACGAAGGGCCAGAACCGCGCAGGCGGCGTCGGGTCGTCGCGCGAGGCGTCGAACGGGTCGACCATCGCCTCGAAGCGGCGGAAGGGGAACGGGAGACGCATCGGGGTCACGCGCCGCGGCGCGCCTTTCTCTTGGCCTTGGCCGCCGCGATCTTCGCCTTGCCCGCCGCCCGGCGCGGGGCTGCGCCCCGGCCGCGCGCGCCCTTCGGCATCGGCGCGCCTTCGGCCTCGAGCAGTTCGAAGCGCAGCCCGCCGGTGATCGGCGCGGCCTCGACCAGCCGCACCACCGCGCGGGCGCCGACGCCGATGGTGCGGCCGGTCCGCTCGCCGGTCAGCGTCAGGCTGGCTGGATCGAAACGGAAATACTCGCGCCCGAGCGTCGAGATCGGCACGATGCCGTCGGCCCCGGTGTCGTCGAGCTTCACGAAGAGGCCGAACTTCGCCACGCCCGAGACGCGCCCGGTGAAGGTCGCCCCCTCGCGCTCGGAGAGGAAGGCGGCGAGATAGCGGTCGGTGGTGTCGCGCTCGGCCTCCATCGCCCGGCGCTCGGTGCGGGAGATGTGCTCGGCGGTCTCCTCCAGACCCGCGGCCTCCTCCATCGTCTGGCCGTCGTCGCCCCAGCCGTGGGCGGCGATCAGGGCGCGGTGGACGACAAGATCGGCGTAGCGGCGGATCGGCGAGGTGAAATGGGCGTAGGAGCGCAGGTGCAGCCCGAAATGGCCGAAGTTGCGCGCGCTGTAGTAGGCCTGCGTCTGGGCGCGCAGCACGCCCATGTTCACCAGTTCGGCGAACTCGGTCTCGGCCGCCGCATCCAGCAGCGCGTTCAGGTGGCGGGTCTTCAGCACCTGCCCCTTGGCGAGCGTCATGCCGATGGTCTCGACCTGCTCGCGCAGCGCATCCAGCTTCTCGGGCGAGGGCTCCTCGTGCACGCGGTAGAGCAGGGGGCGGCGCTTCGCCTCCAGCGTCTCGGCCGCGGCGACGTTGGCGAGGATCATGCACTCCTCGATCAGCCGGTGGGCGTCGAAGCGCTCGCGGAAGGCGACGGACGCCACCTTGCCGGCGTCGTCGAGCACGATGCGCCGCTCCGGCAGGTCGAGATGCAGCGGCGCCCGCTCGTCCCGCGCGCGGCTTGCTGCGCGGTAGGCGGCGAACAGGCGGCGGACGGGTTCGGCGTGCGCGTGGTCGGCGCCGTCCTCGATGGCCTGCGCGGTCTCGTAGGTGAGCGAGGCGCGCGAGCGCATCATGGCGCGGGCGAAGCGATGCCCGCGCAGCCGCCCGTCGGCGGCGAGGACGAGGCGGACCGCGACGCAGGGCCGGTCGACGCCCTCGTGCAGCGAGCAGAGATCGCCCGACAGCGCCTCGGGCAGCATCGGCACCACCCGGTCGGGGAAGTAGCAGGAGTTGCCCCGCAGCCGCGCCGCGCGGTCCAGCGCCGAACCGGGACGGACGTAGTGGGCCACGTCGGCGATGGCGACCCAGACCACCCAGCCGTCGGGATTGTCGGGGTCGTCGTCGGGCGCGGCGCAGACGGCGTCGTCGTGGTCGCGGGCGTCGGCCGGGTCGATGGTCAGGAGCGGCAGGTCGCGCAGGTCCTCCCGACGGCCCATCGGCGCGGGCCGCGCGGCCTCGGCCTCCGCAAGCGCGGCTTCGGAGAAGGCGACCGGAAGCTGGTGCTGGTGGATCGCGATCAGCGAGACCGCCCGCGGCGCGGAAGGGTCGCCCAGCCGCTCGACCACGCGCGCACGGCGCAGCCCCAGTCGCGCGGGTCCGATGGGCTCGGCCTCGATCAGTTCGCCGTCCTGCGCGCCTTCGACGTCGTGGGGCTCGACGCGCCACTCGTCGGCGCCCTTGTCGACCGGGATCAGCCGTCCGCCGCCGTCGGTGGCGCGGAACACGCCGAGCACGCGCCTCGGGCCCGCCACGAGCCGGCGGATCAGCCGCGCCTCGTAGCGCAGGCCCTCGGCCTCATGGACCGGCGCGAGCTTGGCGAGGAAGCGGTCGCCCTCGGCGAGCGCCGGGTCCCCTTTCTTCGCGACGAAAAGGACCGGCGGCGGGTCGCCCGATCCGGCCCAGACCTGAGGCCGGGCCCACAACTCCCCGTCGGCGTCGACGCGGTCGGCGACCATCACGGCGACGGGCGGCAGGTGGCCGGGGGGCGTGTAGCGCTTGGCGCCCTTGTCGATCACGCCTTCGGCGGCGAGGTCGCGGAGCAGGCGCTTCAGCTCGGGCCGCTCGGACCCCTTCACCGCGAAGGCGCGCGCGATCTCGCGCTTGGTGGCGTGGCGCGGATTCTCGCGGATCCAGTCGATCAGAGCGGCTTTGTCTGGGAGCGCCATGGCCGACAGGTAGCACGCGGCTCGACGCCCGTCATGTGACGGATGGGCGACCGCCGCGCATTTCCCCCGTCACTCGCGCGCGAGGTCTTCAAGGAACCGCTCGATCTCCCGCGTCGCAGAGATGGCCTGGCTCGTCTCGCCGACGAACAGGCTCTGGCCGCCGAAAGCGCGCGAGCCGGGCCACGTGTGGCCGCCGCCCTTGACGACGATGTGCACGAGCGGCGCGGCGCAGCCGTCGTAGTCGCGGCGGAACGCGCGGGTCTCGTCGCCGGGCGGCGGGCGGCCGATCTCGCGCTCGACGAATCCGTCGCAGCCGTTGCGCCGCGCGAGCAGGCCCGCGGTCTCGGCCGCCGAGCGCAGGCCGCCCCTGTCGCGCACCAGCAGCGCGCCGCCGCCGAGCCGCCCGCCTTCGGGCGGCACCAGCGGGTCGGCCTCGCCGTGGAGGAACAGCGCCGGGCGCGGCGGCCCGTCGTCGGGGCAGGAGAGGTCCGCCGGCTGGGCGGCGATGGCGACGGCGACGCCCGCGACGAGGTCGGGCGCCTCGCAGAGCATCCGCAAGGTCATCATGCCCCCGATGGAGGGGCCGGCGAAGAACACGCGCTCGGGGTCGACCATGCCGGCGTCGGCAAGCTCGCCCACCAGCGCGCGCAGGAAGCCCACGTCGTCGGCGCCGCCGAACGGCCGACCGCGGCGGTCGAGACGGCCGTCGTTCCACTGCCCGTCCGCCTCGGGCCAGAGCACCGCCCAGCCGCGGTGCGCGAGGCTGACGCCCGCGCGCCGCCGCACCAGCGACGCGCCGCCGATGCCGCCGTGCAACGCCACAAGCAGCGGCGCGTCGCGCAGCCCCGGCGCGGCGTCGAGGATGGCGCCGCGCGCGCGGCCGTCGTGCGTGATCTCGACGCGCCGCGTCTCGACGCTCGCGAAGGCGAGCGACGGGAGCAGGAAAAGCAGCATGAGCAGTCTGCGCATGGGTCACCTCCGGAGCGCGGACATAGGCGCCCCATGGCGCGGCGCCACCCGTCAGGCGCGCGCCGCCGCCGCGATGCGCTCGACCACCGCCGCCTCCGCGACGTGGTGGGGCATGTGGCCGACGCCGTCGAGCAGCGTGAGCCGGCCCTCGGGCGCGTCGCGGGCCAGCGGTTCGGCGTGGACCGAGGCCCAGACCGTGCGATCCGCCGCGCCGTGGATCGCCTCGACCGGCATCGGCAGCGACGCGTAGCGCGGCGCCTGACGTTCGAGTTCGTCGTTGAGGTGGTGCAGATCCTCGGCGTTCCAGCGGAACGAATCGGGCCGCAGCGCGAGGCCCACGCCGATGTGCTCCGCGTAGCCCGGCGGCGCCGGCTGCGGGCGGAACACCCGCGCCACCACGTCGCCGGCGTCCTCGGGGTCGACGAAGGCGCGCACCAGCGCGCGCGTCGGTCCGGTGAGGATCGGGTTGCGCGCCAGCCGGTAGATCAGCCCCGCGTCGCCGCCCCACGGATAGGTCGCCCCGGCGATGCTGACGGCGGCGGCGACGCCTTGGGGGTCGTCGAGCGCCCACGCCATCGCCACCGCGCCGCCCCAGCTGTGCCCGGCCACCACCGGCCGCTCGACGCCGAGCGCTTCGGCCGCCTTGCGCAGCACCCGCGCCTGGACGGCGGGCGACCAGCCGCGCTCGGGCGCGCGGTCGGACCAGCCGTGGCCGGGGCGGTCGAAGGCGACGACGCGCAAGCCCTGCGCCTTCAGCGCGTCGGTCATCGAGAAGGTGAAGTCGCGCAGGTTGCCGCTTGCGCCATGGATCAGGACCACCGTCGGGCCTTCGCCCTCGGCGACGTAGTGGATGCGCAAATCCTCGACGCGCACGATCCCGCCGACCGGCGGATGGCGCGTCTCCGCCGCGCCTGTGGCGCAGGCCCCGAGCCCGAGCGCCGCTGCGCCCGCGCCGAAGAACCGACGTCGCGTCATGAGGTCTTCCCTTCGCTGCATCGCGTTGAAAGATAGCGCCGCCTGCTGTACGGCCCAGCCGCGCCTATCCGAGCCGCGCGCTGCGGATGGCGAAGCGGGCCGCGAGCACGACGGCGGTGCAGGCGAGCCCTGCGGCGAGCCCGAGCCAGACGCCGACGCCGCGCATCTCCAGCACGAAGCCGAGCCCCCACGCCACCGGCATGCCGAGCGCCCAGTAGCCGAACAGGGCGATCGCCATCGGCGCGGTCGTGTCGCTGAGTCCCCGCAACGCCGCGGCCGCCGTCACCTGCACGCCGTCGACCAGCTGGAAAAGCGCCGCCACGGCGAGGTAGCCCGTCGCCAGCGCCACCGGAACCGCGTTCGCCGGATCGTCGAGCGCGAGAAAGATCGAGATCAGCGGCCGCGGCGCCAGCCAGAGCACGAGGGCCGTCATCACCATGAACCCGCCGGCGAGCAGCACCGACACCCAGCCCGCGCGCCTGACGCCTGCGGCGTCGCCTGCGCCGT
Source organism: Paracoccaceae bacterium (assembly GCA_007693835.1). Classification (GTDB taxonomy): domain Bacteria; phylum Pseudomonadota; class Alphaproteobacteria; order Rhodobacterales; family Rhodobacteraceae; genus Rubrimonas. The sequence goes on along the minus strand of RECW01000102.1, from coordinate 6,240 downwards.
AGGCGAGGCCGACCCGGACGGACGTCGCGTGGCTCAGCCCCATCGGCACCATGAAGGCGATGGCGATGAGCTGCAGCGCCACCGCATGCGCCGCCAGCTCGTCGGGCCCCAGAACGCCCATAAGCACCGCGGCGGCCGCGAACAGGCCGGATTCGGCCGCCATCGTCAGGCCGATCGGCGTTCCGAGCCGCCACACCGCGCGGAACCGCGGCCAGTCGGCGCGCCAGAGCCGCGCGAACACGCGGTAACGCCGGTAGCGCCCGCGAAGCGCCACGTAGAGCGCGAGCAGCGTCGCCATCGTCAGGTGCACGACCGCGGTCGAGATCCCCGCCCCGCGGAGTTCGAGCCGCGGAAAGCCGAAGTTGCCGAACATCAGCGCCCAGTTGCCGAGGGCGTTCACGCCGATCCCGACCAGCGTGATCAGCAGCACGACCCGCGTCTCGCCGTGCGAGGCGACGAGGCTGCGCAGCGCGACGAAGACCAGCGCCGGGGGAAACATCCACGCCGCGAACGTCAGGTAGGAGCCCGCGAGGGCGGCGATGCGCGGCGTCTGGCCGAGGGCGAGGAACAGGGGTTCGGCCATCAGCATCGCGGGCGCCAGAAGCGCCGCCGCCGCCACCGCCGCCCATATCCCCTGGCGCGCCGCCCGGCGCACCTCCCGCCGCCGCCTGCCGCCGACCGCCTGCGAGATCATCGGCGCCGTCGCGGTGACGACGCCGGTCCCGAACATCAGGAACGGGTAGAGCCCTGCGGTCGAAAGCGAGCCCGCGGCGAGAAACTCGGGCCCCAGCCACCCCATCATCACCACGTCGGTCGCCGTCAGCGCGATGGTGGCGAGCTGCGCGACGATCAGCGGCCACGCGAGCGCCAGCGTCGCGCGCAGCTCGGGCGCCCAGCCCGAAGCGCGGGAGGGCCCCGCGGCGGCTGCGTCTGTCGCGGTGACCATGTGCCAGCGCCCTCCGCCGGGAGCAGGGGCCATGGCGCCCCGGCGCAATCCTGAAACCAACGCCGCCGTTCTAGGCTGCGCGGCGGACGGGGTCTATCCCCGCCGCGCCCGCCGACGTGGCGCGGCGCGTCAGCGGCGGTCGAAACGGACCTTGACGAAATCCCCCGGCGCGTCGCCCAGCACGCCGAGACGCGCCCCTGGCGTGCGCGACGCCACGCGGCGGCGCCCCCGCGCCGTCAGCCACTTGCTCCAGTGCGGCCACCAGGAGCCCGGCGTCTCCTCGGCGCCCTTCATCCACTCGGCGAGGCTTTCGCCGGCCATGCCCTTCTTGGTCCAGAACTGATACTTCTGGAGGTCGGGCGGATTGATCACCCCGGCGATGTGGCCCGAGCCGGCGAGCACGAAGGTCGCGTTCTCCGACCCGAGCAGCTTCGCGCCCCGGAACGCCGACTGCGGCGGCGCGATGTGATCCTCCTTGGTCGCGACATGGTAGACGGGAAGCGCGACCTTCGCGAGGTCGAGCTTCTCGCCCGCCATCCGCATCTCGCCGAGCGCCAGCCGGTTCGCGTTGTAGAAGTTGTCGAGATAGTAGTGGTGGACCCGCGCCGGCATGCAGGTGCTGTCTGCGTTCCAGTAGAGCAGGTCGAACGGGAACGGATCCTTGCCCAGAAGGTAGTTCTGGATCACGAACCCCCAGATCAGGTCCGACGCGCGCAGCATGTTGAACGCGGTGGCCATGCTTTCGGCGGGCAGGAAACCGTCGTCCATCTTCTCGTCGAGGATCTCGAGGGTCTTTTCGTCGACGAAGACCTGAAGCTCGCCGGCGTCGGTGAAGTCCAGCTGGGTGGTGAGGAAGGTGGCCGACGCCGCACGGTCGTCGCCGCGGGCGGCCATGTGGGCGAGCGCCGTGCCGAGCATCGTGCCGCCGATGCAGTAGCCGACGAGGTGCGCCTTCGCCTCCCCCGTCTCCTCCAGGACCTTTTCGAGGGCGGTCAGCACGCCCTTGGTCATGTAGGTCTCCCAGGTCTCGTCCTTCTGGGCGCCGTCGGGGTTCACCCACGACATGACGAATACGGTCCAGCCCTGCGCCACCAGCCAGCGCACGAACGACTTCCGGGCGTTGAGATCGAGTATGTAATACTTGTTGATCCACGGCGGCGAGAACAGGATCGGCGTCGCGTAAACCTGCTCTGTGGTGGGCGCGTACTGGATCAGCTCGAAGAGTTCGTTGCGGAAAACGATCTTGCCCGGCGTGGTCGCCATGTCGCGCCCGACTTCGAAGGCTTCGAGGTCGGTCTGGCGGATAAGCAGGTTCCCCTTGCCGCGCTCCAGATCCTTCAGCATGTTCTCGAGACCCTTGGCGAGATTTTCGCCCTTGGTCTCGATGGTGGCGCGCAGGACTTCGGGGTTGGTGGTGGCGAAGTTGGCGGGCGACATCGCCTCGACGAAGTTGCGCGTGTAGAACGCCACCTTCTTGCGGTCGCGGTCTTCGAGGTCGCCGATCTCGTGCACCGCGTCCATGATCCACTGCGAACTCAGCAGGTAGGACTGCTTGACGTAGTCGAAGATGGCGTTCTTCGACCACTCCTCGCCCATGAAGCGCTTGTCGCCCTTCGACGGCTCGACCAGCGGGCCCTCGTCCAGTCCCCACAGCTTCAGCGTCGCGCGGCGCCACAGCTCGGCCTGCTGCACCCAGAGGCGCAGCATGGCGTCGGTCATCTCCTTGGGGTGCTCGGCCCAGCTCTGCGCCAGTTCGAGGAAGGCGGGCATGGCGTTCAGCGGGTCGGCGTGCATCGGGCGCTGGTCGGCGAGGTTGGCCTCGGCGAACTTGGTCAGCACCGCGCGCGACTTTTCGGCGATCGCGGCCATGTTGGCGGCGAAGGCCGTGCTGTCCTTCAGCATGGCGGCGACCTCCTCGGGGTCGGCGAACGGCTTGGCGACGGCGGCCTCCAGCGGCGCGGCTTCGTTCATGCGGGTGCCTTCCTCCGGGATGGCGCCGCGTTCCGTGCGCGGCTATCGTATCCTACATGCCAGATCGTCGCGGCGAGTCTCAAAGGGTCATCTCGTCGCTCGCCACGGCGGGGCTGATCGCGGCGGGGCTGATCGCGGCGCTGGCGGGATGCGAGGCGCGGGGCGTCTTCGTGGACTATCCCGACGTCGAGTCGCCCTCGGTCGCCGCCGCGCCCTGGCCGCGCCTCGTCGACGCGCCCGACCCGGCCGAGGCGCGCGCGACGGCGCCCGACCCCGCCGAGGGCGCCGCCGTCGCCGAGGCGCTGCGCATCGAGGCGGCGCTCGCCGCAGCCGAAGCCGAGCGCCTGTCGGCGCCGGTCTTCGAAGTCGGGCGACTGCGCGCCGACGCGGCGGCCGTCCGCGCCGGACGATGAGCCCCTCGCGCGCAAGCCTTTTCGCCGAGGGCGCGCGCGATACCTGACCGGCTGGAGGACCGATGACCGCAGACACCCTCGTGACCGTCCCCCAGCGCCCCGCCCGCCGCGAGAAGCTCGAAGGCGGCGTGCGGCTGGTGATGGAGTCCGAGTTCTCCCCCGCCGGCGACCAGCCGCGCGCCATCGAGGAACTCGCCGGGGGCGTCCTCGCCGGCGAGCGCGACCAGGTGCTGCTCGGCGCCACCGGCACCGGCAAGACCTACACCATGGCCAAGGTCATCGAAGCCACCCAGCGCCCGGCGATCATCCTCGCGCCCAACAAGACGCTCGCCGCCCAGCTCTACGGCGAGTTCAAGTCCTTCTTTCCAAACAACGCCGTGGAGTATTTCGTCAGTTACTACGATTACTACCAGCCGGAAGCCTACGTGCCGCGCTCCGACACCTACATCGAGAAGGAGGCGCAGATCAACGAGCAGATCGACCGGATGCGCCACTCGGCGACCCGGGCGCTGCTGGAGCGCGACGACGTGGTGATCGTCGCCTCGGTCTCCTGCATCTACGGCATCGGGGCGGTCGAGACCTACGGGGCGATGACGCAGGATCTCAAGGCGGGCGACGCCTACGACCTGCGCGCCGTCATGCGCGAACTGGTGGCGCAGCAATACCGCCGCAACGACGCCGGCTTCCAGCGCGGCGCCTTCCGGGTGCGCGGCGACAGCCTCGAACTCTGGCCCGCCCACCTCGAGGACCGCGCATGGCGCTTCAGCTTCTTCGGCGAAGAGCTCGAGGCGATCCACGAGTTCGACCCGCTGACCGGCGAGCGGACCGGCGCCCTCGACAAGGTGCGCGTCTACGCCAACAGCCACTACGTGACGCCGCGGCCGACGCTCAACCAGGCGATCAAGGAGATCCGCGAGGAACTCCGCATCCGGCTCAAGCAGTTCGAAGCAGAGGGCAAGCTTCTCGAGGCCCAGCGGCTCGAACAGCGCACCAACTACGACATCGAGATGATGGAGGCCACCGGCTCCTGCAACGGCATCGAGAACTATTCGCGATACCTGAGCGGCCGCAACCCGGGCGAGCCGCCGCCGACCCTGTTCGAATACATCCCCGACAATGCTCTGGTCTTCGCCGACGAAAGCCACGTGACGGTGCCGCAGATCGGCGGGATGTATCGCGGCGACTATCGGCGCAAGTTCACGCTCGCCGAGTTCGGCTTCCGCCTGCCCTCCTGCATGGACAACCGCCCGCTCAAGTTCGAGGAGTGGGACGCGATGCGCCCGCAGTCGGTGTTCGTCAGCGCGACGCCGGGCAAGTGGGAGCTGGAGCGCTCGGGCGGGGTCTTCGTCGAGCAGGTGATCCGCCCGACGGGCCTGATCGACCCGCCGGTCGAAGTGCGCCCCGTCAAGATGCAGGTGGACGACCTGCTGGAGGAGATCCGCACGGTCGCCGCGGCCGGGAACCGCGCCCTCGTCACCACCCTCACCAAGCGCATGGCCGAGGACCTGACCGAATACCTCCACGAGCAGGGCGTGCGCGTGCGCTACATGCACTCCGACATCGACACGATCGAGCGCATCGAGATCCTGCGCGACCTGCGGCTCGGCGCCTTCGACGTGCTGGTGGGCATCAACCTGCTGCGCGAAGGGCTCGACATTCCCGAATGCGCCCTCGTCGCGATCCTCGACGCCGACAAGGAGGGGTTCCTGCGCTCCGAGACCTCGCTGATCCAGACCATCGGGCGCGCCGCGCGCAACGTCGACGGCCGCGTGATCATGTACGCCGACAAGATCACCGGCTCCATGGAGCGCGCGATGCGCGAGACCGAGCGCCGACGCGCCAAGCAGCTCGCCTACAACGAGGCCCACGGCATCACGCCCCAGAGCATCCGCAAGAACATCGGCGACATCCTGCAAAGCGTCTACGAGCGCGACCACGTCACCCCGCAGATCGAGGGGCCGGCGAAGGTGGGAGCCAATCTGGCGGCGCACCTCGACGCGCTGCGCGCGCAGATGCTGAAGGCCGCGGAGAACCTCGAATTCGAGGAGGCGGCGCGGCTGCGCGACGAGGTGCGCCGGCTCGAGGCGGTGGAGCTCGCCGTCGCCGACGACCCGCTGGCGCGGCAGGCGGCGGTCGAGGAGGCGGCGGAGGCGGCCGTCAAGGCCTCGGGCCGCTCGACCGCGGGCAAGGCCGGAGGCAAGTCCTACGGCCGGGGCCGGCGGCGCGGGCGATGAGCGCGCGGGCCCGCCGCGCCGCGCGCCGTTGACGCCGCTCCGCCGAAGGCACAGCTTGGCGCAAGCCCGAAACGAGAGCGCGCAGGAGACCGCCATGAGCCAGGAAGACGCCTCGAAGCCCGAGATGCCGAACGCGATCGTGGAGCGCGGCCTGTTCAAGGCGCGCACGATCCTGCTGACCGGCGAGATCAACGACCGCATCGCCCGCGCCACCACCGAGCGGCTGCTCGCCATGGCCGGCGAAGGCGACGACCCGATCACGATGATCGTCTCCTCGCCGGGCGGCCATGTCGAGTCGGGCGACATGATCCACGACATGGTGAAGTTCATCAAACCCGTGGTGCGGATGGTCGGCGCCGGCTGGGTCGCGAGCGCGGGCGCGCTGATCTACGTCGCCGCCGAGAAGAAGAACCGCTACGCCACGCCCAACACGCGGTTCCTGCTCCACGAGCCGCGCGGCGGCGTCGGCGGCTCGGCTTCCGACATCGACATCCAGGTGAAGGAGATCCTGCGGATGCGCGAGCGCCTGAACCGCATCTTCGCCGCCGCCACCGGCAAGTCCCCCGAGCAGATCGAGGCCGACACCGAGCGCGACTACTGGATGAGCGCCAGCGAGGCGGTGACCTACGGCGTCGTCGGCCAGATCGTGACGAACATCGAAGAGATCGGCTGAGGG
>RECW01000054.1 GCA_007693835.1 Paracoccaceae bacterium | reverse complement strand
AACTACATCGCCAAGGGCTTCGCCCTCGGGCGGGTCTGAGGAGGCCGGCGATGGATCTCTCGTGGATGGCGTGGACCTGGCAGACCGCGACCTTCTTCGGCGTGATCGCCGGGTTGCTGGTCGCCATGACGGTCTGGGAGGTCATGCGGCCCGGCGGCGCGCCGCGCGACGGCGTGCTCGGCCTGCGCACCACCCGCGGCGACCGGCTGTTCATTTCGCTGCTCGGCGCGGCGTTCATCCATCTCGCCTGGCTCGGGCTCGTCGGTCCGAACCTCGCCTGGGCTCTCGGCCTCGCGCTCGTCTACGCGCTCTGCGTGTTCCGATGGGTGTGAGGCCGCTGGAGAAGACGGCGACCGGTCAACGGCGCCGCGTGAAGACAAACAAAGGGAGGACGCACATGCACCGCAGATGGCTGGCTTCGGCCGCCGCCCTGGCCCTGATCGCCGGCTCCGGCCCGGCGACGGCCGACATCGCCGCCGCCGAACGCTGGATCGACGAGGAGTTCCAGCCCTCGGCCCTCAGCCGCGACGAGCAGCTGGCCGAGATGCAGTGGTTCATCGACGCCGCCGCGCCCTTCCGGGGCATGGAGATCAACGTGGTGGCGGAGGCGATCCCGACCCACGAATACGAGGCGAGCGTGCTGACGCGCGCCTTCGAGGAGATCACCGGCATCCGCGTCAACATGCAGATCATGGGCGAGGGCGACGTCGTCCAGGCGGTCCAGACCCAGCTGCAGACCGGGCGCAACATCTACGACATGTTCGTCAACGACGCCGACCTGATCGGGATGCACTTCCGCCTCGGCCAGACCGTTGCGCTCTCCGACTACATCGAGGGAGAGGGCGCCGACGTCACCAACCCCGGGCTCGATCTCGATGACTTCTTCGGCATCGCCTCGGCCACGGGCCCCGACGGCAAGATCTACCAGCTGCCCGGCCAGCAGTTCGCCAACCTCTACTGGTACCGCAAGGACTGGTTCGATCGCGAAGACTTCCAGGAGCGGTTCCGGGAGCTTTACGGCTACGACCTCGGCGTGCCGGTGAACTGGTCGGCCTACGAGGACATCGCCGAGTTCTTCTCCGAGCATGTCCGCGAGATCGACGGCGTGCGCATCTACGGCCACATGGACTACGGCAAGCGCGCGCCCGACCTCGGCTGGCGCATGACCGACGCGTGGCTGTCGATGGCCGGCGCGGCGGACCTCGGCCTGCCGAACGGCGTGCCCGTCGACGAGTGGGGCATCCGCATGGAGGCCGGAACCTGCAACCCGGTCGGCGCCTCGGTCGAGCGCGGCGGCGCCACCAACTCCCGCGCCGCGGTCTACGCCATCGAGAAGTGGGACGAGTGGCTGCGCGCCTACGCGCCGCCGGGGGCGGTCGACCTCGACTTCTACCAGTCGCTGCCGGCGCTGAGCCAGGGCAACGTCGCCCAGCAGATCTTCTGGTACACGGCCTTCACCGCCTCGATGGTGCAGAGCCGGGCCGAGGGCAACAACACCGTCGACGAGGACGGCATGCCGCTCTGGCGGATGGCGCCGTCGCCGGTCGGACCCTACTGGCAGGAGGGGATGCAGCGCGGCTACCAGGACGTGGGCTCCTGGACGCTGTTCACCATGACGCCCGAGGACCGGCGGAAGGCCGCGTGGCTGTTCGCGCAGTTCGCCTCGTCCAAGACCGTCGACACCCGCAAGAGCCACGTCGGCCTGACCTTCGTGCGCGACAGCACCGTGCGCCATGAGAGCTTCACCGAGCGCGCGCCGCGCCTCGGCGGGCTGATCGAGTTCTACCGCTCGCCGGACCGCACCCAGTGGACCGACACCGGCGTCAACGTGCCGGACTATCCGCGGCTCGCGCAGCTCTGGTGGCAGCACATCGGCGACGTGACCGCCGGCACCTTCACCGCGCAGCAGGCGATGGACCGGCTCGCCGGCGAGATGGACGACCTGATGGCGCGGATGGAGGCCGCGGATGTCGCCAACGACGCCTGTTCCGGCCGCGGCCCGCGGCCGACAGAACCGCGCGAGGCGTCCTGCTGGATCGAGCGCGACGGCGCGCCGTGGCCGCCGCTGGAGGACGAGAAGCCGCAGGGCGTCACGGTGGTCTACGAGGATCTCATCCGCCGCTGGACCGACGCCCAGTGACGCGTCCATCGACGCGCCCATCGACGCGCCGAGTGACGCCGGGTCCATCGAGCCCTTGAGACCGACCATCGGGGGGCGCGAGAGCGCCCGCCGGCCCTGCCGTGCGTCGCGACATGAGCGCCGCGCGGCGGTCCGCCGACGCCGGCGGGACGCCGCGCCGTTCAGGATGCGTCACGAAACGGCGACATCGCGATTGACAACGAAGCGCGCGGGAAACCACGATCGTGGACGAACGACATTCGCACCAGACAAGGAGAACAGGCATGGCGCTCTTCGCCTTCGCGCGGCGCGCGACCCTCGCCGCCGCCGCGCTGCTGGCCGCCGCTCCGGGCCTCGCCCGCGCCGACACGATGCAGTCGATCCTCTCCGAGGGCGTGCTGCGGGTGGGCGTGCGCGCGGACTACCGCCCCTGGGGCTTCCGGGACCCCGCGGGCGAGTTCGTCGGCATGGAGATCGAGATGGCGCGCGCGGTGGCCGAGACGCTCGGCGTCACGCCCGAATTCGTGCCGGTGGTCGCCGCCAACCGCATGCAGTTCCTCGAACAGGGGCAGATCGACCTGATGATCGCCACCATGTCCGACACGGCCGAGCGCCGCGGCATCGTGGGGATCGTCCACCCGAACTACTACTCGTCCGGCTTCAACGTCATCATGCCCGCCAGCGTGCAGGTGACGGAGTGGGAGCAGCTGCGCGGCCGCGACCTCTGCGCCATCCAGGGCGCCTGGTACAACAGGCTCGCGCAGGAAACCTACGAAGTCGAGATCGTCGCCTTCACCGGCACGGCGGAAGTCGAGACGGCGCTCCGGCAGGGCCGCTGCCTCGGCTGGCTCTACGACGACAACCTGATCGCCGTGATGCTCGCCAACCCGGACTGGAGCGACTTCCACCAGCCGCTGGAGAGCCAGCGCGACACGCCCTGGGGCCTCGCCGTGCGGCTCGAGGACCGCGACGGGCCGTGGGGCCGCTTCATGTCGGGCATGGTCGCGGAGTGGCATCGCACCGGCCAGCTGCTGGCGTGGGAGAACGCGGCCGGCATCTCCGAGAGCCCGTTCCTGCGCCGCATGCACACGGCGCTCGCCGACCACATCGCCGAGTGACGCCCCGGCGCCGGCGGCTCGCACGGGCCGCCGGCGCGCACCCCCTTGAAGGCGTCGCCCGCCGATGGACCTGATCGCCGAGTTCTTTCTCGAGCTGCGGTCGACGACCGGGCTCAACTTCTCGATCTTCCACGATCCCTTCGACATGCGGCGGTTCTGGCGGGGCTTTCTCGTGACCGTCCAGCTCGCCGCGACGTCGGTCGTCCTGTCGCTCGCGATCGGGGTGGTCGGCGCGTTCCTCCAGAGCCTGCCGGTCGCGGCCCTGAGGCTGCTGGTGAACGGCTACGTCGCGCTGTTCCGCAACACGCCGCCGCTGGTGCAGATGTATTTCTTCTTCTTCGCGCTGGGGTCGCTGACGCCGACGGTGGTCGACGACATCGGGGTGCGCACGCCGATGGTGTCGAACTACGCCTGGGCGCTGATCGCGCTCTCCTTCTTCGCGGGCGCGTTCAACGTGGAGATCTTCCGCTCCGGCGTCGAGGCGATCCCGCGCGCGACGGTCGAGGCGGCCGAGGCGCTCGGCTACTCGCGCGCGCGCGCCTACGTCCACATCGTGCTGCCGCTCGCCTTCCGCGTCTGCCTGCCGGCGCTGAACAACAACCTCGTCAACCTGATCAAGACCACGACGCTCGCCTACGCCATCGGCGTGCCGGAGATGCTCTATGTCGCCAACCAGATCTGGTCCGACACGCTGAACGTGGTCGAGATGATGAACGTGCTGCTGCTGCTCTACATCGCCCTCGTCAGCGTGCTGGTCTGGCTGATGCGGCGGTGGGAGCGGTCGCTGCGCATGCCGGGCTTCGGCGCGCGATGAGACGGCTTTCCACAGGGACGGACCTGCCGGTGCTGCTGGCGCCGCGGCCGCGCCCTGCGCCCGCCCTCTCTCCCGGCGCGGCGGGGATCGCGACGCTCGGCGCGCTGCTGCTGCTCTGGGTCGGCGCCGCGGAGGCGCAGGCCGCCGCCGCCGGGCGCGAGAGCGTGCTCGCCGCGATCCTGAAATGGGCGCCGCTGATCGGCTCGGGCTTCGCGCTCAACGTGCTGATCAGCTTCATCGCCATGGGCGCAGGGACTGCGCTCGGCCTGTTTCTCGGCCTCGCGCAGATCTCGCTGCTCGCGCCGGTGCGCGCGGGGTCGTGGCTGCTGACGCAGTTCTTCCGCAACGCGCCCTGGCTCGTGCTGCTGTTCTACTGCATCTTCGTGCTGCCGTTCCGCTTCGAGATCTTCGGCGTGACGGTGAACGTGCCGAACTGGGTCCGCGCCACGGTGGGGCTGACGCTGCCGGTGATGGCCAACGTCTCCGAGATCGTGCGCGGCGCGGTGCAGTCGATCCCGCAGGGGCAGTGGGAGGCCGCCGAGAGCCTCGGCTACACGCGCGGGCGCACGCTGCGCGCCATCATCCTGCCGCAGTGCCTGAAGCGGATGGCGCCGCCGTGGATGAACCTCTACGCGATCCTCATCATGTCGACGCCGCTCGCCTCCATCGTGGGCGTCGAGGAGGCGATGGCGTTCACGCGCAACGCGCTCAGCGCCGAGCGGCGCGTCGACCTGCTGATCCCGATGTACGGAG
>RECW01000280.1 GCA_007693835.1 Paracoccaceae bacterium | reverse complement strand
TAGGCGAAGAAGCGCGGCTTCGACGGATCCTCCTCCATGTAGCCCATGGAGTAGACGTGCACGACGGCCGAGACGTTGGTGACGACGACCAGCATCACCGCGGTCAGGGTGTCGACGCGGATCGCCCAGTCGACGCTCATCGAGCCGGAGTCGATCCAGCGGAACAGGGTTATCGAGCGCGCCACCGAGTGGTCGATCTGGAAGAAGGCGACCCAGCTCAGCAGCGCCGTGATCACCAGCAGGCCGGACGTCACCAGCATCGCCCCGCGCTCGCCGAGGCCGCGGTGGAAGAAGCCGGCCAGAATCGCGCCGATCAGCGGCGCGAAGAGGATGGTCGTGAACACCGGGCCTACCCTTTCATCGCGTTGATGTCGGCGACGTCGATCGAGCCGCGGACCCGGAAGAAGGAGACGATGATCGCCAGCCCGATCGCAGCCTCCGCCGCCGCCACCGTGAGGATGAACAGGGTGAAGACCTGCCCCACCAGATCGTTCAGGTGGGCCGCGAAGGCGATCAGGTTGAGGTTGACCGACAGCAGCATCAGTTCGATCGACATCAGGATGACGATGACGTTCTTCCGGTTCAGGAAGATGCCGAACACCCCGATGACGAACAGCATCGCCGCGACGGTCAGATAGTGGCCTAGGCCGATCTCGACCGGCATCCTGTTACACCCCCTGCCCGGGCTTGACGTTCTTGAGTTCGACCGACTGCGCGCGGTCGCGATACATCTGCGCCAGCACGTCCTGGCGCTTGATCCCGACGCGCCGGCGGTGCGTCAGCACGATGGCCCCGACCATCGCCACGAACAGGACCAGCCCCGACGCCTGGAACAGCAGCACATAGTCCGTGTAGATCAGCCGCCCGAGCGCGCGCGTGTTGCTGACGTCCTCCAGCGCCGGCGCCACCGCGGCGCGGCTCTCCAGCGCCGTCTCGCCGAAGGTCCAGACGCCGATCACCAGCACGAGCTCGACGAGCAGCACCAGACCGATCACCGCGCCGAGCGGCAGGAACTTCGCGAACCCGGCCCGCAGCTTGGCGAAGTCGACGTCGATCATCATGACGACGAAGAGGAACAGCACCATCACCGCGCCGACGTAGACGATGATCAGCAGCATCGCGACGAATTCGGCGCCGGACAGCACGAACAACCCGGCGCAGGAGGCGAACACCGTGATCAGCCACAGCACCGAATGGACGGGGTTCTTGGAGATCACCACCAGCGCCGCAGCGCCGACGGCGACTGCGGAAAACACGTAGAAGGCGATGGCGGCGACATCCATGCGGCGCGTCCTGTCCCGATTGTCCGTCCGGCGGTCTCTCGCCGTTTACCCTCTCCCGACCCCGGCGCCAGCCGGGACCAGACGCCGCGCCCGCCGTCAGCGGTAGGGCGCGTCGATGGCGATGTTGCGCGCGATCTCGCGCTCCCAGCGGTCGCCGTTGTCGAGCAGCTTGTTCTTGTCGTACATGAGTTCTTCGCGGGTCTCGGTGGCGAACTCGAAGTTCGGGCCCTCCACGATGGCGTCGACCGGGCACGCCTCCTGACAGAAGCCGCAGTAGATGCACTTGGTCATGTCGATGTCGTAGCGCGTGGTGCGGCGGCTGCCGTCCTCGCGCGGTTCGGCCTCGATGGTGATGGCCTGCGCCGGGCAGATCGCCTCGCAGAGCTTGCAGGCGATGCACCGCTCCTCGCCATTGGGATAGCGGCGCAGCGCGTGCTCGCCGCGGAAGCGGGGGCTCAGCGGCCCCTTCTCGTGCGGATAGTTCAGCGTGGCCTTCTCCTTGCGGAAATACTTCATCCCGAGCTTGAAGCCGCCGATGAAGTCGTCCAGCAGGAAGTACCGCGCCGCCTTGTCGAATGCGATCGCCATGGTCAGCCTCCGATCGCCCAGCGCGCGTAGCCGGGGAACTGCAGTTGCGCGAGGAACGCGGTGATCACCACCCAGCCGAGCGACATCGGCAGGAACACCTTCCAGCCGAGCCGCATCAACTGATCGTAGCGATACCGCGGCACGATGGCCTTCACCATCGCGAACATGAAGAAGACGGCCACCACCTTGAGCGCGAACCACAGGACGCCGTCGGGCAGGCCGGGGATCGGCGACAGCCAGCCGCCGAAGAACAGGATCGTCATCAGCGCGCACATCAGCACGATCGACATGTATTCGCCGATCATGAACAGCAGATAGGGCGTCGACGAATACTCGACCTGATAGCCCGCGACGAGTTCCGACTCCGCCTCCGGCAAGTCGAAAGGCGGCCGGTTGGTCTCGGCCAGCGCCGAGACGAAGAACAGCACCACCATCGGCAGGTGCGGCAGCCAGTACCACGACAGGGCCCCGAACCGCCCGTCCTGCGCCCGCACGATATCGGTGAGGTTCAGCGAGCCCGTCGAGATCAGCACGCCGACGATGATCAGGCCGATGGAGACCTCGTAGCTCACCATCTGCGCCGCCGAGCGCAGCGAGCCGAGGAAGGGATACTTCGAGTTCGACGCCCAGCCGCCCATGATGACGCCGTAGACGCCAAGCGAACTGATGGCGAAGATGTAGAGGATCCCGACGTTCAGGTCCGACACCACCCAGCCGTCCGCGAACGGGATCACCACCCATGCGACGGTGGCGAGGACGAAGGTGATCAGCGGCGCGAGCAGGAACACCCATTTGTCGGCGCCGGCGGGGATGACGACTTCCTTGAGGACGAACTTCAGGAAGTCGGCGAAGCTCTGCAGCAGGCCGAAGGGCCCGACCACGTTCGGTCCGCGCCGCAGCTGCACCGCCGCCCAGACCTTGCGGTCCATGTAGAGCAGGAAGGCGAGGCTCAGCAGCAGCGACACCACCACCGCGAGGCTCTGGCCGAGGATGATGGTGAACTGGCCGAGGTGGCCGTCCCAGAACGTCGGCATGGGCGCGCGCCTCCCTACTCGGCCGCGACGGCGCGCCCGCGGGCGGCCGCCAGTTTCGAAAGCTCCGCCATCACGGCGCTCGCGCGCGCGACGGGGTTGGTGAGGAAGTGGTCGGTGATCGCCGTGGCGAAGGCGCCCGGCGCGATGGACCCGCCGGGCTCGGGCCGCAACTCGGCGGGGTCGACGGCGTCGATCATGCCGAGGTGCGGATGCGCCTTGAAAACGGCCGCGCGGAGCGCGTCGAGGGTGTCGAACGGCAGCGGCTGGCCGAGCTGGCCGGACAGCGCGCGGATGATCGCCCAATCCTCCTTCGCCTCGCCCGGCGGGAAGCCGCAGCGCAGCGCCAGTTGCGGCCGGCCCTCCATGTTGACGAACAGACCGCTCTGCTCGGTGTAGGCGGCGCCGGGCAGGATCACGTCGGCGCGGTGCGCGCCGCGGTCGCCGTGGTGACCCTGGTAGATCACGAACTTGGCTTTCGGCGTCTCTATCTCGTCGGCCCCGAGCAGATACACGACATCGGCCGCATCGATCGCGCCTGCGGCGCCGGCGTCGCAGGAGAAGCCGATCTCCATGCCGCCGACCCGGCTCGCCGCCGTGTGCAGCACCGAGAACGCCGCGCCGGTCTCGGCCGCCAGCGCCATCGCCGCGCCGAGGATCGCCGCGCCGTCCTCGCGCGCGAGCGGCCCGGCCCCGAGGATCACCACGCCGCCGTCGCGCAGCTTCTCGCCCCACGCCGACGCCGCGACGCCCTTCAGCGTGTCGCCGCCGGCGCCGAGCGCCTCGACGGGATAGGTGAGGTCCGCCGGTTCGCCGATCATGGCGACGTCGGCCCCGTTCGACCACGCCTTGCGGATGCGCGCGTTCAGCACCGGGGCCTCGACGCGCGGGTTGGACCCGATCAGCAGGATCGCCTTCGCGGCGTCGACGCCGGCGATGGTGCTCCCGAACAGCCACGCCGAGCGGTTGTCGCGGGGCAGCTTCGCGCCGTCCTGCCGGCAGTCGTAGGCGGTCGAGCCGAGGCTCTCCATCAGCCCTTTCAGAGCCCACATCGCCTCGACCGGCGCGAGATCGCCCGCGACGGCCGCGACCTTGCCTTTCGCCGCCTTCAGCTTCTTCGCGACCAGCGCCATCGCCTCGGGCCATGTCGCAGGGCGCAGCTTGCCTTTCTCGCGGATGTAGGGCCGGTCGAGGCGCTGGCGGCGCAGACCGTCGACCACGTGGCGGGTCTTGTCGCTGATCCACTCCTCGTTGATGTCGTCGTGGTTGCGGGGGAGGATCCGCATCACCTCCCTGCCCCGCGTGTCGACGCGGATGTTCGAGCCGAGCGCGTCCATCACGTCGATCGACTCGGTCTTGCGCAGCTCCCACGGCCGGGCGGTGAAGGCGTAGGGCTTGTTGGTCAGCGCGCCGACCGGGCAGAGGTCGACGATGTTGCCCTGCATCTCCGACTCGAGGATGCGGCCGAGGTAGTTGGTGATCTCGCTGTCCTCGCCGCGGCCGATCTGGCCCATCTCCGCGACGCCCGCGACTTCGGTGATGAAGCGCACGCAGCGGGTGCAGGAGATGCAGCGCGTCATGTGCGTGCCGACGAGCGGGCCGAGCTGCAGGTCCTCCGCCGCGCGCTTCGGCTCGCGGTAGCGGCTGAAGTCGACGCCGTAGGCCATCGCCTGGTCCTGCAGGTCGCACTCGCCGCCCTGGTCGCAGATCGGGCAGTCGAGGGGGTGGTTGATGAGCAGGAACTCCATCACCCCTTCGCGGGCCTTCTTCACCATGGGCGATTTGGTCAGCACCTCGGGCGGCGCGCCGTCCTTGCCGGGGCGGAGGTCGCGCACCTGCATGGCGCAGGAGGCCGCGGGCTTCGGCGGGCCGCCGACGATCTCCACGAGGCACATGCGGCAGTTGCCGGCGATGCTGAGCCGCTCGTGGTAGCAGAAGCGCGGGATCTCGACGCCCGCGACTTCGCAGGCCTGGATCAGCG
>RECW01000112.1 GCA_007693835.1 Paracoccaceae bacterium | reverse complement strand
GGGATGCGCCCGAGGCTCGGCTTCAGCCCGACGCACCCCGAAAGCGCGGCCGGGATGCGCACCGACCCGCCCATGTCGGAGCCTTCCGCGAGCGCCACGCAGCCTGTCGCGACGGCGACCGCCGACCCGCCGGAGGAGCCGCCGGGCGTGCGCGAGGGGTCCCACGGGTTGCGGGTCACGCCGAGCAGCGGGCTTTCCGTGAAGCTCGAATGGGCGAACTCGGGCGTCGTGGTCTTGCCGAGGATGACCGCCCCCGCCGCCTCCAGCCGCCGGACGATCACGGCGCTGCGGTCGGCCACGTGGTCGGAGAGCGCGACGGAACCGCAGGTGGTCCGCCACCCCGCGACCGGCGTCAGATCCTTGATCGCGACGGGGACGCCGGCGAGCGGCCCGAGCGGCCGGCCCGCCGCCCGCGCCGCGTCGACCGCCGCCGCCGCGCGCCGGGCGTCGTCGGCCCGCACCTCGGCGAACGGATTGAGTTGCGGCTGGACTTCGGCCGCTCGGGCGAGCGCCGACTCCACAACCTCGGCCGCCGTCAGATCGCCCTCGCGGATGGCGCGGACCAGATCGAGCGCGCTTCGCATCGCCGTACGCCCCTGTTTTCGACACCCGCCGCGACGCTAACGAGGCGAAGGCGTGGCGGGAAGCCTCGCTTGCGCCGCGCCGCGGCGCTCGGCAGGCTCGGCGCGCCCCGAAGCGGAGTCTCGCCGCCATGCCATCCCATTCGCCGCCTGATGTGGCCGACCTCGCCGGCCTCTGGCGGCGCACCCTCTACGTCGCCCCCGACGGGCGGCGCGACACGGAGAGCCGCGTCTTCTGGCTTCAGGCGGGCGATCTCTGCGGCGACATCCGCGCGCCCGGCCCCGCCGCCGCCGCCGAGACCGCCTTCGCCGGCCGGCTCGAGCGCGTCGGCGACGTGTTCGGCTGGCGCTTCGAACAGGCGTGGGGCTACCCGCCCGACGCGCCCCCCGACGAGGGCCGCTTGCGCTGGGAGGGCGACATCCTCCGCGAGGACGGCGTCCACGCGCCCTACCTCGAACACTGGCGGCGCGAGACCGCGGAGATCGTCCGGGCCGGCCGTTTCGAAGGCGGCCTTCTGATCGAGACGCGGGAGATCGCCTGCGCCGCCCGCGCCGGCCGCTTCCTGCTGGCCGCGCGGCGCGGCCCGCGCTGGACGGCGATGCTCGCCGCGAACGCCGACGTCGCGCCCGGCGGTCCGGTCGACTGGCCCGAAGTCGAAGGGGGCGCGATTCGCTTCCCCGCGGGCCCCCTCGGCCCCGCCGCCGTCTCGCCCTTCACGCCGACGCCTGCGTGACGCGCAGTTTTCGCCTGTATGCATACGAAAAGCGCACGGATTCGGCGTGACCTCCGCGGCGACGGCGTTAGGATGCGCGCGGCTTCAGAACCGGAGGAAACCGCGCGATGCTCGACCGCGACGCCGTCCACACGCTGCGCGCCGGCGCGCAGCGCGACTACACCGACCCCGCCGTGCTGGCGCGCGAGCAGGAGGCGCTGTTCGACCGCGACTGGGTGATGGTGACGCGCGCCGGCGCCGCGCCCAACCCCGGCGACTACGTGGCCGCGAAGCTCGGCGAGCGCCCCATCGCCGTGGTCCGCCAGAAGGACGGGACCCTTCGCGCCTTCGCCAACTTCTGCCTGCACCGCTACGTGAAGCTGCTGGAGGGTTCGGGCAACGCCCGGCGCATCGTCTGCCCCTACCACGCCTGGACCTACGACATCTCGGGCCAGCTGATCGGCGTCGCCGACCGCGAGGGCTTCTGCAACGTCGACACCCGCGACATGGCGCTCGAGGAGCTGGCCTGCGACGTGTGGGAGGGCTTCGTCTTCGTCTCGCGCCGCCTTGATCTCGCCCCCGTCTCGCAGCGGCTGTCCAAGCTCTCCGACTACCTCGCCCACTACGCCGTCGGGTCCTACGAGGACCGCCATTTCGTCGAGACCGAGATCTGGGAGGGCAACTGGAAGGCGGTGGTCGAGAACTTCATCGAGAGCTACCACACCACCTACAGCCACAAGGGCTCCATCGGGCCGACCAACCCGACAAAGCTCGCAGAACCCGGCCACGCCCACGAAGGCTTCTCGATCCACTCGAACTCCTACGCGCCCGAGCATCTGCCCGAAGTCCACAACGCCGCCATCGACGCCGACGAGCGCCGCCAGTTCCACGTCGTGTCCCTCTACCCCAACGGCGTCGCGGCCATCGACCCCAACTTCATGTGGTGGATGGCGATGGAGCCGCTCGGTCCGGGGCGCACCAACGCCCGCTGGGGCGTCTCGTTCTCGCCGGCCGCCATGGCCGGCATGGCGGACCCGGAGAAATTCGTCGCCGACATCGTGCGCGTGCTGGAGATCGCCACCGAGGAGGATCAGGAGATGGTCAGGCGCGTGCAGGAGGGCGCGGCCTTCGGCTCGGACCGGCGCGGCTATCTGCACGACTGGCTGGAGATCTACGTCGACGAGTTCCGCCGCTACGTCGACGGGATGATCGGGCGCGCCTGAAGGCGGGCCGCCTGACGCGAGGGGCTTCGGATGGCGATCGACCCTTCCTGCGCGGACGGCGCGGCGGGCCTGCGCTTCGACGGCCGCGTCGCCCTCGTCACCGGGGCGAGCCGGGGAATCGGCCGCGCCGTCGCCGCCGCCTTCGCCGCGGCGGGCGCCCGCGTCCACCTGCTCGCGGAGACCGGGGACGTGCTTGCGGCGGCGCGCGAGATCGGCGGCGTCGGCCATGTCGCCGACGTGACGGACCGGACGGCCGTGGCGGCGGCGGTCGACCGGATCGGCCCGCTCGACATCCTCGTCAACAACGCCGGGCTCGAACGTCTCACGCCGGTCGACGCCTTCGACGCGGAGACGCTCGCCGCCTTCCGCCGCGTGCTGGAGGTGAACGTGCTCGGCATGGCGACCGTCACCGCGGCGGCGCTGGCGTCGATGGGGGCTGGCGGGCGCATCGTGAACACCGCCTCGATCTGGGGGCGCGTCGCCGAGCCGCTGTTCGGCGCCTACGTCGCCTCGAAGCACGCCGTGATCGGGCTCACCAAGACATGGGCGAAGGAGCTGGGGCCGCGCAGCATCACGGTGAACGCGGTCTGCCCGGGCTGGGTGCGCACCGAGCAGGCGCTGCGCTCGGCCGAGGGCGCGGCGCAGCGGCGCGGCGTGACGCTCGACGCCGTGCTCGACGCCGCGGCCGCCGCGCAGGCGCTGCCCGGCGGCGTGATGGCGCCCGAGGACGTGGTCGGTCCCTACCTCTTCCTCGCCTCCCCGCTCGCCGCCAACGTCACCGGCCAGACGCTCGGCGTCGACCGCGGCGAGGTTCCGTGGTGAGCCGGGTCGCCGTGGTGACGGGCGCCGCCCGCGGCATCGGCGCGGCGACCATGGCCGCCCTCGCGGCCGAGGGTTTCGAGACCATCGGGCTCGACATGGCGGCGGCCCCGGGCGTGCTGGCGGCCGATGTCTCGAACCCCGCCGACGTCGCCGCGGCCTTCGCGGAGATCGCCGCGCGGGCGGGGCGGATCGACGCGCTGGTGAACAACGCGGGCGTGCTCGCGGAGGCGCCGCTGGCGGCGGTCGCGCCTGAGGCGGTCGACCGCCTGCTGGCGATCAACGTCAAGGGGCCGATCCTCGTGACGCAGGCGTCGCTGCCGTTGCTGGCGCGCGAGGCGCGGATCGTCAACGTCGCCTCCGAACTCGCCTATCTCGGCCGCGCCGGCGCGTCGGCCTACGCGGCGACCAAGGGCGCGATCCTGTCGCTGACGCGCTCCTGGGCGCGGGAGCTGGCGCCGATCCGCGTCAACGCCGTCGCCCCCGGCCCGACCGACACCGCCCTGCTCGGCTTCGCAGCGATGACAGAGGCGGAGCAGGCGCTGGAGACCGCCAACCCCCTCGGCCGCATCGGGCGGCCCGAGGAGGTCGCGGCGGTGGTCGCCTTCCTCTGCGGCGCGGGCGCCGCCTTCGTCACCGGCCAGTGCTTCTCCGCCGACGGCGGGGCGGCCATGCACTGAGGGAACCGTCATGATCCGCAACCCGATCCCCTGGCCGAACGGGGCCCGCATGGCCGCGGCGATCACCTTCGACGTCGACGCCGACAGCCTGATCCACGTCGCGCGCCCGACCGACGGCTTCGACCGCCTCGCGCCGATCAGCATGGGCCGCTACGGGCCGACGGTCGCGGTGCCGCGCATCCTCGACGCCTACCGCCGCCTCGGGCTCAGGCAGACCTTCTTCATGCCCGCCTGGTGCATGGAGACCTACCCCGAGACGGTCGAGGCGATCCTCGAGGCCGGCTGCGAGATCGGCCACCACTCCTACCTGCACGAGAACCCGGCGAGCCACTCCGACGCCGAACAGGGCTACTGGTTCGACCGGGCGACCGAGGTTCACGTGCGGATGACCGGGCGCAAGCCCCGCGGCTACCGCGCCCCGGTCTACAACGTCACGCAAGGCGTGCTCGACCGGCTGATCGCCGACGGCTTCCTCTACGACAGCTCGCTGATGGCCGACGACATCCCCTACGCGATGCGCACCGCGGCGGGCGAGATTCTGGAGCTGCCCGTCCACTGGGGCAGCGACGACTGGCCCCCGTTCGCCCATTACGAGGAGATCGGCTACCTGATGCCGGTCCGCGCCCCGTCGGACGGCCTGCGCGGTTTTTTCGAGGAGTTCGACGCGCAGTACGAGGCGGGCGGCTTCTGGATCGGCGTCTTCCACCCCTTCCTGACCGGGCGCCTGGCGCGGTGGCGGGCGATGGAGCGCTGGCTGGAGGGCGTGCTGGCGCGGGGCGACGTCTGGTTCGCGCCGCTGGAGGACATCGCCGCCCACGTCGCCGCGGTCCGCGGCGCCGGGACGCCGGTGCGGGAGGAGCGGCTTCCCTACTACGCGCGCCCGCCGCATCTGGGATGAGA
>RECW01000279.1 GCA_007693835.1 Paracoccaceae bacterium | reverse complement strand
TCATCCTCGACGCCCGCGAGATAGGCCGCCTCGATCTTCGCCGGCCACTCGCCGCCGAGCGCCGCAGCGACGCGCCAGAGCGGCGTGAAGTTGTCCCGGCGCCGGTCGTCTCCGCACTCGGGAGGCTCGATTTCCGACGTCGAGAGCCTGACGCGGTTGTCCTCTATCCAGCGGAGCGACTGACGCCGAACGCGCAGCATCCGCGCTTTCAGGTCGACGGGCCGCCGTTGCACCGTCTCAGACGGGAGACGCCGACGCAGCCCGACCACGACGGAACGGGAGACGATGGTGTCTTTCGGCGTGCCGATGCCGGAAAGCACCATCGGGCACCACGTCGAGAACCGGCGCGGCTCGTGGTTGTCGCCGACGCAGCGCAGCACAAAGGCTTGGTCGCGCTCGTGGCCCGAATTGATGACGCCGCGCAGCTCGGCGTTCTCGTGCGCCCATGTGTCGATTTCGTCCAACAGCAGCGTAGGCGACCAAAGCTCGATCCCGCGGAAGATCGCCGCGGACGTCGCGTTGCTCGCCGCCAGCGCCCGCGGCGCGAGAGCGCCGAGCACGTTGAGCAGCGTCGTCTTTCCGCACGCCTTTTCGGGCGCCGTGATCAGCACCTTGGGAAACAGGCCCCAGACGTCCATCGCGTGCGCCGCCAGCAGCCACACCGCGAGCGCGTCCGCGTCGCTGGCCCGCTCGAACACGACATGAGCCCGGAGACGGTCGCGGATTTCATGGGCCAGAGACGCGCCGTCGACGCGATCCTCCCAAGGTTCCAGATCCTCGACGGCTTCCTCGCCGGTCGCGTCGTCGTCGGCTTCCTTCTTCGGCCGCGCCTTCTTGCGCTGCGCGTCGAAGTATCCCGGCCGCACGCCGTAGCGTTTCGCAGCCCGGTTGCGCTCCAGCTCATACTCCGCATCGCCGAGCGCATTGAGCCGCGCCGTCTCGGCTTTCAGCCCTTCAAGATCGACCTCGACAGCCGCGCCATCCAGCCAGTCGTCGCCGGCCGCAAATGTCCCGTCCGCCATCACGCGGCCCTCCTTTCGCCGGTCGCCCTGGCGAGGAACGCCAGCCGGTCCTCTTGCGGGAGAGCGGACCACGCGCGCATCAAATCCATGCGCCAATCGGAGCGGTCTTTGAGGAAGTCGGGCAGATCAGGTTCAACCGGCCGGATGACCTCGACCGTGACGGCCTCGACCATCCCGGCCGGCTGGCCCTTTGCGACGCGCACCGCGTCGACGCCCTCGACCATGCCGCGGACGATGGCGCGGGCCAGCGGGAGAGGCAGGTCGACCAGCAGCTCGCCGAGCGCGAGAGCCGAACGATAGGCTAGCGCCCCGGTCTCGGCTGCGGTAGAAACTGACAGCCCCGCCAGAGGCTTCTTGATTGCGCCGTTCCCGATGCCAGTCGGGACGGCGTTTTCATTTTCAACGCCCCTCATCACGCCCTCCCGCACAGAAACCGCACAGAAACAGCGGGACAGAACGTGAAAACGCACAGATTGAGACGCACCAAAACGCATTGAAAACAAGCGTTTAGGGTGTCGATAACAACCTTGCCAAGGTTGGGGTCGTGAGTTCGAATCTCATCGCCCGCTCCAAGACGTCGAACCACCCGACAGAAATGGATGATACGCCCTGCTCCGAGCCGCCAGGGGCGTATTTCTGTCGCCGTGCTTCTCCGGCGCGGCGCGGTCTGATAGGGGGAGCCGCAACGCGATCCAGCGGGAGTCACGGCCGATGAAAGCGCGCGTCACCGTCACGTTGAAGCCCGGCGTGCTCGATCCGCAGGGTCAGGCGATCGCCCAGGCGCTCGGGGCGCTCGGCTTCGAGGGCGTCGAAGCCGCGCGGCAGGGCAAGGTCATCGAACTCGACCTCGCCGAGACAGACGCGGCGCGCGCCGAGGCGGCGGTCCGCGCCATGTGCGAGAAGCTGCTCGCAAACACCGTCATCGAGACCTACGCGGTGGAGCTGCGGCCGTGAAGGCGGGCGTCGTCGTCTTTCCGGGTTCGAACTGCGACCGCGACATGGCCGTGGCGTTGCGCGCCGCCGGGGCGACGGTCGCGATGGTCTGGCACAAGGAGACGGCCCTGCCGCCTGGGCTCGACCTGATCGCGCTGCCGGGCGGGTTCTCGTTCGGCGACTACCTTCGCTGCGGCGCGATCGCGGCGCGGGCGCCGGTGATGCGCGCGGCCGCGGACTTCGTGCGGCGCGGCGGCTTCGCCCTCGGCGTCTGCAACGGCTTTCAGGTGCTTGCCGAAGCCGGGCTGCTGCCCGGCGCGCTGATGCGCAACAGCGGCCTGAAGTTCACCTGCAAGGACGTCGCGCTGACGGTCGAGACCACCGACAGCGCCTTCACGGCGGCCTATGCGCCGCGGGCGGCGATCTCCCTGCCGGTGGCCCATCACGACGGCTGCTACGTCGCCGACGCGGCGACGCTCTCGGCCATCGAGGCGGAGGGCCGCGTCGCGTTCCGCTATCGCGGCGCCAATCCGAACGGCTCCGCAGGCGCCATCGCCGGTGTGCTGTCGGCCAACCGGCGCGTGCTCGGGATGATGCCGCACCCCGAGCGGGCGGCGGACGCGACCCTCGGCCCGGCGGACGGCGCGGCCTTGTTCGCAGGCCTCGTCAGCGCGCTGGAGACGGCCTGACCCCGGGCGAGGCGTTGAGCAACGCCACCCCGGCGGTCGCGGCGATGATCGCCGCCGCGAGCAACCCGGAGATCGGCTCCCCCAGCACCACGACGCCGCCGACCGCCGCCGTGACCGGCGTCAGCGCCGAAAGCGCCGCGGCGCGCTGGGCTCCCAAAGCCTGCACGCCGTAGGCGAAGGCGGCGACCGAGACCACGCCCGCCATCACCGCATGGAACCCGACCTGCGCCGCGAGGGCTGCGGTCGGCAGGTTCGCATAGTCTACGCCCACCACCAAGGCGGCGGGGGCGAGGGCCAGCGTCGACCAGAACCCCACCACCGCCGTCGCCTCGATGGGCGTCAGCCCCGAGCCGCGGAAAGCCACCGTGTAGACCGCCCAGGAAAACGAGGCCGCCAGCAGCCACGGCGCGGCCGCGAGCGTCAGCGCGTCGCCGGCCAACGCCGCCGGCGCGAGCGCCAGACCCACAGCGCTGACGATCAGCGCGAGGCCGACGCGGCCGCGCCAGTCCGGCCTCGCGCCGAGAAAAACCGTCGAGAGCGCGGCGACCCAGAGCGGCATCGCCCCCGGCACCAGCGCGGCGAAGAGCGCGGGGTCGGCGGTCTTCAGACCCTGCGCCGCGAACAGCGGGAAAGGCGCGCCCCACCCCAGAACCATCGCGGCAAGCCGCCAGCGCGCCACGCCGCGCGGGAGCACGCCGATCCGCAACCACACCGGCGCGAGGAGGATGGCGGGGCCGGCGTAGCGCAGCACTGCGAGCTCAAGCGGACCGAGGGGCGCGATCGCCCCCGGTTGAACGGTCGCGCGCACGATGAGGATCCACGCGGCCCAGATGCCGACGGCGAGCGCCATCGCCAGAACGCCCGAACCGGCGCGCGCCATAAGTCTCCCTCCGTTCTGGTGGCGAAAGGCTAACGGCCAGCGCTTGGCGCGACAATCGCCCGTTAAGCCTCTGGGGCGATGGTGGGAGCCGTCTCAGGGAGCGCGCCATGGAATCGCCGCCCGTCGCCCAGCGCGGCCGCCTGCCGTCCGCGGTGGCGGGCGTGGCCCTCGCCCTCGCCGCGACGCCGTCGCCCGCGGCGCACTGGCTGGCGCGCGACCTCGGATCGGTCTTCTCGGAGGAGACCTGCGTCGCCGTCTCCGAATCCGCGCTCGCGACCTATGGCCGCCTGTTCGGCGGCGGGACGGTCCGGCGCTCGGGCTGGGTGGTCACGCTCGACGACGTCGGACGGCGCGGCGACGACGCGGCGATCACCTGCACCTTCGGCTCCGGCGGCATGACGCGCGGCACGCTGCTGATCCACAGCGTGCGCGACGACTTCGCGCGCCGCCTGGCGGCCGACCAGATCAGCGGATACTGGCGCAGCCATGCGGCCGAGGCCGACGACGCGCACCGCCGCAGCCTCGGGCTCGACCGCTTCCGCTGAGCCGGGTCGCCGCGTCCGCGGCGTGGCGTGCGAGATCAGACCGCATCTCGTGGACCTCTTGCGCCGACCGCGTCTCGCCCAGCGCGCCCGACACCGAGGCCGCCGGAGCGATGGGCCGGCCGTCGCCGCCGCCCGCCGCTTGACACCCTTGGCCCCGCGCGCGATGCGACGCGCACCGCCGGACGGGAGGGTTCCATGGCCGAGACGCGCGAACCGCAGGTGACGCAGGCCCTCGCCGCGGACCACGGGCTGAAGCCCGACGAATACGCGCGCATCCTCGCGCTGCTCGGCCGCGCGCCGACGTTCACGGAGCTCGGCGTCTTCTCGGCGATGTGGAACGAGCACTGCTCCTACAAGTCCTCGAAGAAGTGGCTGCGCACGCTCCACACCGAAGGCCCGCAGGTGATCTGCGGCCCCGGCGAGAACGCGGGCGTGGTCGACATCGGCGACGGCCCCGACGGCGAGAAGCTGGCGGTGGTCTTCAAGATGGAGAGCCACAACCACCCCTCCTACATCGAGCCCTATCAGGGCGCGGCGACGGGGGTCGGCGGCATCCTGCGCGACGTGTTCACCATGGGGGCGCGGCCGGTGGCGGCGATGAACGCGCTGAGCTTCGGGCGGCCCGAGCATCCGAAGACGCGGAGCCTCGTCGCGGGCGTCGTCGCGGGGATCGGCGGCTACGGCAACGCCTTCGGCGTGCCGACCGTGGGGGGCGAGGTGCGGTTCCACGAGGGCTATGACGGCAACTGCCTCGTGAACGCCTTCGCCGCCGGCGTCGCGCGGGCGGACGCGATCTTCTACTCCGCCGCCTCGGGCGTCGGGCGGCCGGTGGTCTATCTCGGCGCCAAGACAGGGCGCGACGGCGTCGGCGGCGCCACCATGGCCTCGGCCGAGTTCGACGACACCATCGAGGA